>CAZKKW010000013.1:0-1990 GCA_964553335.1 uncultured Hyphomicrobiales bacterium | reverse complement strand
GGAGGATTATAATGAAACGTACTATGAAAAGTATGGCCTATACCTTCGGTATTTTGATGGCCTCTACTGGCATTGCTGCAGCTGCTGAATGCGAAGTTTTGACACTTGGTTCCGCCATCTCGCTCACCGGTAAATATGCGACCAACGGCGCGCATGCGAAAAACGGTTACGAATTTGCCATCAAAAAAATCAAAGAAAATGGCGGCATTAAAGTTGCTGACAAATGCTACAACTTCAACGTCATTTATTATGATGACGAGTCCAAAGGCGACCGTGGCGCAACCCTTGCTGAACGCCTGATCAACCAAGACAAAGTACAATTTATGCTTGGGCCTTATTCATCAGGCCTAACAAAAGCGATTGCGCCGGTAACGGAGAAATATCAAATCCCAATGGTTGAAGCAGAAGGCGCGTCGCGCTCTTTGTTCAACAAGGGTTACAAGTATCTCTTCGCCGTGCTTTCAACCTCTGAGCAATATCTCGCATCAGCCGTTACACTTGCCGCTGAAAAAGCCAAAGAAGCGGGCAAAGAACCTTCTTCTGTAAAGGTAGCGATTGCGGTTGAGAACGATCCATTCTCGCTCGATATTCGTGCAGGCGTTTTGGAAGATGCTAAAAAGCTTGGCATGAAAGTCATCATCGACGAGAAGCTACCACGCGATCTTTCAGATATGTCAGCAATCCTCACAAAGGTAAAATTGCTAAAACCGGACCTTCTCGTTGTATCTGGTCACTCAAAAGGTGCCGCAACAGCGGTTCGTCAAATTGGTGAGCAGAAAATCAAAACACCAATGGTCGCCCTTACCCACTGCGAAGCAGCAGATGTGACAGGCAATTTCGGTGATGCAGCAAATGACATTTTGTGTTCAACACAATGGGCTGAATCCCTCACCTATGAAGATCCAATCTTCGGCAGTGCTTCAAACTATGAACATGAGTTCAAAGGGGCCTACCCTGAATATGCTGAGAAGAAAGTACCGTATCAAACAGCGCAAGCAAGTGCTGCGGTTTATGTCTTCAAAGATGCTTTTGAGCGTGCTGGCACATTGGATAAAGACGCTGTGCGTGATGCAATCGCCAAGACTGATTTGAAAACATTCTATGGTGACATTCGCTTCTCTGAGGCTGGCAACAACATCGCCAAGCCAATGGTTCTGCGTCAAATTCAAAATGGTGAATACAATGTTGTCGCACCATCAGGTTTTGCCTCACACAAAGTGAACTATCCGCGCAAAGCCAACTAATCGCATAACAATAATGAGCCAGACGCTGTTTGTTCAGCGTCTGGGTTATCTCTCCGGATATTTATAATCATTCCGTAACATGCGCTTTGACAAGTGTTTGAACGGCAGCAAACCTTTCTCGAAGGTCGAGGTTTATGGATCAAATATTGGGCAATATCGGCCTACTCATCGAATTTCCGATCGTCAATTTAGCGATTATTATTGAAGGGCTGATGATTGGCGCATTGTTCGCGCTTGCAGCCTACGGTCTGGCCCTTGTTTGGGGCGTGATGAATGTCAAAAACTTGGCCCAAGGTGACTTCGTTATTGCAGGCGGCTATGTCTCTTGGTGGTTGGTCAATAACATCGGCATGCACCCGCTTCTTGGTGTCCCTGTCGCCTTCGTGGTGATGTGGGGCATTGGCTGGATGACGTATAAATTAGTGATCTCCCGCGTGATTGAACGCGATCTGTTCACCTCCCTCCTCGCCACCTTCGGCCTTGCCATTATGATGGCGCAAATCATGAACTTGTTGTTCGGTTCTGACACCCAAAGCCTAACGCTTGATATGCCTGTTCTCGAATTTGCCGACGGCTTTATCCAGCTGCCAATGGCAAAAGTGCTTGGCGTCTTAATGGCCAGTGCGCTCGCGCTCGGCGTTGTCTTATTCATGAAGAACAGCCGCATGGGACAAGCCATCCGCGCCACAGCACAAGATGCGCGTGCGGCCCGTGTGCTCGGTATCGATACTGAAAAAGTCTACGCT
>CAZKKW010000012.1:29782-40607 GCA_964553335.1 uncultured Hyphomicrobiales bacterium | reverse complement strand
TATGAATGAAACGATTCGAATTTTGGGCATTGATCCGGGCTTGCGCAACACGGGCTGGGGCGTGATTGATGTGAAGGGGAACGGGCTTTCCTTTGTGGCAGCAGGCACGATTAAGGCTGCGACCGATGCTGACCTTGCCAACCGCTTGCTTGAGATATTCAACAGCCTCACCGCGGTTATTGGTGAATGGCAACCGCAGGAAGCAGCGGTTGAGGAAACCTTCGTCAATAACAACCCACGTTCCACATTGAAACTTGGCCAAGCGCGCGGCACCGCCCTTTTAGCGCCTGCAAAAGCGGGTATGCGGATTGGAGAATATGCGCCGAACCAAGTGAAGAAGAGTGTGATTGGTGTTGGTCATGGCGACAAGAAGCAGATAAAAATGATGGTCGGTATCTTATTGCCAAAGGCAAAGTTTGATAGCGATGACGCGGCTGATGCTTTGGCGATTGCGATTTGTCACGCTCACAATAGGCAAACCTTGGCCCAACAAATGAGAATGGCAGCAGCGCAATGATTGGTAAGCTCAAAGGTGTGGTCGATAGTTATGGCGATGATTATCTGATCCTTGATGTGCAGGGCGTTGGCTATCAGGTGCATTGTTCAACAAAGACACTTGGCACGTTGCCACAGGCGGGAGAAGCAGCAACGCTTGCTATTGAGACCCATGTGCGTGAGACGGAAATCAAGCTCTTCGGTTTTGCCTCAGACCTTGAACGTGAATGGTTCCGCCTTTTACAAAACGTGCAAGGGGTGGGCGCGAAGGTGGCGCTTGCGATTTTGGGCACGTTGAGCGCGAGCGAACTTGCATCCGCCATTGCGCTACAAGACAAAGCGATGGTTTCTCGCGCGCCGGGTGTCGGCCCGAAGGTTGCGCAGCGCATTGTACTGGAACTGAAAAACAAAGTGCCTGCCATGTCAGGAGATGCAACAGGCACAATCGGCCTGCAACAAGAACTGGGCGAAGGCGTTGCCTCTTCCGCTGTATCAGACGCCGTTTCCGCGCTGACCAATTTGGGCTACAGCGCCCAGCAGGCATCGGGTGCGGTTGCTGCAGTCGTCCAGCGTGAGGGCGAAGATGCGGATGCGCAAACGTTGATTAGGTTGGGGTTAAAGGAGCTCTCTTCTTGATTTCCGGTACTGATTATAAAAAGCGCACCCGCACACGGTTTGTGATTTATGCCGTGGTTGCTGGGCCGCTTTTGGGGCTAGGCTTATGCCTTGTTTTGCTTATTCCGTTTGGTTTGTTTGAGAAGTTTTTCGGTCTTGAGCAGCATCACGACATTGCGTTTTTGCCGGTCATGCTTGCCGTTCAATGGTTCTTTCCTGTCGGTACCGGCCCAGCGCTATTAACAGCGCTTGTTGCGATGGCGCGGTTCATTAAAAAGCAGGGGATTGAGATTGGCGATATTTTGATTTCATCTGCCATTGGCGCGGTTGTCGGCAATTCTTCGGCGATGATTTTGGCTTTGAAATTTTGGATGGGTGAGCGTTCAGATGTGATCTCCGTGCCTGTTTTGGTTTTCCTCATCGCGTTGCCTTTGGTGCTTGGTCCTATCGTCTCTGCCATATTGTGGCTTTCACGGCCTAAAGGATGGATCGGCCCGCTGACAAAAGAAGAACTTGCCGTTTGGCGCGGCGAACAAGACGCGGTAAACCAATGATATGAGTGATTCATACGAAGACGCAGACCGCATTATAACGCCTGAAGTTCGCGAGGATGACGATACGTCGATCCGCCCTTTAGCGATTGACGAATTCACGGGCCAGAAAGAAGCGCGGGAAAATTTGAAGGTTTTCATCGGTGCGGCGAAAGCGCGTGGTGATGCATTGGATCATGTGCTGTTTGTCGGCCCGCCCGGTCTTGGCAAAACCACACTGGCGCAGATTGTGGCGCGTGAGTTGGGCGTTAATTTTCGATCCACCTCTGGGCCCGTGATTGCAAAGTCTGGCGATCTTGCGGCTCTACTAACGAACCTCGAAGAAAACGACGTTTTATTCATTGATGAAATTCATCGACTGAACCCAGCGGTTGAAGAAATTTTATATCCCGCGATGGAAGATTTTCAGCTTGATCTGATCATCGGTGAGGGGCCAGCGGCGCGGTCTGTGAAGATTGATCTTGCAAAATTCACCCTTGTTGCAGCAACCACCCGCTTGGGTCTTTTGACGACACCATTGCGTGATCGTTTCGGCATTCCAATCCGGCTTAATTTTTATACCGTGGAAGAACTTGAAGGCATCGTTACCCGTGGTGCACGAATTATGGGTATTGGTATGACACCGGATGGTGCGAAGGAAGTGGCGCGACGCTCTCGTGGTACGCCGCGCATTGCAGGACGCTTGCTTCGTCGTGTGCGTGATTTTGCAATTTATGATGGCGCGTCAGAAATTACCGCAGAAATTGCGGATAAAGCATTGCAACGCCTTGATGTGGATCAACGTGGGCTTGATGCTTTGGATAAGCGTTATCTCAACCAGATTGCTTTGAACTTCGGTGGCGGGCCGGTTGGTATTGAGACAATTGCGGCCTCTTTATCAGAGCCGCGCGATGCGATTGAAGAGATTGTGGAACCCTATCTTATTCAACAAGGTTTCGTGCAACGCACCCCGCGCGGTCGGTTGTTGACGCCTGCCGCCTTTTCCCATTTAGGTCTTGCCGTGCCAGAAGGCGGCGGCACTGCTCAATTTGGTTTATTTGCTGAGGGTGAGGAATAGTCTGGCAAATTCATTTTGCCGTTAGTGTTACTTTTCAAGTTGCATTTATTCTTGTATGACCACGCGAGAGACCCATCCGTATTTTGGAACAATAAACGATGACAGACGACATTCGCCATGACTGGACTTTGGCTGAAGCTGAGGCGCTTTTTAACAAACCGTTTAATGACCTATTGTTTGATGCGCAGGTGATGCATCGTCGTTATCACGACCCTAATGCGGTTCAAATTTCTACGCTTATCTCCATTAAGACAGGTGGGTGCCCAGAAGATTGCAAATATTGTCCGCAGTCTTCGCGTTATGATACGGGGCTTTCTGCTGACAAATTGATGGAAGTTGAAAAAGTGCTTGAGGCAGCACAGCGGGCGAAATCTGCCGGTGCCTCGCGTTTTTGTATGGGCGCTGCGTGGCGTTCACCGAAAGATCGTGATCTTGATAAAGTCAAAGCGATGGTCTCCGGCGTTAAGGCGCTTGGCATGGAAACATGTGCGACCCTTGGCATGGTGACGATTGATCAGGCATCTGAACTACGTGACGCGGGCCTTGATTATTACAATCACAATATTGATACGGGCGAAGAATATTATGAAGAGGTGATCACCACGCGTACCTTTGAAGACCGTATGAACACGCTTTCTAATGTGCGCGATGCAGGCATTAATGTGTGTTGTGGCGGTATTATCGGTATGGGTGAAAAAGAAACCAACCGCGCCTCAATGCTCACGACTTTGGCAAACCTTGAAGAGCATCCAGATTCAGTGCCGATCAACATGCTGGTAAAAGTGCCAGGCACTCCGTTTGAGGTAAACCAAGATGTTGAAGGTGTTGATTTCGTCCGCGTGATTGCGGTTGCACGCATCATGATGCCACAGGCTGTTGTGCGCTTGTCGGCAGGGCGTGAAGAAATGAATGACGAAATGCAGGCGCTTTGTTTCTTAGCTGGTGCGAATTCGATTTTTTATGGTGAGCAGCTTCTCACAACGCCGAACCCTAAGGCTGAAAAAGATCAACTCCTCATGGAAAAACTCGGCATTAAGCCGCTGATTCCTGAAGGTGTCTCAATCGCTGCTGAGTAACAGTGCGAAGCAATTAACTGGATCAAATAAAAAGCCCCGCTCGTTGAGCGGGGCTTTTTCTTGTTCTTTAATCGTTGGCTTACTTGTTGCCAATCATCTTCCAAATCATCGGGAAGAGCATCGCTGCAAGCGCCACTTTCACAAGGTCTGCAATGATGAAAGGCTGCAAGCCGAATTGGATTGCCTTGTCAAAGCCGATGCCGCCAAATTCTGTGATTGGCAAGAACGGTGCTGCAAGCCATAAAAGACCAAGCGCGTAGATGGCGGCAAGGCCGAAGAGCATTGCAAATGTTGTGGTTACAAAATTGCGGTCCCAACCACGTTCTGCAAGCGTGCCTGTGATGAAGGCTGCAATAACGAAGCCGATAAGGAAGCCGCCTGTTGGGCCAGCCATGTAAGCAAGGCCGATGCCTTTTTCAGGCGTGCCAGCGAAAACTGGGAGGCCAGCTGCCCCTTCTGCAAGATACAAAAGAACAGTTGCTGCACCAAGGCGTGAACCAAAGGCTGCGCCAATTGCGAGGACCACAAAGACCTGCATTGTCATTGGCACTGGGTAAAATGGAATTTGAATTTTTGCTGAAACCCAAATGGCAAGAGTGCCGAGGATTGCAAGCGTGATATTTTTAAGGAGGGAAGGGTTGGCGAACTGTTGCGCAAGCACCGGATTTGCTGTGGTCATAATGGCCTCATTGGTTGGCTTATAATCGTTGGTTTCCTTTTAACGCTTCAAAGGGCGGTGATGCAAGTGCGAGAGTTCGGTAATTGTGCACAGTGGATTTTTGGAAATAGCGGCAATGCCAGCTTTGGGTTTGCTTGATCGCGATGACGTCATCTTTGTCGAAACCGAAAATCAGTCATATTGACGGTTTTTACGTCCAACAAAAATTGAGAAAGATCTTATTTAAATTCGTGGCCAACTAGGTTTGGTCCGCTGCCATCTTCTTCTATCCTTCAATTGAGGCGCGAAGAAAGCCAGACAATTCTTCCTTGTATTGCCCACTTCGATGCGGCGGCATGCCGTCCAACATCAAGGACCCTTCAGCAATACTCATCCCCAACACAGCGGCACTGAAACGGGTGGCTTTTGTTTTTGAGCCTAAGATTTGCACAAGCGATTGATGCCATGTGCGTTTGTATAGGTCACGAACCATCTCGCCAACTTCTGGGTCTGTCGCATTTCGTAAAATGAGCGAGGTCGCCGTGACGTTTTTCGTGTCACGTGTTGTTGCGACGAAAAGATTGGTCACTTGGTCAATGAGTTGGTTGGCATTTTTGATCGCATCGGTATTGAGCAAGGGTAAATCTTGTAGCGTGGTTTCAAAAAGCCCGAGTTTTGATCCAAAATAGCGCGAGATTAACGCCACATCCACGCCCGCCGCTTTTGATATATCTCTGACAGATACATTGGAATATCCACGAGACCAAAATTGGTCGCGCGCTTCTTGTAGCAAAGC
Source organism: uncultured Hyphomicrobiales bacterium (assembly GCA_964553335.1). GTDB lineage: Bacteria > Pseudomonadota > Alphaproteobacteria > Rhizobiales > JACESI01 > JACESI01. Next base: position 35,359 of record CAZKKW010000012.1, on the reverse strand, counting down.
TTCTTTGGTTTTTTGAGATCTAGACATGAACTCATGTTTGGCGTTTGCAAGTTGTTTTGTCAACATTTGTTGACTTTATTTTACTCGTGTTGCCTGCACCCATTCTGCGCACCGCTCCTGCGGCGTGTCGCTCAGTAAAATATCGGTCACGACAGAGACGATATTAGCGCCTGCGTCAAAGCACCCTGCCATGCGGTCAAGGTTGATACCGCCGATGGCGCAAAGCGGAATGTCGCCAACTTGTTTTTTCCAGCGAGTGATTTTGTCTAAGCCCTGCGCATCCCATTTCATTTCTTTCAAAATTGTTGGATAAATCGGGCCAAGCGCAATGTAGTCTGGATTGCAGGTAAGCGCGCGTTCTAGTTCGGCCTCATCATGGGTGCTGACCCCAAGTTTGATGCCTGCTTTGCTGATTGCCTTAAGATCGGCATCATCCAAATCTTCTTGTCCAAGATGCACATAGGTGCAGCCTTCATCAATTGCGATTTGCCAAAAGTCATTGACCACTAATTGACAGTTTGCCGCTTTGCATAAATCGCGCGCGCGGATGATTTCGCTCTTGCGCCTTGCTTCATCGGGAATATTGCCGTGGCGATCTTTCATGCGCAGCTGCACCAGTTTGATGCCTGTTGGTAAAAGCTTTTCCAGCCAATCGGCATTGTCGACGATTGGGTAAAAGGGATCGAGTTTTGTCATGATAAAAATGCTTTTCCAAGAACGGGCGTCGACGGTTCGGCCATGTCGCGTTCTTCCATCGGGTCAGCGAGATTGGCTTTGCGCCCAGAGATTATTGCCTCAGCAAAGGCCTCAGCCATGAGGGCAGGGTCGCCAGCTTTTGCAACGGCGGTGTTGAGCAGGATTGCGTCATAACCCATTTCCATGGCGGCGGCTGCATGGGACGGTTTGCCAAGGCCTGCATCAACGACCAATGGCACGCCTGGAAAATGCGCACGCATGGCACGAAGGGCGAACGGGTTGTTGATCCCGCGACCCGATCCAATCGGCGCACCCCAAGGCATGAGGACTTCGCAGCCAGCTTCTAGCAAGCGCTCGGCAACGACGAGATCATCCGTGGTGTAGGGAAAAACTTGAAAGCCTTGGTTGGTGAGCTCAACGGCTGCTTCTACCAATCCATAGACATCAGGTTGTAATGTGTCTGCTTCGCCAATCACCTCAAGCTTGATCCAAGGGGTGCCGAAAACCTCGCGCGCCATTAATGCCGTGGTGATGGCCTCTTTAGCGGTGTGGCAACCGGCTGTATTTGGGAGGACTTTTAAACTCAGGTTCTTGATGATTTGCCAAAAGTCTTGCCCTTCACGGCCAGAACCAGATTCACGCCGCAGTGATACGGTGACAATCTCGCAAGCAGAGCGCTTGATCGCATCGACCATAATGTCAGGCGAGGGATAAAGAGACGTGCCCAACATGAAGCGGGATGTGACTTCGGTATCATAAAGGGTGAGGGTGTCATTCATGCGCCTTACCCACCTTTCATTGGTGCGAGGATTTCGATTTTGTCACCGTCTTCAATGGGCTCCACATTGCGGCAATCCACGCTCACAAACTCGCCGTTGCGGGCGGTGGCAACTGTGGCGTCTTTATATCCAAGTTCTTCAAGCAGTGCCGCCAGTGTAACGGCGTTGCATTTATGCGCTTGTCCGTTGACGGTAAGGTTCATCGTCATTGTCCTTTTGAATGAAGAGTTCTGGTTGGGCCTTGTCGACAATCGCTTCGCGGGCCATGCGGGCTAAACAAGGGGCCAATAAGAAGCCGTGCCGGTAAAGGCCGTTTAGATAATAGATGCCATCTTGTTTGATGATGCGGGGCAGGTTGTCAGAAAAGGCGGGGCGCACATCGGTGCCGATTTCGATAATTTCTGCTTCGCCAAAAGCAGGGTGCAGCGCGTAGGCAGCTGATAACAGTTCAATCATTGAGCGCGCCGTAATTCGACCTCGTTCATTGCTCTCAATCATCGTCGCACCAACCATAAAATGACCGTCTGCACGCGGGACGATATAAAGAGGGATACGAGGGTGAAGCATCCGAATAGGTCTAGACAAACGTACCTCATCGGTTTTGATGATCAACATTTCACCTTTTACACCGCGAAGGTCTGCAAGCTGTTTGGAGGCGGATAAGCCGCGCGCATCAATGGTGATGTCAGCACGTGGGGCATCATAACCATCTTGCTGGAAGTGGAATGTCGCGCCTTTCTTTTCAAGGTAGTTAGCAAGTTTTAGCAAAGCATCGCGCGGGTTTAAATGCGCCTCACTTGGAAAGGAAAGTGCTTTGCGAAAACGACCGTCTAAGTCGGGTTCGAGATTTTTCACCCCTTCACCGTCCAACCATTCAAATTTGTCGGTTCGTCTAGCAAAGCGCATAAGATCGTTAGCATCGCGCGGTTGAGCTAAAACGAGGCTGCCGTTGTTTTCAACGAGGCTTGTGCGCTGTTGCCACCATTGGGCAGCCTCGCTACCAAGACGGGCAACGGCCTCATCTGCACTTTCGCGTTCACACCAAGGGGCCAACATGCCGCCTGCGAACCAAGAGCATGAAGCCGCACCAATATGCGTGCCCTTATCATAAAGGGAGACATTATAGCCGTGCTCGATCAGTTCAGCAGCGACGGTTAAGCCTGCAACGCCTGCTCCAATAATATTCACACTCTCATCGCGCATAACGATTGCTCAAAGACCAAGGTTTGATGATGAGGATGAAAAGGCGTATCGCAAAGCGCACCAATAAAAAGCGCTCGTCAATCGTCCCTTCGCCAGCATCATCTGGATCAGGTTTTAAGGATCGCGGTGGAATATTGAACCGCCTCTCAGAACCCTTGCCGGGACTCTCCTCGATTGTTTGTGAAATTAGTAGAAACCGTCCTGTTGTCAAGCAAAGAAGGGGATTGCTCCAGATTGTGCATTGATGCACATCGTCATGCACATTTTCTGGTTATGTTGAGATCATACTAAACGAACAAATTTAAAAGATACAAGAATACAACTAAGAATACTGGGAGCATACAAACGACGTAAAATAGACGACGCATAAAATGAAAAAGAGTGACGATACTGTCATTCATGGCCGCTGCCATTCTTCTAGCTTTGTCGCTGAAAGTTTAGCGGCGGTCACTATTCCCCCGGCCCTCTCTCCCAACTTAATCTCTGGGCCAGTTTTCGCTCTCGTATTCTTGCGGGAGCGAAAGCGTTTTGACATAGTGAATGGTGAAACACTGAGATTTATTCACCGAGAACACCGAGCCTTTGGCTGACATTAGGGTCGAAAATGCAAAACTCACAATTAGACGCGCTTTCAGGTGAGTTGACCGCCGACGGCCATAGACTTCCTGTTCGCATCTATTTTGAAGATACGGATTTTTCTGGCGTTGTTTATCATGCCCGCTATTTGCATTTTTTTGAGCGAGGGCGATCTGATTTTTTGCGGCTTAAAGGGGTGCATCACAACGAATTGCAAGAAGGGCTTTACGGCGAACCGTTGTTTTTTGTGGTGAAGGGCATGACCCTTGATTTTATAAAACCTGCGAAAATCGATGATGTGGTTCATGTCACCACTAAAATTGAAAGCATAAAGGGCGTTCGGGTCTTTATGAAGCAGATCATTGAGAAAGAGAATCAGTTAATTGCAACCGCTGATGTCAGTGTTGTTTTGATCAACGAAAAAGGCAGCCCAAAACGGATTCCTGACGGTTTGACCCAAGCCCTCACATAAATTTCAACGTGAAAGTGGATCGTTTGGGCATGTTTGCGCAAATGCTTACTGTTTATTAACCATAAAAATGGCTTTCTCATCTTGTGTGGCTCGATTTTTTCGTCTTTGACGGGGATTTGGGGCTGTGCGCCGTTGTTCTGCCAAAATTGGGCGTAACAGAGACGGGGCTAATGCGAAGAATCAAGCTCATGGCTGAAGCTACCCGCACATGGCTCGTTATACGCTTAAATTGCGGCTTACAGATATAAATATTCAGTCTTGAGGAAAGACACACATGGCTAATCCAATTGATATCACGAGCGTTGCGCTCTCCGCCCCGAGCGATATTTCTTTGCTCGGTTTGTTCTTGGAGGCGCATATTGTTGTGAAGGCCGTTATGGTCGGTCTGGTGTTGGCCTCGGTTTGGACTTGGGCGATTATTGTCGATAAAGCACTTTTATATGGTCGCACGAAACGACAATTAGACAGGTTTGAATCTGTATTTTGGTCAGGCCAATCGCTTGATGAGCTTTATCGTTCATTGTCCGCGCGCTCCACTCACGGTATGGCGGCTCTTTTTGTTGCGGCGATGAAAGAATGGAAGCGCAGTCACGAATCTGGAGCGAGTTCTTTCATCGGCCTTCAAACCCGCCTTGATAAAGTCTTGGATGTCACCATTGCCCGCGAAGCAGAGCGGTTAGAAAACCGCCTCTTGTTCTTGGCAACGGTTGGTTCCGCTGGCCCGTTTATCGGCCTGTTTGGAACAGTATGGGGCATTATGCAAAGTTTCCAAGCGATTGCCGCTTCTAAAAATACGAGCCTTGCTGTTGTGGCGCCGGGTATTGCTGAAGCCTTGCTTGCAACGGCGATGGGTCTTGCGGCCGCGATCCCTGCGGTGATTGCTTATAATAAATTGAGCAGTTCTGCCGGTAAATTGACGGGCCGCATGGAAGGTTTCGCGGACGAATTTTCTGCCATCCTTTCGCGTCAAATTGACGAGAGAAAGGGCTAACTGATGGGTATGTCTGTTGGATCAGCTGGCGGTGGCGGAAGACGCGGGCGCAGACGCAGCCGCGGCGGCGGGGGCGTAATCAGCGAAATTAATGTCACGCCATTTGTGGATGTGATGTTGGTGCTATTAATCGTCTTTATGGTGGCAGCTCCCTTGCTTACATCTGGCGTTCCTGTTGATTTGCCAAAATCGCAAGCCAAAGCGCTCAATATTGATGCCAAGCCAATCACGGTGACAATTAATGCAGAAGGACAATTGTTCCTGCAAGAAGATGAAATCACCGAATCTGATCTCGTCACTAAGCTTACAGCTTTGACAGAAGCGGGCGCTGGATTGGAAGAGCGGGTTTTAGTGCGCGGTGATCGTCAATCTAATTATGGTCTGATTTTGAAGATAATGGGTACGATTAGTGCTGCTGGTTATACAAAGATCGGTCTGCTTTCGATTAATGAGAATGGCGGTTAAAGAGTTTTAATGCGCGGTGCAGGAACCACAGTTTCATTTGTTGGCCATGCAGCTTTGTTGACATGGGGCTTGGTGTCCTTTGCGCCTGATCCATTCGATGAACCGCTTGTGGAAACGATACCAATTGAGTTTGTGACGATTTCTGATGTGACGGACGTTACAAAAGGGGTCAAAACCGCCAAAGAAGTAATTGATAGCGAAGAGACGGTTGAACCGACCGAGGTTGAAGCGCCTGTTGAAGAGGTGAAGCCGGATCCCATTAAGGAAGTGGCTGAAAAGCCTGTTGAGGCGACCCCGCCTCAACCTGAGCCGGAGCCCGAGCCTGTTGTTGAACCGCCCAAGCCTGAGCCCGAGCCTGTTGTCGAACCGCCCAAGCCTGAGCCTGAGCCCGAGCC
>CAZKKW010000012.1:0-29682 GCA_964553335.1 uncultured Hyphomicrobiales bacterium | reverse complement strand
AGCCTGAGCCCGAGCCTGTTGTCGAACCGCCCAAGCCTGAGCCTGAGCCCGAGCCTGTTGTCGAACCGCCCAAGCCTGAGCCTGAGCCCGAGCCTGTTGTTGAACCGCCCAAGCCGGAGCCTGAGCCTGTTGTACAGCCAACGCCACCAACACCAAAGCCGCCACGGCCCAGACCAGAACCTGTGAAGGTTGAAGAGCCTAAGCCAGAACCGCCGAAGCCGATTGAAGTTGCAAAAGCGCCGGATCCTGCAGCTATTGAAGAGTTGATCCCGGAAGAAAAGGCGCCGGACCCTTCTGAAATCGACAAATTGATTGCCGATGCGCCGAAAGCGCCCTCTGCTCCAGCACCACGTTTAAACCCACGCCCGAAGATCAAGACAGCTTCCGCAAAGCCGAATGAGCTTTTGGATAAGAAAGAGCCAAAGAGTGCGGCTAAACCCAAACAGACGAAAAAAGCTTCAGTTGGTACAAAGCAAGGTCGCAAAGGGGCGCCACTTACGCAATCTGAGCTGGATGGGTTGAGTGATTCAATTAAGCGCTGCTGGAATTTGCCGCAAGGTTATACGGCGGGCAATGATTTTCAAGCGAAGGTTCAAGCCAAGCTTGCAAAAGACGGAAGCGTTGTTGGCAAGGTTAAAGTTTTGAGCGTCACAGGTTTTTCTGGCGGCAATTCATTCCTCATCAAAAATGCGGTGAATGTCGCTATTCAAAAATGTGCACCTTACAAACTGCCAGCGGCAAAATATGACGAATGGAAAGACCTCGTCGTCAATTTCCATCCGTAGTAGATGGTGTGTGATTTGTTTTGGATTTGATAAATGTGAGCATTCGAAAATTTGAAGTCACATTTCGCCCATAAAACTGTATAAGTATGTAAGTGGCGAAAGCTGAGAGAAATGATACGGACTTAATTATGACATTCGTGAAGAAATTTTACCCCCTTATTTGGGGCATTATGGCGACGGTTTTGCTTGGCTTAAGCCCTGCTTGGTCGAAGGTAGAGATTGATGTGCGCGGCGCTAATGTTGAGCCGCTGCCGATCGCTTTACCAGTCTTAACAGGCAATGCCGATTACTCTCAGCGCATTACCGATGTTATTGCGGCCGATCTTGAACGCTCTGGATTTTTCAAGTCCATTGATCGCAATACATTCTTGGAAAATATCACCGACCCGAACGTCGCGCCAAAGTTCGATGATTGGAAAGTCATCAACGCCAAAGCACTGATGACTGGTGCTGTCACGCTTTCGGGTGGGCAGATTACAGCGCAGTTTAGATTGTGGGACACATTTGGTTCTGAACAGATTGATGGGCAGCAATTTTCTTCAACGGAACAAAACTGGCGTCGTGTCGCACATATTATTGCTGATGCAATTTATGAAAAGCTGACAGGTGAGAAAGGCTATTTTGATACCCGCGTCGTGTTTGTTGATGAGACGGGTTCAAAGCAGAGCCGTAAAAAGCGTTTGGCCATAATGGATCAAGATGGCGCGAATGTCCGCTATCTTACCAACGGTACTGACCTTGTGCTGACGCCGCGCTTTAGTCCGACCAGTCAAGAAATCACTTACATGTCGTTCATCCCTGGTCGCCAGCCAAAGGTCTACTTGTTGAATATTGAGACAGGCCAACGTGAAATTGTGGGTAATTTCCCAGGTATGACGTTTAGCCCGCGCTTTTCGCCAGATGGCAATCGTATTGTTATGAGTTTGCAACAAGACGGGAACGCGAACATTTACGCGATGGATATTCGCTCAGGAGCGACATCGAGGTTGACGAATTCAGCGTCGATTGACACATCACCTTCTTATTCGCCAGATGGCAGCGCTATTGTGTTTGAATCAGATCGTGGCGGACGTCAGCAACTTTATAAGATGTCGGCTTCAGGCGGCGGCGCGCAGCGTATCTCCTTTGGGGCAGGGTCTTATTCAACGCCCGTCTGGTCTCCAAACGGCGAGTGGATTGCTTTTACTAAACGTACTGGCGGCAAATTCCTGATTGGCGTGATGAAGCCAGATGGCTCTGGCGAGCGTGTTTTGACGGAGGGCTTTCACAATGAAGGGCCAACATGGGCGCCAAATGGACGGGTTTTGATGTTCTTCCGCGAAAGTCCCGGTGCAAGTGGTGGATCAAAACTGTGGTCTGTTGATGTGACCGGTTATAATGAGCAGCGAATTCCAACGCCGAACTTCGGTTCTGACCCTGCTTGGTCGCCGCGTAGTAATTAATTTTCTCAAATTTTCTCCAAATTTGTAAAACCGGTCATGCAAATGACCGGTTTTATTAATTGCACCGTTGAAAAAGCCCGTATTTTGAAAGGTTGCGTTTACCATAACAGAACCTAAAAATGGGCTGATTATCCTATTTGTTGCAAATACAGCACGATTTTCGTGCAAATCGGTCGAATTTCACCAATTTTCCGTCACAATTGGGGCTCTTATAGCGTTTTGAGCAGGGTCGTCACGGCTTTACATTTTGTTTACCAGTTCTTTGAACCCCGCCTTAACTAGCAATGACGTATTCCTTTTAACTATAAGGTTGGGGACGTTGAGTTTCCTGGGATAAAGTGGAGTTCCCATTATGATGATGACTATTAATTCTAAGCGCGGCCTATCTGTTGCGCTCTTTATGACAGCAGCTGTTGCTCTCGGTGCGTGCGCCAAAAAGCCAAAAGAAGCTGTAAATGGAAGCCTGTCAGGAACTGGTGTTAACAACAGTTCAGTAGCGACGCCAGGTTCTCCTCAAGATTTTGTTGTAAACGTCGGCGATCGTGTCTTGTTTACAACGGATTCAAGTTCAGTGAATGCTGATGGCCGTTTAATTCTTGACCGTCAGGCACAATGGTTGAACCAGTATGGTCAATATACATTCACGATTGAAGGTCACGCAGATGAGCGCGGCACCCGAGAATATAACTTGGCACTTGGTGCACGTCGTGCAACGGCTGTTAAGCGCTATCTCGTTTCTAGAGGCGTCAGTTCTGGCCGCATGAAGACTTTGTCATTCGGTAAGGAACGTCCAGTTGCAGTTTGTAACGACATTTCGTGCTGGTCACAAAACCGTCGTGCTGTAACCGTTTTGAACGGTGCTGGAAGCTAATCACTGCTTCTCGTTTAAAGACGAATTTTTTAACAAGGCGCTGCATTTGCAGCGCCTTGTTTCGTTTTTCGGCAAATTTTGCGTGATTTTGAACAAATTTTGGTCCAACTCCTCGTTCATTGTGATACACAATTCCAGAATACATCCGTGATGGTGAATGGTTTTTGGTAATTTTAAGCCAACCATATGCCCCAATGATATGCCGAAGAGATACATCTATGACACGTTTTAAAACCGCAATTTTGAATTCTGTTATGGTCGCAGGCTTTGCCGCTAGTTTGACCGTTTCAGTTACGGTGGTACCGGCTGCCGCTGCTGATGGGTTTGGTTCCAAGATCGCCTCAACATTTGGTGATTTCTTTAAAGGGGAAGAAGGAAACAAGGCGCCGGTCGCTGTTGCTCCTTCATCTAGCCCGCGTGAAACAGCACAACTTATTGTCGCGCCCGTGCCTCAAGCTGACCTTACCAATGATGGTCAGCGGGCTGGACGTATTATCAAAGTACAATCTAAACGTGAGCTTGGTGCTGCCATTAATATTAATTCGCGCGCGATTGGTGAAAACACAATTCGTGTGCAAGAGCTTCAAGAGCAAATGCGTCAGATCACAGGTCGTGTCGAGCAATTGGTTTTTGATTTGCAACGCATTCAAGAACAGCTTCGTATCATGCAAGAAGATGCAGCAGTTACGCAGGAGCCATCTTTACAACAACGCGCAGACAGCAGCAGTGAAAATGATAACCCTGATGGCGATGGCGGTGGTGATGCTAATCTTATCCCACCACCAGGAACGGTTGGCGGCTCGCAAATTGCTGCCGTACCTGCGCCCTCTGGAGATGCGCCGCTTGAGTTGAAACCAAATGTGGGTCAACAAACAAATTTGGCGACAGTAGAAAGCCGCGACCCTTTGTTGCAGCCCAATGGAACGCCAAGCCTTGGTACATTGACCTTGGCTGCGAACGACCCAGAAACGCTTTATAATTTTGGTTACAGCAAGTTGTTAAATGGCGACTATGCAGGCGCTGAGACTAATTTGAGAAAGTTTGTTCAAACTTATCCAAACCATCAATTGGCACCTAATGGCCGCTATTGGTTGGCTGAAACTTTTTATGCGCGTGGCCAGTTTGCTGATGCGGTTGAAGAGTTTTCTGGAACTTACAAAGCCTTTCCAGCAAGCAGCAAAGCACCCGATAGCCTGTTGAAGCTCGGCCTTTCGCTTGCGCGGTTGGAAGAACATGACGCAGCCTGTGCAACGCTTGCTGAAGTATTTAACCGTTTTCCAGAAGCCTCACGCTCTATTCACATAGCTGCCCGCGACGAACAGGCCCGTTCGAACTGCATTTAAGATGATGACCGCGCCTTTAGGCGAGACGGCATTATCGTGCGGCCGCTTTGATGCGCATGAACTTTTTCATTCCCTTCATGAACCCGAGAAAATTGCGGTCGCTGTATCCGGCGGTAGCGATTCTTTAGCACTCTTGTTGATGTTGGCTGATTGGGCCACTCGACAGGGAAAATACCTTCATTGTTTAACTGTCGATCACGGCTTGCGCGCTGGCTCACATGATGAAGCGGTGATGGTTGGTTCGTGTTGTGCGGACCTTGGCATTGCCCATGATGTTTTAACGTGGGACGGTGAAAAGCCCGAAACGGGCCTGTCCAATGCTGCGCGTGAAGCGCGTTATGAATTGATGGCTGAACGGTGCCTTGAACTTGGAATTTCCAATTTGGTTCTAGGGCATCAAAGCGATGATCAGGCTGAAACATTGATGATGCGGCTTTCAAGAAGCGACCAAGGCGGGCGTGGGCTGGCTGGGATGCCTGCTAAAACGGACTATTACACGAAAGTTGGCGGCAAAATTTCATTGCATCGCCCGCTTCTTGATTTAGCGCGGGTGGATTTGCAGGGCTATTTATCCGAGCGTTCTGTCCATTGGGTGTGCGATCCGACCAATGACAATACAGCTTATGAGCGTGTTAGAACGCGTTTGCTTTTGGCGGAAAACGAGGTTCTACGTGGTCAATTATTATCCTACGCCAAAGTGTCTGCACGGTATCGAACCGCAATGTCACATGAGGTGGCGCATTTCATTTCACACGATGTAAGCATTGTTCGTTTTGGCGGGCTTTTAATGGATAGAGCCGCATTGAATGAATTGCCAGAACCTGTCGCCATTGTTGTTTTGCAGGTTTTATTGTCAGTGGTTGGGGGGCGAGACTATTTGCCATCTGTAATAGATGTTCAAAGGGTGTTGGAAAACACGGGCGGCCAAACGCTTGCCCGCGTGCATATTCATCGTGAAGGGGGGGAGATTTATCTAACCCGCGAAGTTCGTAATTTACCGCCTGCTGTAAACTTTGGTGATGGTGCGATTTCTTGGGATAAGCGGTATAGCATTCAAACATCGTTATCAAAGGCTGAGCTTGTTTCAGGCTCTGATCTTGATGTTGAGATTGTTAGCGATCTGGTTGAAAGAATTGAGCCGCCTTTGTCTAAGGTTGAAAAAATCGCGCTGCAATCGTCGCCATTTTTGACATTTTTACACAAGGGTAAAATTGAAGTCGTGCCGTGCTTGGGCCAGAGCGATTCTAAATTTATGAGCGTTTGGCCCCATTTTGGAGGTTTCCAACGCTTTTGTGGCGCGTTTGATAGGCCAATAAGACGTGCTTTGGAGGCTTTGTTAACCAAGTGAGTTCACTTTGACGAGATAATCGCCGTGACAGCCTCCTCTTTTAGGAGGATAAGGCTTTAAATGTGGGTGTTCCTTGCCTATGTTCATGAGGAATGAAGTGCCTTGATGCGGCGCTGGGATGAAAAGGGTTTTTGATGAATTCCAATTTGAAAAATTTTGCGCTTTGGGTTGTGATCTTGCTGCTGGTTGTAGCGCTGTTCCAACTTTTCCAAAACCCGAACCAATCTGCGGGTGCGCGTGAAATCGCTTATTCGGCGTTTACAACGGAAGTTGATACAGGGCGAATTGACAAGGTAACGATCCATGAAAATGAGATCACGGGTAGCTTTTCCAATGGTACTCAATTCAAGACCTATGCGCCTAATGATCCAAATTTGATTGCTCGCCTTGAAGCAAAAGGCGTTACGATTTCTGTTGAGCCAGAACCAAAAGGATCGCCAATACTGGGCGCGCTTGTTTCTTGGTTCCCGATGCTGCTTTTGATTGGTGTGTGGATTTTCTTCATGCGTCAAATGCAAGGCGGCGGTGGCAAAGCGATGGGCTTTGGCAAGTCGAAAGCTAAACTTTTGACAGAAGCAAATGGTCGCGTTGTGTTTGATGACGTGGCTGGTGTTGAAGAAGCTAAAGAAGACCTTGAAGAGGTTGTGGACTTCTTGCGTGAGCCGCAAAAATTCCAGCGTCTAGGCGGAAAAATTCCAAGAGGTCTTCTCCTTGTTGGCCCTCCCGGTACTGGTAAAACACTTATTGCGCGCGCTGTTGCGGGTGAAGCGAATGTTCCCTTCTTTACAATTTCAGGTTCTGACTTTGTTGAAATGTTTGTGGGTGTTGGTGCATCGCGGGTGCGTGACATGTTTGAGCAAGCAAAGAAGAATGCACCGTGCATTATCTTCATTGATGAGATCGACGCTGTTGGTCGCCATCGTGGTGCAGGTATGGGCGGCGGCAATGATGAACGTGAGCAAACTTTGAACCAACTTCTCGTTGAGATGGATGGGTTTGAAGAAAATGAAAACGTCATCATTATTGCAGCGACAAACCGTCCTGACGTTCTTGATAAAGCGCTTTTGCGTCCGGGTCGTTTTGACCGTCAGGTACAAGTACCAAACCCTGATGTTTCTGGTCGTGAGAAAATTTTGAAAGTGCATGTGCGTAAAGTGCCACTTGCGCCGGACGTTGATTTGAAAGTACTTGCACGGGGAACGCCTGGTTTTTCTGGTGCTGATTTGATGAACCTTGTAAATGAGGGCGCTCTTCTTGCTGCTCGTCGTTCTAAGCGTCTCGTGACGATGACTGAATTTGAAGATGCCAAAGACAAGGTGATGATGGGCGCAGAACGTCGCACACTTGTTATGGGCGAAGAAGAGAAAAAGCTCACCGCTTACCATGAAGCAGGTCATGCGCTTGTAACCATTCATATGGAAGCCTCCGACCCTATCCATAAAGCAACCATTATTCCACGCGGTCGCGCGCTTGGTATGGTGATGCGTCTTCCTGAGAAGGATCAAGTCTCACTGACACGCGCAAAATGCTATGCAGACCTTGCGGTTGCGATGGGTGGTCGTGTTGCTGAAGAAATTATTTTTGGTCACGAGAAAGTAACGTCAGGCGCTTCAGGCGATATTCAAATGGCAACCAAGCTTGCAACAGCTATGGTCACTCAATGGGGTATGTCTGACAAGCTTGGTATGATTGATTATGGCCCAGATGAGCAGTCGGCCCAATTTGCAGGCCGTACAGGTAATATCTCACCAGCAACGCTTGTGACGATCGAAGAAGAGATCAAAAACTACGTTGATGAAGGTTACACAGAAGCCAAGCGTATTTTAACTGATCACAACGACCAATTGCATGCGATTGCAAACGGCCTGTTGGAATATGAAACATTGTCTGGCACAGAAATCCAAGACTTGTTGGATGGTAAGCCGCCAATGCGTGATGATGACGGTGATGAAACGCCGCCAACACGTGGTTCGGCTATTCCAAAAACCGGTAGTAAAAAGCCAAAAGGTGACGCATCTGACGTTGATGGTTTGGAACCCCAGCCGCAAAATTGAAGCGTAAATTGAAAAATTTTAAAGCCTCGATTTCATATCGGGGCTTTTTTGTATGCCTTATGTGACGTTTTATTGCTCACGAAACCTAACAGGACCGTAGTTTTAATTGTTTTTGCACCAATTGCGGTAACATATATAACAAATTTTGTGAAACGCCCCTTAAGGCGTTTTGGGGCGTTACAGGGAATAAAATAATGGTGCGTAAGTATTTTGGAACTGACGGTATTCGCGGTACGGCTAACACATGGCCGATGACTGCTGAAGTTGCCATGAAGGTGGGTATGGCAGCTGGCTTGATTTTCAAGAATGGCGATCATCGCCATCGGGTGATTATCGGTAAGGATACGCGCCTTTCGGGCTATATGATCGAAAATGCGCTCGTTGCAGGCTTTACGGCTGTTGGTGTTGATGTGTTCCTACTTGGTCCAATTCCAACACCAGGCGTTGCGATGCTAACTCGTTCTATGCGGGGCGATATTGGCGTGATGATTTCTGCATCCCATAATGCTTTTGAAGACAACGGCATTAAATTATTTGGTCCTGATGGATACAAGCTCTCTGATGAGATTGAGCAACGTATTGAGCAGATGATTGATCAAGATTTAACCAGCCAATTTGCCAATAGTGCAAATATTGGTCGCGCAAAGCGTATTGATGGCACATTGGAGCGCTATGTCGAATTTGCTAAACGTACCTTGCCGCGCCATATCAGTTTTGAAGGTCTTCGCGTTGCGATTGATTGTTCAAATGGTGCCGCTTACAAGGCTGCTCCTGCTGCTTTGTGGGAACTTGGTGCTGATGTTTTCCAAATTGGTGTTGAGCCAAATGGTAAGAACATCAACAAAGAATGTGGCTCAACCAATCCGGATATTCTGCGTCGCAAGGTGAATGAGGTGCGTGCAGATATTGGTATCGCGCTTGATGGGGATGCGGATCGTGTGATCATCGTTGATGAGAAAGGCAATGTGGTTGATGGCGACCAGTTGATGGCTGTTATTGCAGAAAGCTGGAAGAACAGCGAACGGTTATCTAACAACGGCATTGTGGCAACGGTTATGTCCAATCTCGGCCTTGAGCGTTTCTTGACAGACCAAAAGCTTGAACTAGCGCGCACCAAAGTGGGGGATCGCTATGTGGTGGAACACATGCGTGAGCACGGCTTTAACCTTGGTGGTGAACAGTCTGGCCATATTGTCCTGTCTGATTATTCCACGACGGGTGACGGCCTTGTGGCGGCTTTGCAGGTAATGGCTGTGGTTGCACGCGAGGGTAAACCGGTAAGCGAAGTTTGTCACCGTTTTGAACCTGTACCACAAATTTTGAAAAACGCCCGCTATGCAGGTGGTGAGCCGTTGGAAGACGATCACGTTAAGCAAGCAATCGATGATGGTCGGTCAAAGCTTGGCAATGCGGGCCGTTTGGTTATTCGCAAGTCTGGCACTGAGCCGCTTATCCGCGTTATGGCGGAAGGCGATGATGATAGTGTTGTTGAAACCGTCGTTGATGAAATCATTGACGCTGTGAAAAAAGTCGCTGCCTAAGAGCGCTTTCGACCTTATTTTTCTTATGAAAAACACACAATGCTGCGTCCGTTAATTTGAGCGGATGCAAGGGCAAGACTTTTAGTCTGCGCTCTGCAAAGCGCATTGCCCTGTAAACTTGGTTTGCAAAATAGGCGAACGTGCGCGTTGAAAGCGACGTTTGAGTTTCAGCTTTTCGATAATCAAAGCTAGTCGGCTTTGTGGTTGGTTCAAAATGTGCCGGGCTCATACGCCAAGATGCACGAAATTAACAAATGAGTAATTTAAGTTAAATAAAATTTAAAATATCATACGATTTTCAAAGTAATTGTGAATTTTTTCACTGAAATTATTAATCATAGTTAATGAACGCAATTAATTTTCTTAGTTAATCCACTCTTAAACATTTACGGCGATAGTAACTGCGAGCGCCAATATTGGCGAGGTGTATGTAACAAAGAGGATTATTCCATGAGCCGTTTAGTGAAAGTCGGCATGGGCGCATTAGCTGCAGTCGCAATGTCTGCCCATCTATCCGTTGCTGCGGATTTGGATCCGCCAGCTCCAGTAATTGAACATAAACCAATTTCAGTCGGTGGTGGTTTCTACCTTCGTGGTGATATTGGTTATTCGATCTGGCAAAACCCTGATCTCAGCGACACAGTTGGCGGTGGTGTTCAGCAAAGCTTCGGTGAAGACGCCGACAATGGATTGTTGGCTGGGGTTGGTGTCGGTTATGACTTTAATAAGTACTTCCGAGCCGATGTTACCTTTGATCTGAGAAAAAACAAAGATATTCAAGGTTTCGCACCTTGTGGCGCTTGTCTCTTGGCTGGTGGACCTGGTTTTACAACAACCGATTTCTCACAATCGGCTTATGTTGTGTTGGCTAACGCCTACCTAGACTTAGGTGAGCATAAAGGCTTTTCACCATATATAGGCGGTGGTATCGGTGGTGCTTTTATCGATAACTCAAGCGTCATCTCATCTGGTAACCCGCTCCCTCAAGCTCCGGTTTCGTTCTTTGAAGGCGATGATGAATTCCGTTTCGCATGGGCACTTACAGCTGGTACGGAATACAAAGTTACCGACAATTTGTCGTTCGACCTCAACTATCGTTATCTGAATATTGCTGATGGTCGTGTTGCGGATATTGTAGACGCTGGTCAGGACTTTGGTGACTTGAATGATGACGGTTTTGACGGACACGAATTTCGTGTTGGTTTCCGCTACACATTCGGTGGTAAGAAAAACTACGGCGGCAATAACGTCTTTAAATAAGACTGGCTAACTCATTCCAAATTTGAAGGCGGGCTTTAAGCCCGTCTTTTTTATTTTGGTGCAGCGCAAAAATAATTGCCTATCTGCGACATCATGCGTTGACATTGTGTCGTCCAGTCATTAATTCCCGCAGTGGGACACCCTTCCCCAACGAAGGGCAACTATCTGTGAGGATAGAATATGACAGATATGACGAAACCGGCTACGCGGCCGGCTAATCCGCGTTTTTCTTCTGGCCCTTGCGCCAAACGACCAAACTGGTCCCTCGATGCCCTTAAAAATGCCCCCCTCGGGCGCTCGCATCGCGCTAAACCAGGTAAAAATCAATTAAAACAAGCAATCGACCTAACACGTGAAGTTTTGAACGTGCCTGATGATTATCTCATCGGTATTGTGCCAGCTTCTGACACGGGTGCTTATGAGATGGCCATGTGG
Source organism: uncultured Hyphomicrobiales bacterium (assembly GCA_964553335.1). GTDB lineage: Bacteria > Pseudomonadota > Alphaproteobacteria > Rhizobiales > JACESI01 > JACESI01. Next base: position 18,603 of record CAZKKW010000012.1, on the reverse strand, counting down.
ACCATGCTCGGCGCTCGTGGTGTGACCATGATGTCATGGGAAAGTTTTGGTGCTGGTTGGGTGAGTGACGTTGTAAAACAACTCAAGCTCGACAATGTGACAACGATGGATGCGCCTTACGGTGAGCTTCCTGATCTGGAAAAAGTCGATTTTAACACCGACGTATGCTTTACATGGAACGGCACAACCTCTGGCGTGAAAGTGCCAAATGGCGACTGGATCCCAAGTGATCGCGAAGGTCTTACCCTTTGTGACGCAACGTCTGCGGCTTTTGCTCAAGACCTTGCGTGGGACAAGCTCGACGTTGTGACGTATTCTTGGCAAAAAGTGCTGGGCGGTGAAGCGGCCCACGGTATGTTGATCTTGTCACCACGTGCAGTTGAGCGTCTCGAAAGTTATACGCCCGCATGGCCTTTGCCAAAAATTTTCCGCCTCACAAAAGGTGGCAAGCTCATCAAAGGTATCTTTGAGGGTGCAACCATCAACACACCGTCGCTGCTTTGTGTTGAAGATTACATCGATGCGCTTAACTGGGGTAAAAGCCTCGGTGGACTGAAAGGTTTGATGGGTCGTGCTGATACCAATGCTGGTATCTTGAGTGATTGGGTTTCAAAAACGGGGTGGGTTGATTTCCTCGCAAAAGACGAAGCGACCCGTTCGAATACGTCGGTTTGTTTGGTCATTTCTGATCCCGATGTTTTGGCGATGGATGATGAGGCGCAAGCAGCTTTTGCAAAGAAAATTGCCACGCTACTCGATCAAGAAGGCGTTGCCTTTGACATTGGTGCTTACCGTGATGCGCCTGCGGGCCTTCGTATCTGGGCTGGTGCAACTGTTGAAGCAGCTGATCTTGAAGCGCTCACCGCTTGGCTCGATTGGGCGTTTGAAACCGTCAAATCTGCAAGCTAACTCATTCAAATTTTCACTTTTCTATAGCAACCAGTCCCTCCCAATTGACTGGTTGCTTGAACCAAAAATTAAAGGAAACCAACATGGCTCCTCGCGTTCTTATCTCTGATAAACTTTCACCAACTGCCGTTCAAATCTTTAAAGATTACGGCCTTGATGTTGATTTTCAACCAGATCTTGGCAAAGACAAAGACAAGCTTCTTGAAGTGATCGGTCAGTATGATGGCCTTGCAATTCGCTCTGCCACTAAAGTGACTGAGAAGATTATTGCGGCGGCTGAAAACCTTAAAGTCATAGGCCGCGCCGGTATTGGTGTCGACAATGTGGACATTCCAAAAGCGTCTGCCAAAGGCATCATCGTGATGAACACGCCTTTTGGTAACTCAATCACAACGGCTGAACATGCGGTTGCGATGATGTTTGCGGTGGCCCGTCAAATTCCTGCTGCTGACACATCGACGCAGCAAGGCAAATGGGAAAAATCCAAATTTATGGGTGTTGAGCTAACCTCTAAAACGCTCGGCATTATTGGTGCTGGTAATATTGGTTCAATCGTTGCTGAACGCGCTCTTGGTTTGAAAATGCGTGTTGTGGCTTTTGATCCGTTCCTCACCGTTGAGCGTGCTGCTGATCTTGGCATTGAAAAAGTTGAATTAGATGATCTTTTCGCCCGCGCTGATTTCATCACTTTGCACACACCGCTTACTGAGAAAACCAAAAACATCGTGAATGCTGATGCCTTTACGAAGATGAAAGATGGTGTGCGGATTATCAATTGTGCCCGTGGCGGTTTGATCGATGAGGCAGCGCTGGTTGAAGCATTGAAATCTGGCAAGGTTGCGGGTGCCGCCATTGATGTGTTTGAGACGGAGCCTGCCACAGAAAACGAATTGTTCGGTCTTCCAAACGTTGTTTGTACACCACACTTGGGTGCGGCGACGACGGAAGCACAAGAAAATGTTGCGATCCAAGTTGCTGAGCAAATGTCGGAATATTTGATGAAGGGTGCTGTTTCAAATGCACTTAACATGCCGTCAATCACGGCGGAAGAAGCGCCGAAACTAACACCATTTGTAACGTTGGCTGAAAAGCTTGGTTTGTTTGCTGGCCAGCAAACGGAAAGTGGCATCAAAGCTATTCGTATTGAATATGAAGGTGATGTTGCTGAAATGAACGTGAAGGCGCTTACTGCGGCGGCCCTTTCTGGGTTGATGCAACCGCTTTTGCAGTCGGTCAACATGGTGTCGGCCCCTGTGATGGCCCGTGACCGTGGCATTAAGATTGAAGAAGTACGTCGTCAGCAAGAAGGTGCTTATGACAGCTACATTCGCTTGACGATCGAAACTGAAAAGCAAGAACGCTCGGTTGCGGGCACGGTTTTCTCTGATGGTAAGCCGCGCTTCATCCAGATTAAAGGCATTAATATGGACGGTGAGTTCGGTGAGAACATGCTGTACATTACCAATCAGGATAAACCGGGCTTTATTGGTCGTCTTGGAACGCTGCTTGGTAGCTATGAAGTTAACATCGCGACATTTGCCTTGGGCCGTAAAGAACAGGGTAGTGATGCAATCGCGCTTTTGTCTGTTGATGGCGAAGTGAATGAGGAATTGTTATCCGCAATTCATGCGCTTGAAGGCGTTCTTGTGGTTAAGTCACTGCAATTTTAGGCTGATTTTAGCCCTCTATAATGAGCGATTGGGCGAGACACGCCCAATCGCAAATGCACTTTTAAACAAATTTCACTTCAAATTTCCGACTTATTCCCCATATATATACAAACGGAATAGAGGTGAGCGCCTGTTTAGTTAAAATATGAGCGCTCCCTTACGATTACGCAAAGGGGTTTTCATGTCTAAAGCAAATTTACCTGTCGCAAAAAGCAACTTACCTGCGCAAAATGGTAGTCTGCCATCTATCCCAACACCTGAGGGTGGGCTTTCACGCTATTTGGCAGAAGTGCGCCGCTTTCCAATGCTTGAACCACAAGAAGAATTCATGTTGGCGAAAGCTTACCAAGAGCACGATGACGGCCCAGCAGCTGAACGTTTGGTGACAAGTCATTTGCGCCTCGTTGCGAAAGTGGCGATGGGCTATCGCGGCTATGGTTTGCCGATCGGTGAAGTTGTGTCGGAAGGCAATGTTGGCCTTATGCAGGCTGTGAAAAAGTTTGATCCAGATAAAGGTTTTCGTCTTGCGACTTATGCCATGTGGTGGATTAAAGCATCTATCCAAGAGTATATTCTTCGCTCATGGTCGTTGGTGAAAATTGGTACGACGGCTAGCCAAAAGCGCTTGTTCTTTAATTTGCGCAAGGTCAAAGGCCAGATCCAAGCCGTTGAAGATGGTGATTTAAAACCTGATCAAGTGACAACAATCGCAACACGCCTTGGTGTGCCAGAAAAAGATGTTGTGTCGATGAACCAACGCATGTCTGGCGATAAATCTTTGAATGCCCCGATCCGTTCTGAAGATGGTGCAGGTGAGTTTCAAGATTGGCTTGTTGATGAGAGCGATACGCCTGATGTTCTGTTTGAAGAACAAGAAGAATTAGAACACCGTCGCACAATGCTACGTGAAGCAATGACGACTTTGGATGAGCGTGAAATTCGTATTTTCCAAGCACGTCGTATGGACGACCCTGCTCGGACACTTGAAGATCTATCAGAAGAATTTGGGGTTAGCCGCGAGCGTGTCCGCCAAATTGAAGTGCGGGCATTTGAGAAAATTCAACGCTCAGTAAAGCGTATGTCCCGTGAACAAGCACAAGCTGCTAGCGCTGCGATTATAGAAGGCTAAAAGCCGCGCAACCAGTGCTGCTGCGGCCCTTAGTGTCTTGAAAAAGCCAGTTGGTGTTTAACCTGCTGGCTTTTTAATTTGACGCTTGCCAAGTCTTGAATGCTTCTTCAATTGCTTTTTTACCGGCAGCACCCTTTTCCAATGTGAGGATTGCGCGTTTGCCGCTTTTGAAGACCACTGGAATATCAAACCAGTTTTGCTGTTGAAGTGCATCAGTGTTGGCAGCAAGATCAGCTGCTTGTGCAGACATTGCCACCCAGAAAACGCGTTCAGAAACTTTAACGATTGCGCCTTTTAGTTGAGTACCGCTTTTGTCCTCTTCGGGCTTAGCGATCACGCCAGCTATATTGTTGATCTCGTCGCCATTGAATAGCGGGCCTGGTGTGAATTCAAATTCAATAAGGTGGCTTGCTGGTAGGTTCGGATCAAGGTTGCGCATAAGTTCAAAGCGGACAGAAATATCACGTGATTCAATGCGCGCGCTGCCTTTAACAGACGGAAGCCCTGTAGAGCCGATCGCTTCACTGCCTGTTGGGACAATTTCCCATAAGACATTGCCTGCAGCTACAGCCGGTTGATCGCTGCCAGGACGCTCTTCATAAAGAATGGCGCTTGATGAGAACAGGTTTGAAGCTGGTGTCGTTGTTTGTAGAGCAGCTTCAGCAGCAGGAGCTTCTTCACTCGACGGTGCTGGTGTGAAAACAGATTCGGTTGCTGGTGCCGCTTCTGTCACTGGATCTGCTGCGCTTGATTGATCCTGTGTTGCATCAGGAGTTGGTTCTTCTGGTGTCACCACGACTGGATCAGTCGGTTGTGCCGGATCAGGCAAGGTTACACGTGTATCTGGTTGAATGTTGTCGTCTGTCCCTCCAGCCGTTGGTATGCGGTCTTCGCTTTTGGCGGTGCCATCGCTCGTGTTGGTTGCAGGTTGTGTTGTTGTTGTTGGCTCGTTGTTTTCAGAGCTTCCAAGAGAAGAAATGAAACTTGATACTTGGCCGGTGAATTGTGTCACGATCGGGGTCACCACTTCACGCTGTGCCCAAGCAAAAACGCCGCCTCCAATAAGAAGGAGAAGCACAAGTATCCATAATAAACCTTTGCCTTTAGGTTTTTCCGTTTCAACCGCAGCAATTACCTCGTCTGGATTGAAAGAGTTTGGATCAGGCGCTTCAAAGGTTGAGAAATCATCAGCGACGGGTGGCATTTCGACCCCATCAGCGACCATTGTTTCGCGAAGCTCATCGAGTGGCGAGATATCAGGCGTATTGATATCAACAGAAGGTGTCGCCAAGCCAGCTTTTTCAAGTTCGATTTGTTCAGCGCTCACGGTTGGAGCGGCTCCATCAACTGTTGGTTCCGCCAACGGTGGAAGTGTCGGTGCTGCTTCGACGGATGGAACATCAACGTCGACAGATGGAACATCGACAGGTGTTGGGTCGATATTAATTTCTGGAGTGCTTGCCTCGACAGATGGCATCTCGGCCGCAGGTGTGTCGATTTTTGGGGTTTCGAGCACGGGCTTTACATCATCAACTGTTGGCAGATCTGGTGTTGAAAGCGGAATTTCAGGCTCGACCTTTGGTGTTTCGAGGGCAACTGGGTCTGGCTCTGGAATTTCAGGTAATGCCGGTTCGACTGCAACAGGCTCTGTGACCACGGGTTCAGGAGCTGGAACTTCAGCCTCAACTTTGGGTGCTTCGACAACAGGCTCATCAATTGGTGCGGCCGGTTCTGGAAGAGCTTCCGCAGGTTCAGCCTCAACCATGGGCGTATCGTCGCTCAGGTCCAAATCTGAAAGCGCATCAGCAACAGCGTCTTCAAACGCTCCATCACCAGAAAACTTGCCTTCTGTTTCGCGAACAGCTTCTTCAAGTTGAAGCCGTTGTTTGGAAATTTCAGCAGGAGAGAGGGCTGGTTGAAGCGTGGACAATTGACGCATCAAAGCGGTCCGTGCTTTTTCGTAAATAGCGCGGCGCGCTTCTTCGGTATTATTTTGAAGCCCGTCAATTGCACGGTCTAGAATGGAACGGTAGTCAGCCATATTGTTTCCAGATCTTTTCAATCATTAATTATTGGTTCGAGTTTAGTCCTGAAACGGGTCTTGGACAAGAATTGTATCGTCGCGCTCTGGAGATGTTGATAACAAGGCCACCGGCGTCTCAATCAGTTCTTCGATATGTTTCACATATTTAACGGCTTGTGCCGGCAAATCATTCCAACTTCTTGCCCCGACAGTCGTCTCACTCCAGCCTTCCAAGGTCTCATAAATTGGGATGGCTCGTGCTTGTGCGCCCTCAGACGCGGGAAGATAGTCAATCCGCTCGCCATCAAGCTCATAAGCCACGCAAATCTTGAGTTCTTCCATGCCGTCTAGCACATCAAGCTTGGTTAAAGCGATGCCTGTGATGCCTGAAATCTTAGAGGTTTGACGCACCAAAACAGCATCAAACCAGCCACACCGACGCTTGCGCCCTGTCACTGTGCCAAACTCATGACCTTTTTCCCCAAGAAACTGGCCAATTTCATTGTCTTGTTCTGTTGGGAAAGGGCCTTCGCCAACCCGTGTTGTGTAGGCTTTGGTGATGCCGAGGACATAACCAATCGAATCAGGGCCGATGCCAGAACCGCAAGCGGCTTGTCCCGCAATGGTGTTTGATGATGTAACGAACGGGTAGGTGCCGTGGTCGATGTCGAGCAACGCGCCTTGTGCGCCTTCAAACAAAAGGCGGGAACCGTCTTTGCGTTTTTGGTCTAGTAAGCGCCAAACAGCATCCATATAAGGCAAAATCTTTGGTGCGATGTCTTCCAGTTCTGCGAAAATGGCATCAACTGAAATTTCCGGCTCTCCAAGGCCACGACGAAGTGGATTGTGGTGACCCAACATGCGTTCAACTTTGGCGCGGAGCGTTTTCATGTTGGCAAGGTCCATAACACGGATAGCGCGGCGGCCAACTTTGTCTTCATAGGCAGGGCCGATGCCGCGCTTTGTCGTGCCAATTTTCGTACCTGTGCTGGAGCCTTCGCGGATGGCATCAAGTTCGCGGTGAAGCGATAAGATGAGCGTCGCATTTTCAGCAAGTTTTAAATTGTTAGGAGAAACATTAACACCTTGCTCGCGCAGGCGGGAAATTTCAGCGTCCAAAGCATAAGGGTCAACAACAACGCCATTGCCGATAACACCAAGTTTGTTTTGGCGCACAACACCAGAAGGCAGAAGACTGAGTTTGTAGGACGTGCCATCAATTACGAGAGTATGACCTGCATTATGGCCGCCTTGAAAACGCACAACAACATCTGCGCGCTCTGAGAGCCAATCTACAATCTTACCTTTACCCTCATCGCCCCATTGGGAGCCAACTACTGCTACATTTGTCAACGATCGGTTTCCTACGTTTATCATCCTGACACAGGATGTTGTCTTCAATAAAAACCCGCCATAAATCAGCATTTACGCTCTTATGTCGGGTCATCGGTTTATAGAAGCTTTGCGACTAACTTGCGAGTGTCGACATTCATTTAACACCCAATTTAAACTAAATCACTTGCTTTTCCCCCGCAAACAACGATTTATCTGAGTTAAATTAGGCAGTTGCTGTCAAAAGGTACTCGTTTATGTCTCAAAAAGCATCAGGTTGGGCGATAGCTGTGAACAATGGCGGCATTATGCTGCTCTTTGCGACTTTTTTGTGGGGTGGCAATGCGGTGGCAGGCAAGCTTGCCAATGGTGAAGTTTCGCCCATGCTGCTGACGTTTTTTCGCTGGTTTTTAGCTTCTATCATTGTGGTTATCGTTGCACGAAAACATTTGGTTGAGGACTGGAAGACGATCCGCGAAAATATCTGGTATTTCATCCTCTTGGCGCCAATCGGCTTTACTTTGTTTAATTTGATGCTTTATTCCGCACTGACCTACACCACGGCGCTTAATGTGACGATTGAACAGGCGGCGATGCCGATGTTTATATTTCTGATCAATTTCATTGTTTTTCGCGCCAAGCCGCTGGCGATACAATTGGTCGGTTACACGGTGACGCTGATTGGTGTTTTGCTGACGGTGAGTGGAGGCGATTATAATCGTTTGCTCAATTTGGAGTTTAACCAAGGCGACGTCATCATGATTTTCGCTGCTTTTTCTTATGCCGGATATAGCGTCGGTTTGCGAGCGAAACCCAAAATGCATTGGATGAGCTTTCTGTCTGTCTTGATTTTCATTGCAGGCATCGTCTCGGTACCGTTTGCCCTTTATGAATGGACAACGCCAAAGTTCATCTGGCCGCATTCAACGCTTGGTTGGGGCGTGGTGGCCTATGCTGCGATTGGACCATCCATCATCGCGCAGGCGTGTTTTATTCGAGGCAATGAGCTTTTGGGCGCGAATAATGCGGCGCTGTTTTTGAACTCTGTGCCAATATTCGGGGCGCTTTTGTCGGTCTTGATATTGGGCGAGGCATTCAAATGGTATCACGCATTGGCGATGGTGTTGGTTTTGGGCGGTATTTTCATGGCTCAGCATTTTGCCAAAAAACTTAAGGCTTAGAGTTTTCTCATCAAGTCTAAAATGGATGAGAGCTCCGGCGGCAGTTCACTTTCAAAGCGTAATGTTTCGCCTGTCACTGGGTGTTCAAATTGCAAAAGAAAAGCGTGCAGGGCTTGTCGCTTAAACGACTTTATCTTGTTTCTAATCGTATCAGGTAATCGCTCTGATTTTGTTTGATACCCAGTGCCATAAACCGGATCGCCAATAAGTGGGCAGGAGATGTGGGTCATGTGGACACGAATTTGATGGGTGCGTCCTGTTTCCAAATGGCAGGCGACAAGGCTTGCCATGGCGGTGCCTTGATTTTCTTCGCGCCCGAAAGCTTCTAAAATATCATAATGGGTAATGGCTTCACGCCCGCCTGCTGCGACAACAGCCATCTTCAAGCGATTGTTGACGGAGCGGGCAAGTTCCGTGTGTATCGTGCCTTTGGCGCGTGCTGGTTCGTTCCACACAATGGCTTTATAGGCACGGCGCAGGGGGCCGGTTCTGCCGTGGTCGGCAAATTGGGCGGTGAGGCCTTGGTGGGTTTGGTCGTTTTTAGCAACCACCAAAAGCCCAGATGTTTCTTTGTCGAGGCGGTGAACGATGCCGGGTCTTTTGACACCGCCAATGCCAGAAAGTGTGTCGCCGCAATGATGAATAAGGGCATTGACCAAGGTGCCAGTCCAATTGCCGGCGGCAGGATGAACCACCATGTTTGCTGGTTTATCCACCACGATCAAATCATCATCTTCATAGACAATGGTGAGGGGAATATCTTCACCCAGTGGTGTTGGATCTTCAGCCGGTGGCATTAGCAGGCTTATCGTTTCACCCGCTTTCAATCGAGTGTTCGGTTTTGTTTGCTTTTTGCCGTCAATGGTTGTTTGTCCGGTCTTTACAAGGTCTTTCAACCGATTGCGCGAGACACCATCAATGACCAGTGCCAAGAAGGCATCCAAACGTGTGCCAACATCGTCGTCTTCCACCGCAAAAGAGAACTGGTCACCGCTTTCCAGAGATTTCACATCCAAAGGGGTGCGCTTTGTTGAAAATTCGGATATGAGTTCGTCGGAACTTGGAGGCATTGCTTCCGGTGTTGGCTCTTCAGCCATTGGCGTTTCTTTCAGTGTAAGTAAACAGGTATACCGTGTCTGACCCATTCAATGACGAAAAACAAGAAGAAGAACTCGATCCTGCCATTCAAAATGTGCAGGTAAAGTTGAAACGCTTAATGTTGCGCTCAACGCTGGTGATGGTTCTTGGCCTTGGCGCTGTTGTTGCAGCGATCATCTTTAAGATCAACCAAAGTGCAGAACAAGAAGCCGCAACCTATCAAGTGCCAGCGGTTGTAACGGATGCTGATATGCGTCGCGCTCGTTATCCGCTACCGGATGGTGCGAAAATTATCGATACGTCTTTGTCTGGCGAGAACCTTGCTGTTAGTTATGATGATCCAAATGGCGGCGGTGTGCTTTTGATCCATGTACCGACGTGGCAAGTCTACAGCGTGATGGAATTACCTGCAAAATAAGCACGACAAGCTTTAGGCTTTTTCGGTTTTCTTCGTTGTTGTTCTGCGCGTGGTTGCGGGCTTTGCGGCGCTGCGTGCTTTCGCGCTTTGAGAAGGCGGGGCTTTTTTGCGCGTGGCCGCTGTCGTCGATGCGACGCGCTTTGCGGTAGGTTGTGACTGTTTAGTGTTAGACACTTTACTCATTGTTGCAGCAGTTTCTTTTTTCTGCGCGGGCTTTACTGAAGATTTTGACGCGTCAGCAGGTTTTGCAGACCGAGTAGGTCTGCCAGTAGATGCCTTTGATGACGCAGTACGCTTTGGTCTGGCAGCTGATTTTGTTTCTTCATCAGCATCCAATAGCGCCTTAATGCGCGCACCCAGTGTTCCTTCGTGATCAGGTTTCGTACCCTTCAAAATCTTACTGACCTTGGGATCATCTTCCTCAAGCAAGGATGTAATCGCAGTGAGGCTGGCTGCTAAGTCCAAAATTTGGTCTTCCACATCAGGATATTTATCCAAGGCATTTATAGCAACGTCTTCTGTTCCACCCAGATTAGCGGGAACAGCGGCTTTGGGAAGTTGAACTTTGATATTACCAGCTGAGCCTTTTCCTGCGGCCAAGCTTGCTTTAAGCATTTTTATTTCACGCCCTGCCGCCTGATTTTCGCGGCGCGCTTCGCTTAAAGCCTCGCGCAAATGCTGTACTGAAAGTTCACCCTCTTCTTTAGCAAGAGCAATATCGGCAATTGGAAGGCCGGATTTGCTGGTTGCTGGTTTTCCCTTTGTCGGTTTTTCTGGGCGATCAGCCAGTATCGCTTTGATGTCCTTGCCTTCTTTTTTCAATTCCAGTTTCAATTCGCGATTTTCGCGTAGCACTTGTCTGGATCGTTGTTCTAGACCTGCATATTGTGCGTCGCGTTGACGCAGACGCTCATTGAGGTCGTGCTCTTTTGCGCGAATTTCTTCCAATGCCAATTTACTTGCTTTACCAACCTTTGAAGCGCCATTCAGTTTTTCGGTTAGTTCTCTAATGTTTATGTTTTGACTGGCAACTTTTTCTGATTGTTTGGTGAGGTCAATCTCGACCTTGCGAAGGGCGATCGCAAATTCAGCTTTCAGTTGGTCTTTTTCTGCAGCCATCTCAGCGGTTGAAAATGGAAGCTTTGCTCTCAGTTTGCGCACAGCCACGTTGGCCGCCCGCTCTGTTAAAAAAGGGAGCGTTAATAACGCGATAAGTGCGGCTGCCAAAAAACCCGCACTAAGGTATAGGGCTATCTGTATCAATTCAGGCTAAACTCCAAAACTCTTGCCTTTATACACGCATCAACAGAATTTTCGAGGTTAAAACGGGTTAATTGTAGGGTGGGTGGTGAATTTTAAATAACCAACGTTAACGCCTAACCGTGCGCCTAAACCACTTCTGATTGGAACAACCACCACGCCGCCGCGTTTGCGAACGGACATTTCTACACCGCCAATGACGACTGCAGAGCCGCTAACACCGGGAAATCGTCGATAGAGCGCTTCGATTGTTGGTAAGTTATAAACAAGCATCATCGTTCTCGTGCCAGCGCCGCCAAAATCCCAACCAAGTGTTGGCCCTTGCCAGTAGGCTTTGTATTGACCAGCCGTTTTGGTGTGTAGGACACCCTCGCCATATTGGAGACCTCCAACAAACGCACCGGCTGCTTGTTCGCCCAAGATATAGCCATTGGGCAAACCGAATTTAGAAAAAGCACGTTCTACAACGCTTGCAAGACCGCCGGATACACCGCCAAAGAAACGATGGCCTGTGTTGACGACTTCTTGGACACTGAACGTGTCATCGGTATTGATTTGCGCTGCCTGTGCTTGGGCTTTGTTGACACTTAATGCAATCGAGCTGATCACCGATGTGGCTAAAAACGCTGAAACGAGCGTTGCTTTGAGCACACGGTTGGCACCTTGTTTGATTATTAATTTTACATCCGTGAATTTCATCAAACGTTGTCCTAATCCATTTTTATCTAAAGTCGAGCCACAAATTCGTTGCAGTTTAACTGTTTGTCCAAAATATCGGGCTAAAATTTAGCCACAAACCGAATCACTTACAGAGTCTACCCTACAATGCAGTCGATCATTAAGTTTGTTCTGGGCATATTTGTGGCAATGCTATTGGGTGTAGCGATTTCGCCACGCGCATCGATCGCTACAACGTCAGATATTTATGTGACTAACCCGTCAACGGGCATTGCTATGTATGGATATGATGTTGTTTCGTACTTCACTGAGCAGCAAGCCATTGTGGGCCAAGATTCTTTTGAGGTGGAGTGGGATGACAATTATTGGCATTTTACAAATTCAGCGAATGCTGACCGCTTCCTTGATGCACCCCAAGCGTTCTTGCCGCAGTTCAACGGGTACGGAGCTTTTGCTGTCGCATCAGGACGATTGGTAGAGGGTAATCCTATTATTTGGGCTCTTTATGAGAATCAATTATTTTTCTTTCATTCTGTGAGTGCAAGAAATCAATGGGCTTTAAACCCAACAAGCTACGTAGAAGGTGGGCGATTGGAATGGAAAAACTTAATTCCACAACTCGTTCGTTAAATTTGAAGGTGCTTTAGCAACGCAAGATATAGCACGTCGGCAATTATAACTACTGATTTAGGCTTTTAATGCCTTTTGGAGAAAAGTGTGAGCGATACCATTACTGAACTTTCAGCCAGCGACCTTGGTGCATTATTATGTAGCAAAGTTTGTCACGACATTATTTCTCCAGTTGGTGCAATCACCAATGGGTTGGAGTTAATGGATGAGGATATTGACGGGTCAATGCGTGATATGGCGATGGACCTAGTGCGCAGAAGCGCGACGCAAGCCTCTGCTAAGTTAAAATTTGCCCGCATTGCATTTGGTGCTGCTGGTTCTGCCGGTGCGGAAATTGATACGGGTGATGCGGAAGAAGTAGCGCAGGGTTATGTTGCGTCTGAAAAACCGGATTTAGAATGGACCATTACCCGTCAGTTGCTGCCGAAAAATCAAGTTAAGCTTATGCTCAACCTTGTCATGTTGGCGCTGAACTGTGTGCCGCAAGGTGGAAAAATTACCATTTCTCAAGATGAATCTGCTGAAAAACCAAGTTTCAAGCTTGTTTGTTCAGGCCCAAAAGCGCGTGTGCCTGATGAGGCGGCTAACATTGCCAAAGGTGAAATTGAAGACGACAAGGTAGATGCTCACAATGTTCAACCCTATTATTGTTGGTTGCTTGCAAAGCTTTGCGATATTCGTATCAATATAACGAATGATGGCGATGATGTTGTTTTGACTGCAGAATGATTTTTTACCCGCTATAATTGTATTTAATCGGTAAGCGTTCGAAATAATCTATTAAAGATCCATATTTAGACATTTTTCACCTTAAATTTTAGCCTATATTAACGCTTTGAATGGAAAATTGACGCCAGTTAAACCATCCGGATTTCCGGAAATAGATATTGGTGGCGTTGGTAATGGATGACCTACTTCAAGAATTTCTGACGGAGACTTCTGAAAGTCTCGATGTTGTAGACCTAGAACTTGTTCGCTTTGAGCAAGAACCTAATAATGAAAAAATACTAGATAACATATTCCGATTGGTGCACACCATCAAAGGGACTTGCGGGTTCTTAGGTTTGCCTCGACTGGAAGCTCTTGCTCACGCTGGCGAGACGCTGATGGGGAAATATCGGGACGGGAAACCAGTTACAGAAGATGGTGTTTCTTTCATTTTGCAATCGATTGACCGGTTGAAAGAAATTCTCGTCGGCCTTGAAGAAGCAGATGGTGTCGAACCTGAGGGTAGTGATGACGATCTGATTAATTCCCTCAACGCAATTTCAATGGCGGATGAAAAAGCAGCAGCAGAGCCTGCAACAAAGGCAGATGGTGCCGCTGATGCTCCTTCGAAAAAAGCGGAAGATAGTCCACTTGTCGTTCAGGAGCTAGAGCGTGATTTGCGACCTGGCGAAGTTTCACTTGATGAGCTTGAACGCGCGTTCTTGGAAACTGAAGTTGAAGAGACGCCTGTTGTCGAGGAGGCTACAAAACCTGTTGCGGCTAAAAAAGAGACTACTGAAAAATCTGAAACCGCCGCTAAAACGGTTACCCAGCAGTCACTGCGGGTGAATGTTGATACGCTGGAAAACTTGATGACAATGGTGTCAGAACTGGTTTTGACCCGTAATCAGCTTTTAGAAATTGTTCGTCGTCATGAGGAATCTGAATTTAAGGTTCCGCTTCAACGTCTTTCAAATGTTACGGGCGAATTGCAAGAAGGCGTTATGAAAACGCGTATGCAACCGATTGGTAACGCATGGCAAAAACTTCCACGTATCGTTCGCGATTTGGCAAATGAACTGGAAAAAGACATTGATCTGCGCATGGTTGGTGCGGAAACCGAATTGGACAGACAAGTTCTTGATATGATCAAGGATCCTCTAACCCATATGGTGCGCAACTCTGCCGACCATGGTTTAGAAACACCAGATGAACGTCGTAAATCCGGGAAACCGGAAAAAGGCGTGATCGAACTTTCTGCTTATCATGAAGGCGGCCATATTATTATTGATATCGCCGATGATGGGCGTGGTTTGAACCTTACTCGCATTAAAGAGAAGGTAGTCTCTAATGGCCTTGCAAGCGAAAGCGAAATCGCGAGCATGCCAGAGAGCCAAATTCAAAAATATATCTTCAATGCAGGCCTATCGACTGCTGCGGAAGTGACCAGTGTTTCTGGCCGCGGCGTTGGGATGGATGTTGTCCGCAACAACATCGAGACGATTGGTGGTACCATTGATGTGAAATCCATCACGGGTAAAGGATCGACCTTCACCATCAAAATTCCGCTCACTTTGGCGATTGTTTCAGCCCTTATTGTTGAGGCTGCTGGCGATCGTTTTGCGATCCCACAATTGTCTGTTGTTGAGCTGGTTCAAGCTGAAAGCAATAGTGAGCATCACATTGAACGCATTAAAGAAACACCTGTTTTGCGGTTGCGCAACAAGCTGTTGCCATTGGTGCATATGGGGCGCTTGTTGGGCCTTGCCCCAGAAGGTGACGATGCGGGCGATCAGGAAATTTCTGATGAAAGCGGCTTCATCGTCGTTATGCAAGTGGGTTCACAAACATTCGGCGTTGTTGTTGATGGTGTGTTCCACACGGAAGAAATTGTCGTCAAACCAATGTCTACGGTTTTGAGAAACGTTAATATGTTCTCTGGCAACACGATTTTGGGTGATGGTAGCGTGATTATGATCGTTGATCCGAATGGCGTTGCTGAAGGTGTGAGTTCTGGTGTTGTTGAAGAAGCAAATCGCCAGAGCGAACAAGAGCAGGTTGTGACAAGCAATGAAAATCAGACGACTTCTATGTTGCTTTTCCAAGCTGGTTCAGAAACGCCAAAAGCTGTGCCATTGTCGCTTGTAACACGCCTGGAAGAGGTGAATGTTTCCGAAATTGAAAACTCAAATGGCCGCGATCTTGTTCAGTACCGTGGAACATTGATGCCATTGGTTTATGTCGATGATGGAATGCAGCGCCGCGAAGAGGGGTCACAGCCGATGCTGGTGTTCTCAGACGCTGGTCGTTCCATGGGGCTTGTTGTTGATGAGATTGTCGATATTGTTGAAGACCAACTTGATATTGAAGTGACATCTGAAACGGTTGGTGTTGTTGGTTCTGCCGTTATAAAAGGTAAAGCAACTGAGATCTTGGATATTGGTCATTACTTGCCTCTCGCTTTTGATGATTGGTTTACTCGCTCTGATATGTCGGATGATAAACGGGTTCGCAAACTACTGTTTGTTGAAGAATCTGAATTCTTTAGAAACATGTTGACGCCAATCATGCAGGCTGCAGGTTATCGTGTAACAACAGCTTCAAGCGTCAATGTTGCAAAAGAAATTTTGAACGAGGCTCATGTCTTTGATGTGGTTGTTGCTGATATTGAAATGCGCGGATCAAACGGTTTTGATCTCGCTAAAATAATTCATGACAAGCCAAGCTATGGATGCCCGGCACTTCTTGCCATCTCTTCGGTGTGTACACCGTCATTGGTCGAGCGTTGCCGCGAAAGTCGATTTGACGACTTTGTCGCCAAGTTTGACCGCCCTGGTTTGATTGCCTCTTTGAAAGAACTTTCTAACGAACTGGAGTTGGCGGCATGAACGAGCAAGAACTCGACTCAAATACGACACAATATGTAACAGTCGTCATTGGCGGCCAACTTTTTGGCATACCAATTGAAAAGGTGCATGATGTATTTATGCCTGACAGCATTACACGGGTGCCGCGCTCTGAAAATGAGATAGCAGGTGTGCTTAATCTACGGGGTCGTATTGTGACCGCTATTGATATGCGCCGTTTACTCAATTTGGAAGATCGCGAAAAAGACGCGATGAAGATGGCTGTTGGTATTGAGTACCGAGGCGAATCTTATGGCTTTATCATCGATAATGTCGGTGAAGTGTTGAGTTTGTCTGACGACAGCCGAGAAGCTAACCCGACAAATTTAAATAGAAATTGGACAAATATATCAGCAGGCGTTCACCGTTTAGAAGGACAATTGATGGTAATTTTGGACGTCGAGAAACTACTTGGCAGTATGATGGACCGTATCGCTGCGTAGCAAAAAGCATAAACTAAATGGATTCCTGAAATGAAAAATTGTCTTGTTGTCGATGATTCAAGTGTAATCAGAAAAGTTGCACGTAGAATTTTGGAAGACCTCAGCTTCGAAATTACCGAAGCGGAAGATGGGAAAATGGCTCTGGATGAATGTGAATCCAAAATGCCAGACGCCATCCTTTTGGATTGGAACATGCCAGTGATGGATGGCTTGCAATTCTTGTCAGCTCTGCGGGATATGCCTAATGGCGAAAAACCGCAAGTTGTGTTTTGCACAACAGAAAACGATGTTGGGCACATCGCGCGCGCTATTCGCGCAGGGGCTAATGAGTACATTATGAAGCCGTTTGATCGCGAAATTGTACACGCGAAATTTCAAGAAGTCGGTTTAATCGACTAATTTTTCAAACTCTGGTGGCGGCCGGGCAGCTTTCCTGGTGGGAGTAGTAATGAGTCGTTTGGCGACTACAGATCGACCAATGTCCGATGCAAATCGGAAGATTAGGGTCATGCTCGTGGATGATTCCGCAGTCGTAAGAGGCTTGTTGAGCCGCTGGTTATCGGCTGAAGAAAACGTAGAAGTCGTCGCGCGATGCCATAATGGTCTGCATGCAATTCGAGAAATTGCAGAAGTGCAACCAACGCTCGTTGTTCTTGATATTGAGATGCCTGAAATGGATGGGCTTGAGGCGTTGCCGCATCTTTTGAAAGCATGCCCAAATGTCCGTATCCTCATTGCGTCATGCTTATCTTCTAAAAATGCTGAAATCAGTTTGACTGCACTTGAAAAAGGCGCGCATGAATATATTGCGAAGCCATCCAGTAACAGTGGCCTTTCGACATCAAATGAATTTCGTATAGACCTCATTACTCGCATCAACGCCTTGTGTGTTGGGCTTGGTGGTCGGGCGAAAATGCTGACGGAGCGGGCAAAACCATCCGCGCCAAAACCATATTCTTCGTTGCTTTCAAAGTCGGATGCTCCGTCAAATCATATGACGTCGAGACCCAGCGTAGAAAAAGTGGCTGGTAGTCCTGCCCTTGCCTCTGGCCGTGAAAAACTCGATGCATTGCGCACAGTTAAAGACAAAATGTGCTCGGATAAGCTCATTCCCTTTAACAATGGCAAGCCAGAGATACTTTGCATAGGTAGCTCAACAGGTGGTCCAAGAGCGTTACAGCAAGTGTTGCAAGATGCTTCAGGTGCTTTGAGTGATATACCAGTCGTTCTTACCCAGCATATGCCTAAATCATTTACGTCAGTGTTTGCAAAGCACTTAGATAAAGCTTGTAAATTGGTTGTGCAAGAAGCTGAAGAAGGCGATGTCTTGAAGCCAGGCCACGTCTATATTGCACCTGGCAATAAACATCTCGTGTTTGAAAAATTTGGTGGTGTTACAAGAATTGTTTTGGATGATGGACCACAGGTGAATTTTTGTAAGCCTGCGGTCGACGTCATGTTCACGTCAATTAGCAAGATCTATGGTGACAAAGTCCTGAGCGTTATCTTGACTGGCATGGGCAAAGACGGCGTTATTGGCGGCGGTGATATCGTTGAAAACGGCGGTAATGTGCTGGTCCAAGATGAGCAATCAAGCATTGTTTGGGGCATGCCAGGTGCTGCCTACAAGGCCGGTATCGCTTCGGCGCAATTGCCGCTTAATACCCTTGGCGCAAAAATTGCGAAAATTGTTCAGGAGGGCTCACTATGACTCCTGAAATTTTTGACTTCTTTGCAAATTTCTTGAAAGAGCGTTCTGGCCTGTCTTTGCAAAAAGAGAAGCTATATTTGCTAGAAAATCGATTGTCATCTGTGATGCGCAATCATGATATTGCAGACCATAAAACTCTGTTTGATATGGTGCGGGCCGATCAAAATGGTGATCTTGCTAATGACGTTGTAGAGAGCATGTCTGTTACTGAGACATCCTTTTTCCGTGATGGCAAACCCTTTGATTTGTTTTTGAAGCGCGCATTGCCAGAAATTTTGGATAATCGCCCCGTGGGTCGTCCTATCCGTATTTGGAGTGCAGCTGCTTCATCTGGGCAGGAAGCCTATACGCTTGCAATGTTGTGCCGCGAGAATGCGGATTTGCTGGCTGGTCATAAGCTTGAAATTACGGCAACAGATATTTCCACACAGGTGCTGGAAAAAGCAAAAGCTGGTATTTATAGCCAGTTTGAAGTCCAACGCGGCATGCCTGTTAAAATGCTGTTGA
>CAZKKW010000011.1:36104-40975 GCA_964553335.1 uncultured Hyphomicrobiales bacterium | reverse complement strand
ATGCGACTTGTGCGAGAGCGTGATGCGAATTCAAAAGGTGAATTTGCTCAGTTAAAACGTGACGCCTTGTTGGCGCTTCGCGATGATCTCAGCGATGTCATCAATGACATTCCCTATGAAGCCCATTTTTTCGATTTCCGTATTTCAGGCAAAGAGCCTGCGCGACTTTGGGTGGATGCGACAACTTTCATTACATTAGCGGACGAAACCGGTAATTATCGTATGCTCAAAGAAACGCGAGCAGGTCGGGTTTTACTGTGCGAAAGTGAAGATCGCAAAGCTGTTGGGGATGCGACCATAAACTATATAGCCGAACGATTGGCGGAATGGGAACGGTCCAAAACCACCCTCGAAAATTCAACCAAGCCAAAGACCAAGCAGCCAACAGCCTTGTTAGATGATAAGGCACGGGATGAGGCTTTTGCAGATACGGATTTATTCAAGCTTGCACTGAATGATGCAAATCACGTCCAAACAGCAAATGTAATTCAATCAACGTCATTGGATGATGATGACGCTTTGGATGCTCTTTCTGAGAAATCAAATAACCAAGACAAACCAATTGTCGTCGTCAAACCAAGCCCCTTGCGCAACTTTGTTTATTTCATTATCGGCACGATCGTGGGCGCACTCGGCCTTCTAGCCTATGCATGGAACCGCGAAATAATCACCGAATTTGTAACAAAGGCATTCGGTTAAAGCACCTGACGGGCGAGCTCTTCAATACCATTTTCCGTGATGCCGCGCTCAATTTGCACGCAGTGCCATTGCTTTTGTTTTTCGGCACCATCAACCGCATCAATCTCATAAAGATTATAACGACCCGGCTCATGCTTGCCGTCTAACCCACTGGCAGCAGACGGAACACCCACGACTGGGACTTTATCAACCGGCCCATCCAAATACATCACGTTGCGCCGATGGGTGTGTCCGTGCAAAATCAACTCAGCACCAACCCGTTTAATCATTTTATTGAACGCTTCATAATCTGTCAGTCGTTTCAACCAACGGCCTTTTTCAACAAAGGGCGGATGATGGATCAACACGACCCGAAAGCAGTTTTCTGCAAAGGCTGCTTTCAACAAAGCTTCCGCTTTCAAAATTTGTTCACGCCCTAAACGTCCCGTCGCCATAAAGGGCGCGGTTGGCACACCTGTTGAAAGAGCGATGATTTTTACAGGTCCTCGCTGCCTGACATAGGGGAAATCTATGTTGCCAGAACCCGCCTCATCACCAAGGAAATAAGGCCACCAATGCTTCTTCGCCATTGCCAGAGCGCTGGGCACATAGGCATCGTGGTTCCCCGGTATAAGCGACACATGATCGGCAGGCCCGACCGTTTCAAGCCAGTCAGCAGCTTGCACAAACTCACGTTCCAAGGCGATGTTCACAACATCCCCCGTCAGCGCCACATGATCAGGATTATGGGTTTTCAAATCAGCCAACAAAAGATCAAGCGATCCAGATGTCATGGAGGCTTTACGATTGCGCCGATAATTTAAATAGCCAGTAATCCGTTTTGACAGCAATTCACCAACAGTCGGTTGTGGCAATGGACCAATATGCGGATCAGAAAAATGGGCGAGGGTAAAAGTCACGGTCGCTGGATTCCGCTTAATATGTCAGGCAAGATAAGATCATGAAATCTTTAATCGCACGCCTCATGCACTACGTCCACCTTGTACGCCGTTCGCACACACTTGGTGTGCGAGCAATTGTGCAAAAAGACGACGGTTCAGTGCTTTTAGTCAAACACACCTATGTGCCTGGGTGGTATCTGCCAGGTGGCGGAATTGAATGGGGGGAAACCTTTCATCAAGCCTTAGCAAAGGAACTCGTGGAAGAGGCAGGTGTAGAACTCACTGGTGAAGTTAAGTTATTGGCTGTTTATCAAAATCGACGTGCATCAAAACGCGATCATGTAGCCCTTTATCACTGCCCCGAGTGGCAACAAGAGAACAAGCCCAATCTACCCAACCATGAAATTATTGCAGCAGAGTTCTTCCCTCTCGATGACCTGCCCAACGGCACAACCGACGCCACAAAGCGTCGGCTCGCAGAACATCAAACTGGCGGCCCTTTCAACGATTATTGGTAAGCCTAAAGCTCGTCGCTATTGCGCTTAATTTCAGCAGGCTCAGAACCCGATTTTGGCGTTTGAACAAGCAAGAACCGCTCATAAATCCACGGATGAACATCAACCGCTTTCTGCAGCACTTTTTGAGCAAGTTCATGACGCCCTTGGTGGAACAAAATCCGTGCTTTACCAGACAAGGCGGCAAAATGTTTTGGCTCTAGTTCAATCGCTCTGTCTGTATCTTCAAGCGATTGATCAAACTTTTCTTGCAAAAATAAGATATAGGCGCGCTGGTTGTAGCCTTCGGAATAATCAGGCGCTTTTTCGACGACCTTATTGAGGATTTCCAAGGCCGCATCATAATCATACCAACGACGGCGTTCCATGGCTTGTGCAACCAGATCAGCGACTTCAGAATTTGGCGCGCTATCCATCCAATTACGCCAGATTGAGTCAGCAACATATCTACCGCCTGCTTCACTCTTTGCTGATTTCAAAATTTTGTAAAGCCGTTCGCGCTCAATCAACTTATCTTCATGATGAGCTAAAGCGATCTCTTCACGCAGCCCTTCAAGTTCTTTAACGCGCTGCTCTTGGATGCTGTTCGGATTTTCCTGCCCCTCAATCGGCCCAACTTTTTGGGCATGGGCACCAATTGTGAGCGATAGCAAAGCAGCACCAACAATCAATAATCTCGTCAACATCAAACATTCCTCCTCAAATTTGCACGTCAATCTACCCGATTTTTGATAATCTCGAACATAAAGCTTGATCACACAAGAGTTATCACAGGCCGATTATGCGGGGATAATAAGTCCATTTCCGGTCCTTTGGGTACGATCGCAGTTGGGTTCACCGTTGCGTGGCTCTCATAATAATGCCGTTTGATGTGGTCCATATTGACCGTCTCGGCCACGCCTTCCACCTGATAAAGCGCACGCAAATAATTGGAAAGATTAGGATAATCTGCAATCCTTTTAAGGTTGCATTTAAAGTGACCGACATAGACTTGATCAAACCGCACCAGCGTTGTGAAAAGCCGCCAGTCGGCTTCAGTCAAAACATCGCCTGCGAGATAATCTTGTTTGCCAAGCAAGTTTTCCACAAAATCCAAAGCGTCAAAAAGCGCGGTCACCGCTTCTTCATAAGCTTGTTGGGTGGTCGCAAAACCTGATTTGTAAACACCATTATTGATGTCGTGATAAACGCGTTCATTCACTGCATCAATTTCACTGCGCATCGAGGTGGAATAAAAGTCGTGTTTAAGAGATGACAATTCACGAAAGCCATCATTGATCATGCGAATAATTTCAGACGATTCATTGGAGACAATCGTGCCCGTTTCCTTGTCCCATAAAACAGGAACAGTCACGCGACCTGTAAATTTCGGGTCTGCTTTCACGTAGATATCAGACATCACCTTCGCACCAAACAGAGGGTCTGGAATAGCCCCCTCATTATCAGAAAACTCCCAACCCTTCTCCCGCATCAAATGATCAACCACCGAAATAGAGATCATCTCTTCAAGCCCGAATAAAGCGCGGTAAATCATCGCACGATGCGCCCACGGGCATGCGTGTGAGACATAAAGGTGATAGCGCCCCGCTTCTGCTTTAAAACCGCCAACACCACTTGGTCCGGCCGCGCCATCACGCGTTACCCAGTTTCGAAAGGTGCTGTCTTTTCGCACGAACTTACCATTTGTCGATTTGGTATCGTACCATTCATCATGCCAAACACCCTCAACCAACAGACCCATAATGCGTATTCCTTTTGTCGTGTTGCACTCACTTACCCGCACTATGACACGATGCGCGCGGAACTGAAGTAACCAAACAGACTGTTTACCGCTTTACGACCAAACAGAAGCATGATAGCAAAGCCGCCTCACTATGAGTGGATTGATTTAAATGCCCTTCTTGCGACGACCCTTGCGAAACCGACGCCGATGCACCTTCCCTGCATCCGCTTTCGCATGCTTCCGCAAAGGGTAACAAAAAAGATTACCCCTCCCTTGGAAGCTTCTAACACCTGAATTTTACGGCGCTTCCATGACTTGTTCTTTTATCATCACACACGAAACCTCTGCCCACTTGGCGGAAATCGAAGCCATCCACGAAACCGTATTCGGCCCCGGTCGGTTCGCCCGTACAGCCTTTAGAGTGCGCGAAGGTATTCTTGCTGATCCTGATTTTTGCTTTGTGGCGATGGAAGATGAAACCGTTGCCGGATCGGTCAGATTGACCAAAGTCGCAATCGGCGAAGAAGAAGCCTATCTGCTCGGCCCTTTATGTGTTGCTGACCCCAAACAAGGCGGCGGCATTGGCAAGGCCTTGGTGCACAAAGCCTGCGAAGCTGTCCATGAAAAATATGCGCTTCCCGTCATTTTGGTGGGTGATGCGCCTTACTATGCACCGCTTGGTTTTGAACGCGCCCCAAACAGTATCAAAATGCCCGGCCCCGTTGATTATGCCAGACTATTGGTCGCATGGCCTGAAGCTCATTCTAATCTTGAAGGTTATCAAGGCGTGATGCGCGGCGTGTCATCTTCTAGTTGATCGGTGCGGGTTGCTCGGTTGAAGAGCATGCCGTAGCGCGGTGCGAATATCATGGCGAAGACTTGCAACAATCCTGCAACAAGCGCGATCATTCCAGCGGCAGAAACGCTATTATCATAGCCAAGCCACCCAAGCCCAAACGCTGCGAGCAGATAACCAAACACGCCACTGACAATGGACACGAAAGCACTGATCCAAAGCTGTGTTGAAAGCCGATCTGTCAACATGCGGGCGGT
>CAZKKW010000011.1:0-36004 GCA_964553335.1 uncultured Hyphomicrobiales bacterium | reverse complement strand
CGAAAGCACTGATCCAAAGCTGTGTTGAAAGCCGATCTGTCAACATGCGGGCGGTTGCTGCGGGGCAGATGAACATGGCGATCACCAAAATCGAGCCAACCGCTGCAAAGGCGGCAACTGCTGCTAAGGCTGTCATAAACACCAAGGCAATACCGAACTTAGATGAAGAAATGCCGAGGCTATCCGCGTGGGCTGCATCGAAGCTTGTAATCATCAGCTCTTTGTAAAACGCGAGGATGAAGAGGACCACGAGAACCGTCACGCCTAATATCCGCCAAATCGCTTCGGGTAAAGTTGCAAGCGCTGCGGGATTCCATAGGTCTGAAACTGCAAAGGCATCAAGCCAGATCGCGCTTTCAAGATTGCCATAAAGCGCATGTTCCACATCAAGGTGAACGCCACGCGCGCCGCTCTGCTCTAGCATCACAACGCCTGCTGCAAACATGGTGGTGAAGATCACACCCATCGCAGCACCCGTCTCAATGCGGCCCGCGCGACGGATCACTTCAATCATGGCAACGGCAAACAGAGCAGCAATCATTGCGCCAAGCATCATCGGCCACGTAGCAGAAACACCCGTCAACAAAAAGCCTGCAACAATGCCGGGCAGCACCACATGGCTAATTGTATCGCCCATCAAAGCTTGCTTACGAAGTACGAGAAAATTACCAAGCAATCCGCATGAAAGGGCTGCCAGTGTTCCAAGAAGGATGGACGGGAAATCAAGCTGCAAAAACTCAATCATCGCGCTGGCCTTCCTTCTGATTTAGAAATCGAAACAGGCGCAAGTTCTGGCGAAAGCGACTGGACCAAATCTTTCGGCAGCACATCATCAATCGGCCTTAAAGACCAATCATCCAGCATCATCGCTTCGGTGGGATAAGCACGGCGATAGGCATTCCATAAAGCTTGATCACGCGCCATCTTCTGCGCGGCAGATGCGCCCTCGCTCGTCGGCGCACCATCTGCCCGCAAATATCCGCGTTTGATCAATAGCCGTCTTGTAAGCGGATCAAAAATTGGCTCCCCCCTTGAGACAGCAAGCAGACCTTGGCGTTCGTGGACCGTGCGTTGAAAGAAGAAATGCTTGAGCGTCGAACCAAATACACCGCGACTAGGTGCGATCAGCATGGACACCAAGAACACGGCGAACAACGTCAACACAATTAGCCCGCCTGTTGGCAAATCAGCCGCAATTGACGAGAGTGCTGCACCGAAATAAGCACCAATACCGCCGATCGCCGCTGATACCAGCAACATCGGGCCAACCCTATCTGTCCAAAACCGCGCAGCAACCGGTGGGATGATGGTAAGCGCAATCACGAGGACAAGCCCCACGGTTTTCAAACCAATCACAACGATGGCGAGGAGTAAGAGCAGCAAGAGCCGATCTAAGTTCGCAACCTTCATCCCCTGCGCATGAGCAAAGAGCGGATCGAAGCAAAGCAGTGAGAACTGTTTAATGCGGGTCCATAAAACCAAGCTCACCAAACTTGCCGTCACCGCAATCAATATCGCATCTGACCGCACAAGACCTGCCGTTGAACCAAGAATGAAATCAGACAAACCCGCCTGCCCGCCTACATTCAGCGATTGAATGAATGTCAGTAAAACGATGCCGAGCGCAAAGAAAGTTGAGAGCACGGTACCAATTGCCGTGTCTTCGGTAAGGCGTGTTCGCCGCGTCATCCACTCAACAGCCAACACCCCAACGCCAGCGCTCAAGGTGGCGCCTAAGAGCAACAACCATAAAGAACGGCCATCACCAAAAACCCATGTTCCAAACAAGAATGCAAGCGCAATGCCCGGCAGCGTTGCATGACTGATGGCGTCGCTCACCAAAGCACGTTTTCGTAGTAGAACAAACACGCCAATTGCGCCCGCACCCGCGCCCAAAATGGCAGAGCCAATTAACACCAAAGAGGTGTTATATCCTGCTTGCAAACTAAGGGCTAAAAACAGAGCCGAAAGGAACTCGCTCATCAAGCCGTCCTTTCCTCAAATACTAAAGATGCGGGGTAACTGCCGCACCACCAATTGGCGCTTCCTGATGAACGCTCAACCTGCCTGAATAGGTTTTACGAACCGCATCATCGCTCATCACATCATCGATTGGACCGCTTGCAACGACTTGCTTATTAAGCAGCAAAACATCATCAAACATGGTGCGCACGGTATCAAGATCATGGTGCACCACGACGACGCATTTACCATCGGCTGCGAGCTTTTTGAGCGTGCGCAAAATGATGGTTTCAGTTGCCGCATCAACGCCTGCAAAAGGTTCGTCCATCAAATAAACATCCGCCTCTTGCGCCAACGCCCGCGCCATGAAGACACGTTGTTGTTGCCCGCCAGATAGTTGACCAATTTGACGCTTTTCAAACGCGCCCATATCAACCATTTTAAGACATTCGCGCGCTTTCGCCCGTTCTTTGCGACCCGGCCAACGCAAGAAACCAAGCGTGCCATATAAGCCCATCATCACCACATCAAGAGCAGAAGCGGGGAAATCCCAATCGACAGCCGCACGCTGCGGCATATAAGCGACCTTGGCTTTCGCTTGATCTAAGGATTGATTGAATACTGTGGTCTGGCCTGTGACGGACGGGATCAAACCCAATGCAGCTTTCAGCAAGGTCGATTTACCAGCACCATTCGGCCCGACAATCGCGGTGATAACGCCCGCACGGGCAGCAAATGAAATATCCCACAAAACCGGTTTGCGATCATAAGCAACCGTGAGATCTGACACAGAAAATGCATCATCAATGGTGTTGACAACACTTTCGTGCGATCCATCAAAGACAGTTTTTAAAACAGTGTTAGACATAGATTTCCTAGCTCGACGGTGTCAGTTGGCCAGTGATGCCACGATCAGGTGCGGTGCCACCAAGCGCCCGCGTAATCGTGGTGGCATTGTGGTCAATCATGCCGAGATATGTGCCTTCAAATGTTCCATCAACACCCATCGCATCAGAATATAGCGTGCCGCCAATGGCGACCTTGTGCCCCTTTGCTGCAGCACCTTCAATCAAGGCTTTGATGTTTTGTTCTGAGACAGAGCTCTCAACGAATACGGCTTCGATCTTGCGGTCAACCAGTGTTTTCACCATGCGCTCAATCCGATTAAGGCCCGCTTCACTGTCTGTCGAAAGTCCCTGAATACCGATCACCTCAACATTAAACGCGCGACCAAAATAGCTAAACGCATCATGGGCTGTGATCAGTACACGTTTTTCATCAGGCACGGTTTTCATCATTGTAGAAACAGAACTCGCAAACCGCGTCATATCTGATGCCAGCGCTTCTGCCCGCCTTTCAAAATTTACTGTTTGATCAGGTGCCGCCTTGATCAGCGCATCACGTATAATCGCAACGCTCTCTTGCCAAAGACTTGGGTCCATCCAAACATGCGGATCATAACGCCCTGAAAACCCTTCCGCTTCAATGAGATCATCGGCTGGCAATTCATCGGAGACAAAAACCACATGCTTTCGTTTGCTCAACTTGTGCAATAGCTCATCAAGCTGCGCTTCAAGGTGCAAACCGTTTGCAAAAATAATATCAGCACTGGCTAAAAGACTAACATCATTGCGGGTCTGGCGGTATGCGTGTGGATCAACGCCTGATCCCATCAAAGTGGTAACATCAACATCATCACCGCCCACTGTTTTCACGATGTCAGCGACCATGCCCACGGTGACCACGGCTTTGATTGGTGCTGCAAATGCATTGGGTGAGAACGTAACAACCGCAAATACGAGGCTGATCAAAAGCCCAATTTTTCGAACGACGGATGAAAAAACCTGCATACTTTACTTCTCGCTATTGCAACTCATTCGCAAATATAATGCGAATAGTTCGCAATTGCAATAGGGCGCACGCCCAAAGGCGAGAAAATATAAACTTGATCCTAGATATCAAAAACAAGATTAAGCAATTGATTCAATAGAATTTATAAGGCAATCATCGCCCTAAAACAGCGCATCATCTTCAATCATGAATGTGGGAGCACCAAGTAATTCGCTTCGCTGTCAAATATGAATATGTCGACGCACAATCGAACCAAAATTCGACAGACTGCCTCATGCAGACGCGCTTTCCTCGTTTTCAAAATAGTCCGCGAAAGCAGGTTTTGAAAGCGCCAACACGCTAAGCGTCGCACGGCGTGCTTCACTTGGATTATGCGCCTTAATCGCATCAACAATGCGCCTGTGTTTTTCAAGAGCCAAAGGCGGGTCCGTGCGCGGCGCTTGTTGAGCAAGCGCCATCCGCGCCATAATAGACGCATCAAACAAGGGTCCAAACCGCTCAAAAACCCAATTACCACAAGCGCTTAAAATCGCACGGTGAAGGGCAATATCAGCCGCCATACGTTGTTCTGGCGTTACAGCTTTATCAGGATGCACAGTGTCAGCAAGTTTCTCAAAAGCCGCATTAATCTCGTTCACTTGTTCTGCAGTCGCCCGCGCTGCTGCCATCGCCGCAACCTCAGGTTCGATCAACCAACGTGCCTCGCGCAGAGATTCGTAAAGATCCGCATTCAAGCCATGCTCCAAAAGCGCTTTTAGCACCAATGGATTAAACCGATCCCACTGCTCCACAGGCTGCACTCTCGCGCCTACCCTCGGTCTAGTTTGGATCATGCCAAAACCAATAAGGTCTTGAATAACTTCGCGAATGACGGTTCGGCTCATACCAAATTCAACGACCAACTCTTGCTCTGTCGGCATCAAGCCGCCAATGGCAATATCCCCGCGTGCAATACGCGTCAGCAATTCAGCAACCACAGGTTCACGCGTGCGGCGCTTACCTTTACTGACAATTGGTTCATTCGATAAAAGTGGGTCGTTGATCATCTATTGTCTCCAGATCAACAGTATAATGCCAATAAGCGCAGAGACAATTGGTTCATAGTCGAATTTTACGAGTTTGCATAAGCCGCAGATTTAGCTTCTTCTTCCTCACCGAAATAACGACTTGGATCAACCTCCGGTAGATAGATTTTTGCAAGATTTCGCAAATACACATTGTCGACTTTCTTACACATACCTTCGACAGTGAACTTCTGCTTCACAACTTGGCGAAGCGTACCGGCCAAATCACTCGCCTTTTCTGGCCGCGATAGGCGATCAAGCATTGCCGTTGCAAAGAGATTGGCGTCACCTGGTGGCAAAAGATAATGACCGTAAGAACCATAAATTTCAGGAATGCCACCGACACTGGTAGCAAGAGTTGGCACACGTGCACCCAATGCTTCAACCACAATGTAAGGAAGCGCTTCAGCCCGTGATGGCACCACCAAATTTTTGGTACGCTTAAACACATCGCGAATTGGCATTGGCGGTAAAAACTGGATGCGATCCGACAATTCGCGACGTTTCACATCTTCTTTATAACGCGCCAAATCCTCGCCCTCACCAATCATGAGAGCGTGAACAGGTTCTTGAGAGCGCGCATTGGCAATCTCAATCGCATCAATAAATAGATCAGCGCCTTTCAAATCGCGCATGTGTCCAGCGTAGACAAAATCAATAGCACGCGCTGAAGGTTTAACCACGGCAAATTCCTCATCAGCAAGGCCATTATAGGCAATTGACCATGGTTGGCGTAGTTTGCCGATTTTGCGGCTATAGGTTTCTACTTCATAGCCTGCAACAAAGATAAATTCATTCGTGAAGCGCTCCATTAAACGCTCAACACTAAAGTAAATTTGCCCTGCTAAGGACCTTTGAGAATAATGCAGACTGCCACCATGTGGCGAATAGATTGTCACCAAACTTGGTTTGTTTGCGCGTTTGCGGTCTCGGTTTATAAAAGTTGCAGCAATGCGCCCATAAACGCCGCCTTTGGCACCATGACAGTGAAGCACATCGACATCGATCGATTTCAAAAGACCATGAACCGTCTTCGTAACAGTAATATCGTTCAACGAAACATTGCGGCCCATAGGAAGTTCTATCGCCCCCAATTTCATATAGGGCTTCAATTCTTCCAAACGTGCCTGTTCAAAGGCGCCGACAGTTGATGAATCATAGATCAAACCAACCTGATGCCCTTGTTCAGACTGATGTTTTACCAGATCCGAAATATGCTTGAAAATTCCGCCAACAATTGAACGAACACAATGGATGATTATGAGCGGACGATCTAGCTCTGAAAGCGAACTAGGCGAATTGTCTGACTGAAACATACCTTAAACCCCATTGAATTCTAACCCCAAAGTAGAATACTAAAGTTAATACTCCATGGAAAACATCGACTCGAAATGAAAGTTATTTTTATGGTAAATATCTGATTAATAAGGCATTTATTCCTTGTTTTCAGTCTCTTTACATGCATTTTGAAACCATTCATTCACCATATAAATCGATAGAAAGTTCATTATGACGTTTCTCATGTCATCCCCCCTCAATCGTTAAGATTTATTAGTCCTTCGGTGTTGATCTCTACAATCAGAGGGAAATGCGTTTGTATTTAGAGGTGGTGTGGTCATGGCAGGCCCAATTTGGCAACTTATCGATTCCAGTGCGATTGGTGGTATTGAGCGACATATTGAAATGTTGGCCCGCGGGCTTCGTCGTCTGGACATCGACTGCGAGGTAATTCTGTTTGCAAGCTATGGGCATAACCCTTGGTATGATCAGCTGAAAGCAGCTCAAATTCCATTCAGGGTTTTAAAAGGCACGATAGGCGATCTTTTGAAGAACCTCAAAATGTCTAATCCCTCGCTTGTTCATACACATGGCTACAAAGCGGGAATCTTAGGACGCGCAACGTGTCTTTTAACAAAGACGCCCGTTGTCTCGACTTTTCACTCTGGTGAACGGGGACAATTTCCAGTTTCAATGTACCAAACCCTCGATGAAATGAGTTCGTTCCTCGCTCCTGCAATTGCAGTCAGCGAACCAATCCGCGAACGCCTGCCAAAATCGACAGCGTTGGTTCATAATTTCATCGACATGCCAGAAAAAGCGACCGACCCGACCCGCACACGTCTTCGAGCGGGTTTTGTTGGCCGATTTAGCCATGAAAAAGCGCCAGATAATTTCTGTTCATTATCAGAAATGTTAGGGGTTGCACCGGCTTTCCAAAATGTAACGTGGCACGCCTATGGTGATGGGCCGATGTTTGAAGAAATCAAAGACCGAGCGGACGAAACAATCTACTTGCATGGTCTTCAAATAGACATGGCCAATGTGTGGCCAACACTTGACCTGTTGGTTTTGCCATCCAGAGCCGAGGGACTGCCACTTGCAGTGCTTGAAGCTATGTCGCATGGCATTCCGGTAGTCGCACCAAAACTTGGCGCCCTGCCCGATGTTATCACACACGGCGTAAATGGTTGGTTGTTTGAACCTAATCAACTTGATGAAGCGGCAGATTACATGATGGAATGGGCAGAAATGACGGTACAACAACGTCAAACCATGTTTGAAAATTGCCGTGCCCACATTGCAGAGAATTTTTCTGTACACGCCCGTCTTAAAACCATGATCGAAATTTATCAGCAATCAGGCTTTAAAGAAAAACAAGCGGCTTAGGCAAAGTTCAATTCGTTCAAAGAACCACCGATTGATTTAAGCGCTTTTTTCAAGCGCTATAATCGTCCAATCGTCACCTGGTTCTGGCCCAACTGCAGATCGCACCTTGGTGAGTAATTCATCCATGCCCTGTTCTAAAGGGGTTGTTAGACTTTCCATCAAAGCTTGCGACATCCATTCCGGCAATTCTTCACCAGCTGATAAGCTCATTGGATCAAGTCCATCTGTGAATGAAACCAACCGTTCCCCTTCTTTCAGGGAAAACTTCTGACAATCATAATCCACATTGGGTGCGAACCCTAAGAGCGGGCCTGTGACATCGATCTGCTCAATACCATCCTTGCGAACCACAACAGGATTTGGGTGACCGGCGGAGGAAACTTCCACCTCACCATTTTCCTTGAGATCAAGCACCAACATTGTTGATATCAATTGTCCCAGTGTCAAATCGGCAAACAAGGCATTGGAAAGTTCACGCAAGAACAAATTTGGTGCAACATCGCGGCGCTGCGAATGGATAGCCCGCGCGATCGCAGCCAAAGCAATGGCCGCCGAATGAGCGCCTAAACCATGCCCCATAACGTCCATCAAAACCACACGGTCTCGATCATTGCTTGTGAGATGCAGCATCGCATCGCCACTACCAAGGTCTGCAACATTGGTATGGTGACCGAGAGTAAATCCGCTCATTTTCTCAGGAATTTTTAGCGTCAAAAGCTTTGCAGCAGCTGCTCCAAAATGACGAAAATGCGACGTACGGCGACGTTCAGCCCTCCGCAAAGCTAAACGAATATTCGCTTCAAGATCTTGTTTTGAAACGGGTTTTTGCAAAGCCGCTTCAACACCAATTTCCAACATCTCTTGCTTAAGCGTCACATTATTGTCGCCTGTAATCATGATCACAGGCACAGGCAAACGGTCAGGGTCTGTCTCCATTGTTTCAGCGAGAATGCGCCCCGTTCCATCTGTCAGGTGATAATCAGCAACAACAATATCAATCGTTGTATGTTCAAGGGTCGCCAAGGCTTCTTCGATGGTATCGACAATGATCGTGCGATAGGTTGGATAAAGCCCAAGCGCATACGCCTCAGCCAGCACCTTCTCGTCTTCAACGATCAAAACCGTTGGTTGCCGTTTTGACAGGCGGCGCCACGCGAAAAAACGGTTCGGTGGGCCGGGTTGATAGACAACATCATCGGCAAAGTCACGAACCAATTCAATCCCGCGACCAGATGCAACCATCGCGGTATTTAGCCCCTTAACTTCCTGCAATTCTGGTGCGAAAATCCCAAATTTATCGTCAAAATTCTCAAACGGTGATCCGTTGTCGATAATCTCAATACCGATCTCCGCGCCACGAATGCGAACACTAAATTCAATCTCGGATGGGGCTTCGCTCGCATGTTCAATGGTGTTAACGGCAACCTCAGAAGCGATCAGTTGAAGGTCACCGACTAACTCCTCAGACATTCTAATTTCACTAAGTGCCCGACGCATAGAGCGTCGAACCAATGAAATGTCCTTGAGTGTTGCCGGACACTTTTCATTAAATAATTGCATCGTTTGATCTCGTCAGTTTTGCCTTAAGCGGCCTTCTTGATGCCAAGCGTGTTTTGAACACCGCAAGCAACCGAGTAGCCAGCCGCCCAAATAGAGCGCTTGCTCGGGTTCTTAGATATCGCTTCAAAGTAGTGGCGCAGACTGTCCCAACCACGGCCCCGCTCATAGTCATATTCAGCGCGCGCAACAGCTAAATTGGCTTCAGCAAGGCGAACAGCTTTGATCATTTCAGGTTCTGTACGCCCTCTGTAACGGTCGATAATGAAGTCAATTGCATCAATCCGGTTTTGCCGATTTTGAGTAATTGAGCCTGGACGCATAAGATAATGCATCCCGATTTCAGGCGAAACGCCAACCTCACCCATGCCCGCAAGCTTCATCCACATGTCCCAATCGGTTGCAGATTGCAAATCCGTCGCAAAACCGTTTGCATTTTGCAAAGATTCGCGTTTTGCAACCACTGTTGCAGTTCCAACAATATTATGTTGCAACAAAACCGCTTCTGGATGCTCGATGACTTCATAGCCCGTTTGGTTAGGTTTCAAGAAATCACGCCCCCAATAATCAAATGACGACCCCGATAAAGGCTCACCTGGGCGAAAATGCACGTAGTCTGTGAAGGATAAACTGGCATCTGGGTGAGCATCATGAAACGCCAATTGACGCCCAAGTTTGCCTTCAGTCCAAAGGTCATCAGCATCCAAAAACGCAATTAAATCTGATTTTGCATGCTCAATTGCATGGTTGCGCGCGCGCCCTGGACCTATGCCATCCGTTTGTAATACAACAAAATTCTTGTCATTCTTCTGGCATTCAGCCAAATATTCATGCGACCCAT
Organism: uncultured Hyphomicrobiales bacterium; assembly: GCA_964553335.1. GTDB lineage: Bacteria > Pseudomonadota > Alphaproteobacteria > Rhizobiales > JACESI01 > JACESI01. The sequence goes on along the minus strand of CAZKKW010000011.1, from coordinate 26,062 downwards.
CGCTCGAGCCATCATCAACAATGATGATCTCTACATCATCCAGTTTTTGTTGATAGATCGTTGGAATTGACTGCTTCAAATAATCAACGCAGTCGCGTGTTGGAATCACCACACTACAAATCGGCTTTACCATCTTAGGTCCCCTTACCCACCGGACAAACAGCCCACTTTTTGGTCTGTTTTGAAATTCTTGGCATCAACTTTGCTCTTACACACGTGAGTAGGAGCCCGTTGATGGGTTCACCATGACGGAAATGGACTAACATCAAATGAAGACAATCGGTTATATTCTGGCCCAATTCCCGGTTTTATCACAGACTTTCGTCGGCAACGAACTGAGAGCGATGCAAGAGCGTGGACACAAAATCGTTCCGATCGTGTTGAAACGTGCTGATGGTCCATCAAACCCGAATGACCTTTTGACAGCGGTCAACGCGACATTTTTGGAAAACGTCCCAAATCAACGTGCTATGGATGAACTCAAACGCCCTGGAATTGGCGCAGTTCGCTCACTCTCTTATCTTTTGAACCAGCAAACCTTACCCCGTTATTCATTGTTGGGTAACGCCCTCAAAATCGCAGCAATAGCGCGCGAACATGGTTGCGATCATCTTCATGCTCATTTTGCAGGAAGCGCTACCAGTCACGCTATTATCGCGGCCAGATGGATCGGTGCAACGGTTTCATTCACAGGCCACGGGACAGACGTTAACCGAGACCGTGAAGACTTAGAGCTTAAACTTCTCAAAGCAGATCTTGCCGTTGGTGTTTGCAATGACATGGTTGAAGACTTCGCCATGACCGGTCCTACATCTCAATTAGCGATGGTGCCTTGCGGCACCAATCCAGATCAATTTCGGCCTGCTGAAACCTTAAAAAGTAATGGTAAACTGCTATATATCGGCCGTTTATCGCCATCAAAAGGCGTTGATGACATTATTGAAGCGGCTTATCGATTAGGTGATCATTGTGCAGATATCGATATTGCTGGCTATGGGCCTCTTGAGGAAGCTCTTAAAAAACGAGCCAAAGACTACGGCCTTTATGGCAACAAAATTAATTTCTTAGGGGCAAAGTCTCCTGATTGGATTGCACAAGAAGCGCCGTTTTATCAAGGTGTTGTGCTTCCATTCAAACAATCAGCCGATGGCCAAAAAGACACAGGTCCTGTGGTTGTTAAAGAAGCAATGGCAATGGGCCTACCCGTTCTCTCAACACGCTTCATGGGTATTAAAGACACCATCACTGAGAATACAGGCTTTCTCATTGAGCCAGCCAATATCCGTCAACTCGCAGAAGCGATGAAACAATTATCAATCCTAAACGAAATAGATCGTTTCGAAATAGGCAAACGAGCCCGTCAACGTGTTCAACAGCATTTCACAATTGAAAATCAAGCCAGAACTCTTTCAGGCCTGATTGAGACACTTGGCACAATTCATGCTGGGGGAACTAACGAAGGGGAGACGGAATTACCGTCAGGGGCTTATAGGAATGCATAGAATACTTAATAGATTACCAGCCGGTTGGCCTTATGTTGCGAGCATTATCTTAACCAAGGGATTTAGTGTGATCTCTATCCCTTTGCTCGCGAACTTTATCGCACCTGCTGAGTATAGTCGCTTGGATGTGGCTGCTAGTTTTATTGAGTTCTTAGGTCTGATCTTTGCGATGGGCCTTGCTGATACATTGATCCGTTTCACCTCGCTTGAAGCAGACAGTACGAAACGCAACAAAGTTGCTTCCGAAATCATTGGAACAGCGCTCCTACTAGCCCTCGCACTTGGCATCATTGTTCAGCTTTTAGTTCCAACGTTTTTGAACTCATTGCCAATCGTTTATGAAGAAGGCGCAATTCGAGCTGGTTTTTTCGCTGCAACTCTATCAGGCTTGATCGCATTGCCACTCGCTTGGGTGCGCCTCAAAGATCAACCACTCATGTTCCTACTCTACACAGGAACACGCGGTGTTCTTCAAGCTGTCACAACCATTGGCGCAGCATGGGCAGGTTATGGGATCGAAGCCATCCTTTACACGAACGCTGTTGTGGACATCCTCATTTCAACTGTGATCTTGACCATCATGGTCAAGGAAACGGGCCTCACATTCAAAATGGCAGCATTCAAGCGAACTTGTATTTATGGTTTGCCACTTCTTGGCGGTGCGCTGGCAATGTTTGTGCTTGGCGCTCTCGATCGATGGTTCCTTGTTGGTTATGTTCCAGCACATGATCTAGCCCATTATGCCGTTGCGACAAAATTTGCGTTGGTAGCCCCTCTTTTAATGCAACCTTTTGTTCTTTGGTGGAGCCCTCAAAGATATAGAGTCTTAGAGGAAAAAGACGGTCTGCAATGCTCAGCAGAAATTGTCGGTATGGGTTTTACTTTTCTGCTAATCAGCGCGACGATTATCAGCCTGATTGCTCCATTGTTCATTCATTGGACAATGCCTGCTGAATATATGCAGGCGACGCTTTACCTACCTTGGCTCATTGGTATCGCCGTTCTTCATGAAAGCAATACGCTCTTGAATGTTGGCGTTTACCTGAAGAAACATGCCTTCTTGGTGCTGCTAATTAATAGTATATGCGCAATCGTAGCTCTGACAGGCTATTGGTTGTTTGTTCCAGACTTTGGCATTGTTGGCGCAATTGCAGCGACCATTGCAGCACAAGCGTTGCGTCTGGTTCTCTTTGTCACCATCGGTCATCACGCCGCACCAATTCCTTATCCATTTCTTCGCACCGGCATACTCGCAATGATGACGACGGCGTTCATTTGGTTCTCACCAAGTGCTCTTTCAAGCATTGCTCTCATTGGATGGGCGATCAGCGGCGTTGTCATTTTGGCAGTTACAGCAACGATGCTGGGACTGGTCCGTATCAGCTTGCCACGCCCAGGATTTACACCAAAACAAGGCGACCACTCTGACAAACCGTCTGGAGAAGCCGCGTAATGAACACGCTTTACGATCAGATCCCATTTGGCAGTAAGCTCTCAGAGCCGCGTGATTTGAACACGCGCAAACACCGCCATATGCTACTGGCTATAGCTTGCACTTTGTTGGCGGCTATTGTTTGGTTTATTCCTCTGCCGGTTCCTGCATTCGTAAAACCATTTTTGACCGTCGTAATCGCATTCTTGCCATTCTGCGGCATCCTCGTTTTCCGCTATGCATTCTTTACCTGTTTGTTATTCGTGGGCTTTGCGTTCTTCCGTTTTCATGAGGTCTACCCACCCTTAAGACCATTGCGCATCCCATTGATGCTGTCACTCGCAGTGCTTGGTGTGCTTTGTTATAATCTTTTCTTAAGCCGCAAAATCAGAGTCTATTGGGAACATGAACTAACACCCTTCGCGCTCTTTGCTGGCTGGTCATTGCTCGGCATGTTCTTTGCCACCAACTTTGGCGCATCCAAACAATTCTTCCTCGATACCTATGCCAAAATCATCATCATGACTTTTGCCATTGCATGGAGTATCCGCGAGCCAAAACAGTTCATGGCCGCGATTAAGTTCTTCGTTGTTGCCGGTATCATTGTTGGCGTTGTCGCCATCTATAACAAGTTGATGGGTATCGGCCTTGTTGAAGGCACACGGGTTACTATCGCACGTCACTTGCGTTCGCCACTCGGTGACCCAAATGACTTGTCGCTACGCCTCTTGTTCCCGCTCTCCTTTGCGCTTTCACTTATCATGGTGCCAAAATCTTATTGGGTGAAACTCTTCGGCGGCTTTGCTTCTTTCACGATGATCTGGGCGATTGTTGCGACACAAAGTCGCGGTGGTTTGCTTGGTCTCTTGGCAGTTTTGGGCGTTATCGGTGAACGCTATATCAAATCAAAGGTTGTCCTTGGTGGTATTGGTGGTATCGCGGCCATTGGTCTTTTCTCAATAATGGGCATTAACAACCGTTCGTCTGGTGGTTCCGCTGAAGAAGGTGTTGATGCCTCCGCACAAGCCCGGCTTGATACATGGGATACAGCTTGGAATATGGCTGTCCAAAATCCTATCTTCGGCGTTGGTTGGCAGAACTTTTATACCAACTATTTCCTTTATCTTAGGGTTCCAGGCGACGGCAAACCGCACGTGGTGCACTCAACTTGGTTTGGTGCTCTCGCTGAAAACGGTTTCATTGCGTTCTTCTTCCTCGTTGCCATGATCATCTTTATGACGTGGCGCTTGCTCAAAATGTACAAGCTTTACACCTATCGTCGTGCCGATGAGAGTATCCGCACAGCCACTCTGGCAGTCCTTGCGGGTCTCGCAGGTTTCTGTGTCTCAGGCACGTTTTTGACACAGGCGCACACATGGTCGCTCTATCTATTGCTGGCTCTTTGCGTTGCCCTGTCGAAATACAGCCGCACCTTCATCGCTGAAACACAAGAAAAAGCAGACGACGGCTACTACGACAGGCCACCGCCAGCTGAAATCAAGATCAGTTCACGATCAGAAAATTTATGGGAAAAATCTAGCCAACATTTGGAACGGGTTCGTTGGGATCCAGATCTAGACATTGGTTCGAAAACTAGGAGACAGAAATGAGTGTAGCTCTCTCTTTTAGACAATGGGTAAAGGCTGGCGATACGCCGCTTGCCCAATTGATCTACAAGGTTGGTTGGGGTGTGCGTCGTGCATCCATGCCAAGCATTCCGGCCATTCACAAGCCTCTTTATATGTTCCATTGCACCGTTCGTGATGGGTTAAACACAGCTGTGATGGCCCTTTGGTTTAAGCCCTTGTTTTTGTCTCAAATGACAAAGCCCGCAAAAGAGCTGCACCTATTTGGTAAGGGCATGCCTTATATGGCTGGTCCCCTCAAACTCAGCATGGGTGATCGTTGTCGCCTTTCAACACAATGTTCTCTACTTGCCCGCGTTAACGGCAATGCGCAGCCAGAACTAATCATTGGCAACAATGTCGGCATTGGTTGGCAAACGCATATTGCGGTCGGCAGCAAAATCGTTCTTGAAGATGACGTTCGCATGGGCGGTCGCAATCTTTTGTCGGGCTTTCCTGGTCATCCGCTTGATCCGGTTGCACGCGCACGTGGTGATGCAGATACCGACGACCAAGTCGGCGACATTATCATCGAACAAGGCGCATGGCTTGGCATGGGTGTTGCGGTTACCGCAGGCGTCACCATCGGTCGCGGCACTGTGGTTGCAACAAACTCAGTCGTCACCAAAGACCTACCTGCAAACGTATTAGCTGGCGGTGTCCCTGCACGCGTTATTCGCCCTCTATTTCCAAATGAATCCAAAGCCGAACTGACAGGCCAAAAGGAAGAAAACAATGATGCATGATATGGTCGTATTCGGTGAAGATTGGGGTCGTCACCCAAGTTCAACACAGCACCTCGTGCGTCGTCTTTCAGGAGATCGCAGCGTGCTTTGGGTCAACTCAATCGGCATGCGTCGCCCACGCCTCAATCGCGCGGACATGCACCGGTTGTTTGAAAAAGCAAATTCGATTTTTAGCAAACGCGTTCAAGAACCCGTTCTTGAAAACCGCAATGTCGTTCCAGACAATATGCGCGTGCTTTCTCCAGTCGCGGTCCCGTGGCCTGGCAATCCAGCTGCATCAGCCTTTAACCGCGTTGCATTGGGTCGCCAAATTCGCCGTGAGATGGAAGCTGAAAACATCAAAAAGCCTTTGCTTTGGTGTTCACTGCCAACGGCTGAAGTGGCATGTAATACACTTGATGAACGCAGCGTGATTTATTATTGCGGCGACGATTTTGGTGCGTGGCAGGGTGTTGATCATAAGCCTGTTTTAGAAGCTGAAAAACGTCTCGTAGAACGCGCAGATTTGGTGATTGCCTCATCTGATCATCTGCTTGAAAAGTTCCCGCGCGAGAAGACAATTTTGATCGAACACGGTGTTGATCATGATGTCTTTGGCACACCAGCCGCGCGCCCGCATGATATGCCAGATGACAAACCTGTTGCGGGTTTCTTCGGTACAATTGGCGACCGTATTCACGTTGATGCAATCGCAGATGCAGCAGAACAAATGCCGCATTGGAATTTCGTGATGATTGGCCCTGTACAAACAGATTGCTCACGTCTTCAAGCTTGCTCGAATGTCATTTTCTTGGGCGAGCGTGATCATAGCGTGCTTGCGGGTTACGTTCAAAATTGGGATGTATCTTTGCTCCCATTCCGCCAAGGCCCGGATATGGATGCCAGCAATCCACTGAAGCTTCGCGAATATTTTGCCGCAGGCACCCCAATTGCTTCCACGCGTTTCAAAGCGTTGAAGCGTTATGAGCAATTGGTTCGTGTTGCAGAAGAAGATGTCGATTTTCCAAAAGCCATTGAAATGGCTCTTCACGACAAGAAGCACAATCATCTTCGCCGCGAATTTGTCGCAGGGGAAAGTTGGGACGCACAGGCTGCGAAAATAGAGAGCGTTATCGCGACACTATGATAAAACAAGCATCATCAATTCTAGCGGCCGCCCTCGTGGCACTGTCTGCAACGACAGTGTTTGCTGGCGAAGTATTCCACAAGTTCAGAGGTGGGAGCCTTCCCATTCGCACAGGTGCCATTTTGCAATCTGAAGCCTCACGTAAAGGCATCATTGTAATTCGCGGCAACATCCAAGGCGATAAAAACGCCCAAATTGCACTGCGCATTGATGACGCAAAATCTCACGATTATTCAAGCCGCTATAACATGAGCCGCACGCTTCCACCCGGCCCGTTTTCGCTAAGGCTTCCCCTTTCAGGCCTCAAAACAGAGCGCAAACGCCAAATTGATGTTGATAGCATCCGTAGTGTCATTCTGTTTGATCCGGCAAAAACGGATCGAGTGGTTGTTCAACATTATGCAATCGAAGAAGCCTTCACTTTGCCAGATGATGCGATCGGCTACAGCTTTGGTAAAGCCGACAGTCCCGTTTTTGAAGGCTTCACCCGTGTTTCAGCCTCAAGCTCAATGTTTGGTGGCAAGAACCTGCGCGACATCTACCGCCCCGGTGCCGATCCACTGCTTTCAAGTGGGATCAACGGCATAGAACGGATCACGCTTCCTGCCTTAAGCGGGAAACAGCGATTGACACTTTGGACAGAAGAAACCAGCGCTTGGCAAGAACTTCGCGGCTTCGTCAATAGACGCATCAAAGTGAATGGCAAGATTGTGCGCCACGAAACTTATACCCCGCACGAATGGAATGAAAAAGTATATTTGTCGGGCAGAGATCGTGAAGTCGGGAAAGACAACGATATTTGGAACATGTACGGCAAACATCGCGGCGGGCGCATTAGTTTCGATGTTGATGTTGCCAATGACAACAAGATTGAAATTGAAATCGCAGGCGCGGGCGCAACCGCCCTTTATGTATCAGCAGCGCTGATCGAAAAGCCAGGTTCGACAGCCTTGGCCGCCATCGAGCAACGTCGCAAAACATGGTTCAACAGCAAGTGGAAAGTTGATCCAACGATTGGTGAACTGCAAGCAGCTGATCGAGACATCAATCTCGACAAAATTGCACGCTTTAAACCACTCGAACTCACCATGACAAACCAAACAGGCACATCCGTCTCTTTGGCCGTGAAAAGTGAGCAAGAAGCGCAAGCACCAAAATTCAAGATCACTTGGGAAAATGATAGTCTCAAAGATAAAATCGAACCAATGATCTGGGCCGGTCAACGTCGATTAGAACGGGTTAGAACAGGCGGCAATCTCTTTACCCCGCGTTCTACTCATCTCAGATCAGATATTGAGACCTTCCCGCTTTATGCCAATACCCCGCGCCGTTATTCGATTTGGTTGCAACCAACCGACATGCTGCCAGCTGGAACACATAAAGGCGTTTTGACGGTAAAATCTGGCGCGCGCATTCAAAAATTGCCGCTTTCCTTGATCGTGCCACCCGTTACCTTGCCGAAGATTGCAGCTGATGCTGGTTTCTACATGCTTCACGCACCGCACTTAAGCTGGCATCGCGATTTGGCAGAAGATAAGGCGAGGCAAAATGCCTGTGACCTTGCATTCCTTTCAAAGTTTAACATCAGAGGAAATTCCCCTGCTTTGCACGTTCCGCATTTAACAGGAGAGGCTCCTTTTATTCGCGATACGCAACAAGCTTTGCAATATGCAAATAGCTCACCTTGGTTGGCCTATAACGCATCATTTGGCCTTTATCACCAGCTTGGAATTGAACAAGGTGCCCGCTCAATGGCGCGTGCGTTGAACGAATTGAAAGAAAAAGGCTTACCCGCTCCCGTGTGGAGCATGGCGGACGAACCAGGCAATGCAGCATCACAGTCAGCGCGCGACATGCCCCAATGGGTAGCTGCCGTTAAGAAGGCTGCACCAGATGCAATCTTGGCCGGTCATTTAAACAACCCAAAAGATTATGAATATCTCCATTTTTTCGACGTTGCCATTATCAACCAAGGTTTTGGCATCGATAGAAAAGACATTAAGTGGTTGAAAAAGAACAATATTAAGCCGTGGCTTTATAACACCGGCCAACCACGCCTAACAGCAGGGCTTTGGCTTTGGACAACGGGTGCAGACCGATATCTGCAATGGCACGCACGTTTGCCACTTGGTCATCCCTTCGATCCGACAGATGGGCGAGAAGGCGATGTTTCCATGTTCCCACCAATGCCAACCCTTTGTGCCAAGCAGCCAGATATCCATGAGTTCTTTCTCGACATGGCCAATGGTTTGGCTGACCAGCGTTATCTTTCATGGCTGACAAGTCAACAAAGCCCTGAAGCGATCAAACTTGCGACTGCAATTCGCAAAAAGCATCGCGGTGATTGGGAATTAATTACTGGAATTAGCAACCGAGAGCTAAAATCGTTGCGAATTGCAATAGCAAAACTGGCACTCTACTTGAATGTAAGTGCCAACAAATAAAAAAGACGAAAACAGGGTCATGAAAATGGCGACGACCAGAAACATAAAAAGAACCGCAACGACGGTATCGTTACTCATCATGCTTGGCGTGATGAGTGCGTGCTCGTCGTCGGGCCTATCTTTGGTCCCTGCGAACTTGCGTGCCTCACTTGCTGCAGAAGATGCGAAGGGTAAAAACGTATCGGTCGACGATATCCTCACTTCTGCCCGCGAAAAAGATAATGATAAAGGCGGCCAGTCGATTGTGGCCAAAACCCGCGGTAAATTCGCTTCTATCTTCAAGAAAAACAAAAAAGGTACTGCGTCTGCGGTTTTCCAACCAGTTGCAACAGCCTCTCATGCTTTAAAAACAGACGAAGATAAAATCGCTGCATTTTTGGAGCAGCAAACAGGTGTGCCGGATACGGTTCTGGCAAAAACCTCTAAGTTCGACACAATCAGCACAGCCAGTGTTTCGACTGTGCAAAAATCGAGTGAAAACATCGAACCAAGTACTTCGCAATTTGCAAAACAAGCAGACGCAATCCGCAAACAGTTCGATCAAGCAAGTGGACAACCTGCGCGTAAAACAAGAAAACGCAACAACTTGCGCATCACTTCGAACAATCAGCGTGCCGGTGACGGCGGGCTGACAAATGCTGAAATTGCAAAAGATTGGGTTGAAACAGGTCCAGAAGATTTGATCGGTTTGCCCGTTGATGGTTTCGATGATGATATCGATGAAACCGAGGTTATTTTGCGCGGTGATGCATCGGCTGATGTTCGTTTTTCTCAGTATTTGAACAAAACAAAATCGCGCATCTCTAATGAACGCGATTATGAGCGCCAGCTGCAAGAAGCCTCACGCCAAGCGACCTATGAGCAAGACGCAACCACTGTATTTAAAGCAGCCCAGCGCATTGCAAAGCAAAGCCCGCAACCAGCGGCCAGCCAAACGAGAACGAATACTCCTGCCATTGACCCTTCAGAGGTATTGGCGCGTTCAAAAGCATTAAGTGCGAGAAACAAGGTGAAGAGCGCGAAAACAACAACAAAGCACGTATCTAACACTGCTCTTCTTGAACGCGCCCGCGCCCTTGTCTCACGCTCACAGCCTGCAACACCGACAACAACCACGCTAGTTTTGGCTGCAGATGAAACGCAGTTGTCGGCAGCACAAAGAGACCAGTTCTCACAATTCTTAGCCGCTCACGAAGGTAAGCCGCTGATCATTGAGGCTGGCCTTGGCAATGAGGGCAACACGTTTGAAAAGCTTGCGAAAGCGCAAGCTCGCCTCAAATCACTTGCCAACCAATCACCCGCCATAAGAGCGGCAGAACAAAAAATTAAACCGGAGCTTCAGCCAAATACGATCAGGCTGAGCGTCAAAAGCTAACCAGAACACGAAACTTGAAAAACGCAAAAGCGTAAGGAATTGAACTCTTGATCCGCAACCTAGGTGACATCATATATGTGGTGCTCAATGCAGCATGGAGACGCAGGTATTTGCTTGTGATCCCTATGCTGTTAATGCCCGTGGTTGCCTATTTTGCGTCTGATAAAGTCACCAAGAGTTATTCCACAGGCATGTCGATCTTGATCCAAGAACCGGCAGCTTTGAACCCGTTTCTTGAAGATTTTGCCCTCAGCCCGAATTTGAAAGAACGGATGGCACCGCTAAAAGCGTTGTTAAAAAGTGAGCACGTCTTAAGCGACGTTCTAACCGAACTTGGTGAATTCGACGCCAACACCAGTCCAATTGAAAAATTGAGGAAGGTGCGCACTCTTTCGCGTTCAATCGATTCCCGCTTAATTGGTCAAGAGGTCATCAAGCTGACGATCACTGGCTCTAAAAGCGAAGGTCTGGCAAAACGCCTAAATGCCGTCGCCAAACATTTCATTGAGCGTATCGTAGCACCTGAACGATCCTCTGTTGAAGGCAGTGAAAAATTCCTTCGTGCGCAAATGAACGCCCGTGCAGAACAGCTGCAACAAGCTGAAGCACGCCTTGTATCGTTTAAAGTTGAAAACGCTGAGAACTTGCCAGAGATTTATCAATCCAACATTGGACGTTTGACCACGTTGCAAGACCTTTACGATACGAAAGTCATCGAATTATCTGCAGCTGAACGATCTTTGAAAGATCTTCGCAAACGATTATCTGGCACCAATCCGTTGATTGGTAACTTGGAAGAAAAAATCGTCAACCTTTCAAGCGAGCTCGTCTCGCTAAAAGCGCGTTATACTGATAGCCATTCTAAGGTTCGTAACGCGGAGACGAAACTTGCACGCCTGCGCGCAGAACGCTCTGAGCTTTTGAGTGTCTCGACAGAAGTTTCTGACGATGAACTAGATCGACTATTCAACATTGCCATGGGGCAATCAGGTGGGTTTGATGAAAATGGTCAAAGCCCGTTCCTCGTTTCTCAAATGCTTCGCCTTCAAGACGCGCAGTCTAACAAAACGGCTCTTGAAAAAGAGGTGGAACAAATCCGCATCAAGATCGACCAGCTTAATAATGGCATTGCCCGCTTCGGTCCTATCGAGCGCAAAATGCAAGCGTTGGAACGCAATATTCGCATTGCCCAACAATTGCACGAAAAACTGATGGAACGCTATGAAATGGCGCGTGTAACTGGTGCGCTTGGTCGCTTTGAAGCACCTGAACGCGTGAAAATTATTGATGCGCCACAAGACCCGCATTTCCCAGACACACCAGGACGAATTGCCTTTATCATTGGCGGCATTATCGGTGGCATTGTGATGGGTATTGGCCTTGCAACGATCACAGAAATGCTTGACCCGACCGTGCGTTCAGCCCGTGAACTTGCCCATCGTTTGGAGCTACCAATATTGTCGAGGGTATCTTATATCCAAGTAGGCGATGTGACACCCCCACCAACAGGCGGCGGCATAGATCCAATAGGACCAGCCCTACGCCCCAAGACGATTGGCAGGGAGTTAAGCACCAAACGAGAAAAACTAGGGTGGTTGCTTGGAACTGGGTTCAAATGTGCGAAGAAATTCTTGGATGTCGTCCTTCCAATTGTTGAGAAAATCATCTCGACAATCTGGAAGATTGCAGCCCCACTACTAAGCCGCTTGATCGCCATTGCGTTCTCGAAGCTTGGCGTCGGCAGCCGCCCATGATTGTAACCGTCGATAAAGTGTCGACGGACTAACATCGAGCGCACGCGCAGCTTTTGGCACGGAACCATCGCAGATCAAAATCGCCTCTTCGATGGTTTCTCTAATCACATTATCCAATGCTTTTATATCTTCACGCGTTTTTATCACTGAAGGTGACGCCGAAGGCATTTCAACCGGCATCGAAGACTGTGGCGTATGATGACCAACAGGTTCAACACTTGGCTCTTGAGCTGGATAAGCATTACCAATCAATTGATCAGCAACAGGGTTTCCCGTGCCAAATTGGTTATTCGCGTGCGAGCTTGCTGCTGGTTCATAACCTGTTGGCATTGTTTGAGGTTGCGTGTGCGTTGGCGAACTATTGCCCAACAAATCACCTGGGGGCAAACCAGCAGCTGGCAAACCAGTCGGCGCAATATGGGTTGGCCATGTGTGATGTTCACGGCTACCATCACCATCACTTTGCGACATGGGATTGTTAAGATGAGCCGCAGATGGCCCCGCCGTTTGGCCAAGGGTTGATAATTCCGCAGGCAGCATCGCGCGAGACACCAAACCGCCAGCATTCATAACCACAATATTACGAATAACATTTTGCAATTGGCGCACATTACCAGGCCATCCATAAGCCATAAGGGTTTGACGCGCTTCTTCATCAAATCCAGCAAATGTTTTGCCGTCTTCTTCAGCAAATTGTTGCAAAAAATGTTCAGAAATCAGCATCACGTCGTCACCACGATCACGCAATGGTGGCAAGATCAATGGCACAACGTGAAGACGGTAGAACAAATCTTCGCGGAACCGCCCTGCCCGAACTTCAGCCATCGGATCGCGATTTGTCGCGCAAACAATACGCACATCACTGGCATGGATAACATCATCACCCACACGCTGGATTGTCCGTTCCTGCAAGAAGCGCAAAAGCTTCGATTGCAAAGACAAATCCATCTCGCAAATCTCATCAAGGAACAACGTGCCACCGTTGGCGCGCATTGCCGCCCCTTTTCGGTCACGGGTCGCACCCGTAAAGGCGCCTTTGACGTGACCAAAAATTTCACTTTCAAGCAAATCGCGCGGAATTGCTGCACAGTTCAACGTGACATGCGGACCGTTTTTGCGAGGTGAAAGCTTATGCAATGCCTCAGCGCAAAGCTCTTTACCCGTGCCACTTTCACCGCGAACAAAGACCGTAGCATCAGACCCTGCCGCGCTTTGCAATGTTTGATAGACCGTCTGCATCGCAGGCGAACGCCCGACGAAACTGACAAACCGATCACGGTGCAATTCTTCTTGAATTTGTTCGATTTTCGCTTCGAGATTACGACGTTCAGCAGCATTTCGAACCGTCACCCGAAGACGTTCAGCCGTAAAGGGCTTCATGATGAAGTCGGCCGCACCCTCACGCATGGCGTCAACCGCCAAATTGACGGATGCATGACCGGTAATAATGATCACATCAGTCGGAACATCACGCGCTTTTAGCTCTTTCAGCATCTCAATGCCGTTCATATCCGGCAAATGCACATCAAGAACAGCAACATCAGGTGGGTCTTTAGCAATGATATCCATCGCCGCCTGACCCGTATCCACGCACGTAATCTCATAGCCCTCAGACTTCAGATAAGCCTGATAAGTTTCTGAAAGAGCGAAAGAATCTTCAATCAACAAGACACGTGAAGGCCTCAAACGACCATCACTCAAGGGTATTGTCATGCCACCACACCCAAATTTACAGCACCAAATTAAGCCAAACAGTAAAGAAACAGGGTTAAGAGGAGGTGAAGGTTTGCAAAATGGGATGAAGCGTCAACAAAAAGCCCCCCACAGTAAACTGCGAGGGGTTTGCCAAAAAGGGCAACCAGAAGACGAGGGAATATGTCTTCAAATTCAATTGGCTCATAAACTGGAGACCTGAGCCACTATCCAAACTGCTAATCGGCAGCAAGCCTATTCAACCATTTTAAGATGACACTTTAATTACAAAATTAAGCCGACTTTCGATCTGGGAAAAAAACATTGTCATCGAGCATCTTTTCAACATGATCCAAAGACGCCGTGCCCTTATCCTTCAAAACAGAAGCATGTTTCAAACGCTTCTTGTTATCGTCTTCTGTCTCAGTTTTAGCAGCAAGATCAGCAACTTCCTGAACGCCAAACTGTGAGAAGAGGCCAACCAACCGGTGCGCGACAGAAACAAGCTGCTCCTGATCGTCGTCGCCAATCGCGCCTTCGAGTTTTTCAAGCTGCTCAACCGCATTTGTGCGGAATTTACCAAACAACATCATGAAATCATCATAACCAAGCGCTTCCGCCATATCTGCAAGAAGGACGCTATCAAACAAGTCTTCGTTGAACGAGCCTTCGCTCTCCGACTTCTTATTATCCTGATCTTGCTTGGCTTTTTTCTGTTTTTCAGGTTTTACAAGCGCCCGTTTGGCGTCAGCCTTTGCCACATCAACAGCAACGCTTGCTAAAACTTTTTGCAAATCGGCGGTTCTAAGCGGTTTGATCAAATAATCATTCATGCCCGCTTGAAGGGCAACTTTGCGGCGGCTTTCTAAGGCTTGAGCCGTCAAGGCAACAATCGGCGTTTCACTGCTTGGGCCTTCAAGTTTACGAATTTCTTCGGTCGCTTCAATGCCATCCATTTTTGGCATTTCCAAATCCATCAACACCAAGTCAAACCCGCCAAGTTCCATTGCTTGCAAGGCTTCTTCACCATTGACAGCGGTTTGGACTTTATGGCCGAGTTTTTCGAGCATGGTTTTAATCACCAGCTGACTTGCCGGCGTGTCTTCAGCCACAAGCACGCGCATGGATGGCATATCGTCTGAGAAATCGACCTTAACTTCTTTCGGCGCCGCCAATTTCTTGGCATCAGCAACATCAAACACCAGCTCAAAGAAAACTTTAGTGCCCTGACTGCGTGTTTCATCAAAACCAATTGAACCATCCATTAGCTCAACAAGCTTACGGCAAATGGCAAGACCAAGCCCCGTGCCATTATTGGATAGCCCTTCACGATGCGGCACAGCCCAATTGCGATCTTTTTCAAATGGCTCAAACAGTGACTTTTTCAAGATGTCTGGAACACCCGGCCCCGTGTCTGCAACAAAGAAGCGAAGGTGCGATTTGCCCTTCACTTTCTCAATGACGTCAACACCGATCTCGATTGTTCCCTCTTCAGTGAACTTCGTCGCATTAGAAAGTAGATTAAGCACGACTTGCGAAACGCGACCTGCATCCCCCATCACTGCTTTTGGCAGATCTTTCGGGAAGGATGTCACCAATCGCACACCATCTGCACGTGGCAGGTTTCTCGCCATTTCTACTGTTGATTCAAGCATATGCTTCAAATCAAACGGGGCATCATCAAGTTTATAATGGCTTGAATCAAGGCGTGCAAAATCAAGAATATCACTGATCAGCGACAACAAATGATCGGCTGATTCGCCAATACCATCCGCATATTTTTGTTGGGTCTTATCAAGGTCAGTATCAGTCAGCAGATCTGACATACCAACTATCGCATTCATTGGCGTGCGGATTTCGTGTGAAATTACCGCAAGAAAATCAGATTTAGCGCGGCTTGCCTGCTGTGCTTTAACCGCAAGGTTCCACATTTCAGAGGCTTTATCTTCAAGATCGTTTTGCGCTTGGATCAGTGCCATTTCGCGATCTTTAAGCTCAGTCACATCGCTGACCAAAATAATACGCGTGCCATCAACCCGCTTCGAAATCGTGATCGTTAGCCAGCGACCATCAGCCATCGGCATCGCGATCGGTTCAGCACTCGCAGATCTCCAGCCATCCATTACCGCGTCAAAAACTTCATAACCGTCAACATCCAAGAATGATCCTGCACGTTTTGCGGTTCTTAGAAGCTTTCCAAAAACAGCCCCTTCATTCAATTCATCCGTCAAATCTGGGAACATCTTGATGAAAGGCGTGTTGAAAAACACCAAAGCCTCACGATCGTCAAACCGCGCATAACCTTCAGTGACACTTTCTAAAGCGTCGGTTAAAAAATCCGTCGTCTCTGTATCTTCTACCGGTTCCGCGATCGAATTTTTTGTCGCATTTCCCTCACTCAAAACAGCAATTAGCGTCATTGCAACGAGCAAAACAACGGCAAATGGCTGGAGATAAGAATAATTGCTTATGAAGGTTTGCAGCTCCTCACCCAGAGGCAAAACCATTGGGGCAGCGATCAATCCCCCCATTAACAAGGCGCCTATTACCAATAAAAGGCCCCGCCCTTTGCCCGATTTTGTAGGGTTTGCCTGTGTTTGTGGCTGGTTGTCGTTGTCTTTGACCATTGTGTGCCCCGCACTGTTTGTCGGGCGCAAAAGAAAAGCGCCCGGTCGGAAGGAATAACCGGGCGCTAGTCTTTAACGAAAATGGTTAGAGAAGTGTCACCGAAGCCGCAAAAGTGTCTAGGGGAGAGCGAGACACATAAAAATCAGTGAACTTCAAAGGCCCCTAAATTGAAGATGCCTGCCATTTCTAAAGGTCTTCAACACTACTAATAGGAAGGTGTTTTCCCACATTATTGTCCTTTTCCAAGGACCATAACAGTAAATGTTCTGAAACAAATAGAAACATCTGTCCAAAACCATTCACTCAACCTGCCTAATCTTGTAGCATAAACGTGATCGTGAAGCACCTTCTCTCGAACGTCTTCCACACTTTCGTCATAGCCGGTTGTTACTTGCGCAAGACCAGTAATTCCCGGGCGAAGGCCGTAAGTACGTTCTGTATAAAAAGGAATTTCCTTTTCAAGCTTGGCAAAAAAGGCTGGTCTTTCAGGCCGTGGACCAACGATAGACATATCGCCTGCAAGCACATTTAAGCACTGTGGAAACTCATCCAAACGGGTTTTGCGCATAAAATTGCCGAATCGAGTGATTCGCGGATCGTTCTTTGATGCCCACACAGCGCCGGTTTTTGATTCTGCATCCGTACGCATCGTGCGGAACTTTGCCAGAAGGAAAAGCTTAGATTCCTTCTCTGTGCGTGTACCAACACGCAATTGGCGATAGAAAATAGGCCCTGGTGAATCAAGTTTAATAAGCAAGGCAATGAAAGGAAACAAAGCAACGAATATGACAAACGCAGCACTTGCCACCACAATGTCAAAACTTCGCTTACCCAATTGGGTCGCTGGCGTTAAGAAGCTCAACGCCAAGGCATCGCCCGCCTCACCACTAAATTCATCAGACCCAGCATCAGAAGCGCGTCCCCAACGCCCTTTATCCATGCGGGCTAGAAACCGTATTCCACCGACAAGACCTGCCATATGTCCCGCTGCCAGATAGGCAAACGGGTGCGTTATTTTTGGAAGGTTCATCAAATTTCCCTGTATTTGGGCGTATCCCAGATAAACAAGTACCATTAGCCCAATGAATGGCATTGCATAAAAGAACTCACCCATGAGCGTCAGCGTAAAACTGGTAAACAACATGGCGGCGAGTAGAAATGGTGAGAAGGTGCGTAGTGCTTTGCCAGAGGCAAAAACAAAAGCAACACCCGGTCGCATTGGATTGAACAATTCCATCAAACGAACGATTTGCTGCATTCCACCGGCAGACATACGAACACGACGTCGAAAGTCTTGCCCCATTTGTGTTTGTTCACGTTCGCGCGCAACGATTGATGTGTCATAAACACTCTCATATCCCGCCCCAACGATACGCATAGGAATGATAAAATCATCGTTGATTGTATCAGCTTCCAACACATTAAACAGACCGCCACGAATGGCGTAAAACGCACCATGCGCGCCCATAATGGCGCCAATTGTATTTTCATCCCGCTTTAAAGCTGTTTGGAAATCCCAATAGAGCCGCTCGCCATCACTGCCCGGCTTGTCCAACTGATACGTGCCAGACACGACCCCAACACGTTCATTTGCAAAGTGACTTGCAAGGCGCTTGATCGCGTTTTTCCCAACAACAGCAGACACATCACTTAGAACGATTATGTCTGCATCAAGTTGCGGGATAATCTCATTCAAAACCGCGATCTTGCCGCGGTTCATGGTGAAATCTTTCACGGTCGCAACAAGGTTCTTCGCATTTTCCAATGCCGCCTTTGCAAGATCAACCGTGTCATCACTTGATCCATCAGAAGCAATGATAATTTCAAGCTTATCAGACGGGTAATCAAGTGCTGCAAGATTAGCAATTTTCTCCGCAATGAAGGCTTCTTCATTGAAGGCTGGAACAACCACAGCAACACGCGGCAAAGCGTCTTCTGGCACATCCTCAACCGGCGTTGCCCCTTGAAGCGAACGAATAAATCGCGCCAAGAACTTCGCCAGTAACGGAAACACCGCATGATGATAAACCACTAACGTGGCAGCCACCCAAAACACAGTGGCTGGTATAAGCATCGAGATCATTATTCTATACCCTTACCAACTGCCGGTATGAGGCTAATGTGTTGTTCCAACTAAAGTTTTCTGCAACAAAACTGCGTGGAGAAGGAATTTCCTTTTGACGCAACATCTCAAGCAATGAAACGGCCATAGCTTCGGGCTCCTCAGCAGGAATTACCCGACCAATGTCAGGACACACAGCATCACGAACCGAACCAACGTCTGTTGCAACAACCGGCACACCGCATGATTGAGCTTCCAAGATTGTAAGAGGCAAGCCTTCTGCACGTGACGGCAAACATAGCACATCAAATGCTGAATAGATTGAAGACGTATCGGAGATATTCCCAAGCAATTTCACCTGACGCTCAATACCCAAAGCTTTCGCTTTTTCTTGCAATGGCACCATCTGGCTTCCAGCGCCTGCAATCACACATACAGTGTTTTCAGGCATATTAATCATTGCTTCTAACAGCACATCATGGCCCTTCACCATTTCAAGGCGACCAACCGCGCCAATAACGGCTGCATTTACGGGAATATCAAAACGTTTGCGAACTTCTTCGCGATCTTGTGGTGTGAAGCGTTTTGTATCAACACCATTTGTAATCACGCGAACGTCTTTAGAACCTGTAATATCTGCCAAAGTATCAGCAGCCGTCATCGACACACCGACAATACTCGGGCGCACAATTGAACAAACTGCTTTCGTCATCATGCGGCGACGTGGATGACCGTAGTGCCACACATCATGTTCCACATGAGCAATAACGGGCACCTGTGCGAGACGTGCAGCCAACCCACCATACATAAGAGGACCAATATGGTGCGTGATAACAGCGTGCGGTTTCAACTGTTTGAAAGTGCTTCTAAGTTCAAGCAACAACGACATATTAATGCCCGGCTTCTTAGAAAACCCTCTGATTTGTTTGGCGTGTGGCTCCAAAGCCGGCCAAGCGTTGATTAACTGCTTGCGCGTTCCATCAAGGCTGAAAATTCTGTTCTCGCCCGGCAATTGACTGGCAAGATCTCTTACCAAAAGCTCAATGCCCCCTGGTGACATCCGTTGAACAATATGGATTGTACCTTTTCTCATCGTCCCTAACTTTCTCATTGCAGCGAATGATGTTTGCCCAATCATCCGCAAAATTTAGATAGCCGCCACACACGACTTTAATTCGTGCCCGTAACTCGCAAGCTCCGTGCCAACTTGGTTTGAGTGAAATCAAGATGCTGCCATGCCAGTTTGTTGTCCAACCACTGCAAATTGCAAAGAACGCGTTTGCGCTTTGCAAAATGCAAATCATGTTTCGCAAATCGGGGTGCATTTTCGTCGCAAATTGCAAAAACTGCTCATTTTACAAACTGGAACGCCCAAAATTGGATTAGTTTCCCATCCCCAAAACGGCATGACATTTGCTCATATGTGTTCGGACAAAAAGGTCGAAAGACCAGACATTACAAGAAATGGGGAATCTAACATGTCCAGAACGTTAAAGATCGAAGAAGACATGGA
Source organism: uncultured Hyphomicrobiales bacterium (assembly GCA_964553335.1). GTDB lineage: Bacteria > Pseudomonadota > Alphaproteobacteria > Rhizobiales > JACESI01 > JACESI01. The sequence goes on along the minus strand of CAZKKW010000011.1, from coordinate 6,163 downwards.
TGCCATCACAATGGCTGATATGAAGGCAACTTTTGATGAGCTTGCAGAAGCTCAGGAAGCTGTCGAGATTGATATGGCAGCAGTTGAGTTTATCGATAGCTCAGGTGTGGGCGGCCTTGTCTTTCTCTATAAGCGCTTATTGGCAAACGGTCTTAAGTTGACTGTAACCAATGTGAGCGGCCAGCCATTGCGTCTATTGACCCACTTGCGCATGCAAGGGTTGATTGCATCAACAGCCACATCAAACGCGGCTTAGTACAATGCGTAAACTAGCATTTAAAAAACCGTTATTGCTGTCTGGCCTATTAATAAGTGTCGGACTTTCAGGTTGCGCGCCATTTTGGCCGCAATCTGGATACGGCGGTTTTGCGGAACACCGGTTTGGAGCGAACGGTTCGCTCGCTCATGACCGTTTCGACGGCCGCTTAAACAGGCGTACTGGCAAACCGCACCTATCAAACGTGATACAGCAAAACGGCTACACAAGACGTGGACGCTCGGCAGAAGCCAGGCATGTCCACGACTTTGCAATCATCGCCTTTGATGAGCGCATTGCCTATCTCAAATCACGCGGAGCAGAACGCTGCGCACCGGGAGATTTAGCAAAAGCAGAGCAATTGCTGGTTCGCGTAAAACGTGAATGGGTAAGCGACCTCTATGGCGATGCATTGATCGACATGGAACGTCTCGAACATCGTCTTGATGTTGTCGACAAACGCATCTTCCACGGTCATTGCCAGCGCACACGCGTGATTGTTGATGCGCCAGTTCAAACAAAGACAAAAGTGTACAAACGACCAGTTTACAACAATGAACCGATCGTATTGAAGTAAAATGAAACAAGCCAAACATCATATCCTACGCCTTGCTTTAGCGGTGGTTCTCGTCTGTGTGAGCCTGCCCGTGATGTTTGACGTCTTCACTGAAAAAAGCGGCATTGCAAGCGAAATTGTTCACAACGGTAGTGGGTATTCTGCCAACAATTTGGATAGCCTATCTATTGCAAGTGCGCGGTGGGGAACCGCCGAGCCAGTAATTGACTTAACGACGACAAGCTCGACCAATAACGCGTTGAATAAATTGGCAAAAAAACGCGCGGCACAAATAAACACCCAAGCAACAACGTTAAAAGAAAGCGCGACATCAAGCGCCAATAAAGAACTCGACGAAGTCGACAGAATGCTGGCGGAAATTGATAGCGTATTAAACGAAATCGAGAGCATTGCCGGATCAAAAGGTGCAGTCGACAAACTGCCCGTTTTGGCGCCAGACACGCAAATCACAGCATCACCGCGCCCAACTCTTGTTGAGGCTAGCGTTAAAACGCCTGCTGTAAAATTCGATGACCGTATTTCACCAGCCGCTCCGACCCAAAACGATGGCAACTTGATCGAAGCGCTTAACGCCCAAATGACAAAAGTTGTCAGCGAAAAAGCGAAAAAATCAGTCGATCGCGTGCCAATGTCTCAGCGCGAAAAAGCGCAAAAAATGCTAGACCGCCTCAAAACTGACAATGCCGAAGTTTCTGTTGCCGCTCTGCCCGTCTTAGAAAACAGTACAGAAGCTGCCGAGACTGTTGTTGTTGGCAAGTCGAAAACATCAACGCCAAATCCTGAAGTGACGGCCAACACAGCTTTGACACAAAGCTTGTTGAAACTAGCACGCAGCAAGGGGCACGACGCCGTAGAGCAAGAAAGCGGCGCATTGGCTGAACAATTGCGTGCACTACAAAGAGACATTCGCACGAACAATCAAACCAATGCAGCGCCACAGCCAACTACATTGGCTTCAGCTCCGTCAGCCCTTCAACGTATATTCGGCAAAGACGATGAAAACTTCGTCGAAAAAATCAATGCTGGCGATGTTCTTGCAATGACCCTACCGGGCGAAGACGCGTTGACAGCAGATTTCGAAGTCTCCCGCGACGGTTCAATCACTTTGCCAGAAGTTGGCCCTGTTAAAGTATCTGGATTGACACTGGTTGAAGCCAATGACGTTATTCAAACAAGATTGTCTGAGGTCTACAAAAACCTTGACCGCCTCGCGATTGAAATCAAAGAACGCAAGCTCATCGTCAACGTTCTAGGTTTCGTGAAAGAACCAGGTCAGGTGTCCCTTCCTGCTGATAGCAATGTTCAAACAGCGATTTCAAAAGCGGGCGGCCTATCCATTGGCGCGCAGCTTGACCGTATGCAAGTGCGTCGGGGTAATGATGTATTCACGTTCAACTACAAAGATTATTTAAACAGCGGCAATCTCAACATCCTACCGCCGTTGAAACCACTTGATACCATTTTTATTCCAGCCTCGCCGCTTACAGGTGCCGTAGAAGTTCCATTCACGGCTGAAACACTCGCCAGCCAAGGTGATGGCGGCGATGATGGCAAAGGCATTCGTATTTTTGGTGAAGTCAGAACGCCAACCACAATGGCCTTCAAGGAAAATCTAACCCTTATTGATGCAGTTATGCGTGCAGGTGGTTTAACGGCCAACGCTTCTGTGGAGAACATTCGTGTTGTCACGAAAGAAGGAACAAAAATCGTCAATATTAAAGCGGTGATTGATGAAGGACGCCTGTTCGAACTTACACCGTTGCAAGAAGGCAGCACAGTTTATGTCCCTAAGCAGGACAAAGAACTGAAAGTTGGCGGTAGTGTTATCTATGTAATGGGTGAGGTTGTAAAACCAGGTGCCTTTGAAACACGTGGCGAAACAAACTTCATCGACATCCTCGCAAACGCAGGCGGTCCAACCCGCTATGGTGAAACACGCAACATCAGAGTGATCCGCAAGGGTAACGCTGAAATCGTCATGGTCGATCTTCCCGCCTTCACCGAAGGTCGGATCAACACTTTGCCAACATTGTTGCCGGGCGACACAATTTTCATTCCAGAAAAAGCGGATAACACAGCACCATCATGGTTGAAAATTCCATCTAAACGTGCGGTCCAAGTCTTGGGCGCAATGAAAAATCCCGGTCGTTATGAATGGTCGGATGAGATGTCGTTCTTCGACCTTGTCGCAGCCGCTGGTGGACCAACTAAAGATGCTGACTTAGCCAAAATCAAAATCTTGGAAAAAGCTGCCGATGGAACAGTCAACGCAGTCTTTTTCAACATGGCTGAATTCGTTGAAAAAGGCGGAAACACCGCTGACTTACCGCAAATTCGCGCTGAGTACACCATCATCTTCCCGAGTACCGAAGGTCAAACTTCGGGATCAGAACGCACCATTAAAGTTCTCGGTGAAGTGCAAACACCGGGCAACGTAGAATTTCAAGAAGACCAAACCCTAATTGACGTTTTGCTTCAAACAGGTGGCGTTAGCAGCGACGCAGCAGTTGACCGTATCCGTGTGCTAACAGGTGGTGAGCCCGTCTATGTCAATCTGCAAGAATATCTAGATACTGGCAATAACGCCTTGCTTCCTGAACTCAAGCCGGGTGCGACGATCTTTGTGCCGCGTGCAGTCGAAGGGCAAAACCAGAAATCAGGCCAGACCGTATTCGTGATGGGTGAAGTCATCAAACCAGGTGGCTATGAAGTAAGCGGCGAAACTGGCTTCATCGACATTGTTGCAGGTGCTGGTGGCCCATCGCGTTTTGCTGATACCAAAGCAATTCGCATCATCCGTGCTGAAGGTTCTGTCACGAACGTGGACCTTCCTTCCTTCACAGAAGGTCGCGGAGGTGTTCTTCCAACTGTTTATCCAGGTGACACGGTCTTCTTTCCACGAGCAGCGGATGATCCAAACCGCCCGTCATGGTTAAAGATAGCACCCGAACGGGCTGTTGAATTATTCGGCGCCATTGTTCGCCCTGACCGCTACGAGTGGTCGGATGAAATGGATTTCTTTGACTTAATCGCGCAAGCAGGCGGCCCGACCAAAGAAGCCGACATGCGCCGCATCCAAGTGGTTTCACGTATCAATGGGGTTGCCAGAACGCAAACCTTTGACATGCAAAGCTACATCGACAATGGCGGCAATGAAGCTGATGTTCCGATAATCACATCAGGGTCAACAATCAACATTCCATTCTTGGCAGAAGATACCGACAACAACTCTTGGCTCAAAGTTAGCTCAAATAGAGCTGTTGAGCTCATCGGCGCGGTTGCACGACCTAACCGTTACGAGTGGTCTGACGAAATGACCTTCTTTGACCTTATCGCTCAAGCTGGTGGTCCATCGCGCGATGCGGACATCTCTAATATCCAAATTCTAGTGAAGAGAAATGGCCGTACAGTGCCAACGACCTTCAACATGGAACAATTCATCAAAGAAGGTGGCGCCATAGCTGATTTGCCTCAAATTCGCGGGGGCTATGTCATCAACATACCATTCCTTCCAGATGATCCAACCGACAATAAATCAAAGTGGATTAAACAGGCACCGGAAGATTCAATTTATGTCTTTGGTCAAGTTGGAGCACCTGGTCGTTATGCCTTCGCTGAACATTTGAGTTTCATCGATCTTATCTCTGCCGCTGATGGACCAACTAATGATGCTGACCTTCGCAACATTCGCGTTTCACATCGCAATCGTGGGGAAGCCGGCATCTCTAAGGTCAACTTGTCACTTTACTTCGAAACAGGTGACGAGGCCCTTCTGCCTCACATCGTACCAGGTGATGTTATCTACATCCCAAGCCGCGAACGTGAATGGCTTGATGTCAGCAAAGAGCAAACTGTTCGCGTTCTCGGTTCAGTCGGCTCCCCTGGTCGTTATCGTTTTGAAGACAACATGACCATTTTGGATCTTCTGGCAGAAGCTGGCGGACCAACGGGTGCTGCTTTGCAAAAGAAGATCGTGGTGGTGAACCTTTCAAAAAGTAGAGATCAAGCAAGAACCTTTAATCTCATCAAATTCGCTAAAACTGGTGATGTCAGCATGCTGCCAGTCGTGCGGGCGGGTGACACAGTTTATGTGCCGGATCAATCACAAACAATTTGGAAAAAAATCCAAACAGGCGTTGCAGGAACGTCGGGGCTTCTAACCTTCGCCCTCGCCCTCATCGCGCTTTAACGAAGAAATAAAGAAAAAACAGGATAACAGGTCATGGCCAGAGCAAACACAATTCAGGAAATTGAAGACATCCACACCCGCACGTTCGGGCGTGGCGCGCGCGTTATCGGTGTTACTGGTCCTAAAGCTGCAAGCGGTGTCACAACAATCTCAAAATCGCTTGCAACCCGATGCGCTTTAAGCGGGCAAAACTCTCTTTTGCTTGATATGTCTCGCGCACCTGGTGACAAACGCGCGACAGACCAGCACGGCATCTCAGACCCTTCACAAACCGGTCTAAACATCTGGAAAGCGCAAGGCGGTTATGACATTTTACCGATCAACCCAACAGGCCAAGACAAGTATCGTTTTCGCGATGCCAGAAGCCTGTCGGAAATGATCCGCAACGAGCTTGGACAATATGACCAAGTGATTGTTGACCTTGCTCCCATGCCAGACCTTGGTGAAGCGGCAGTGCCTGCTGGCATTGGTGCATCAGCCTGTGACGCCGTCATTTTGGTCGCCCGCACTTATGCGGTCACTCAAAGTGAAGTAGAAGACGCCGTAAAAAGTTTGGCAGACAATGAAGCCAAAATCGCTGGTCTCGTGATGAACGACCAAAATGCCCCAACCGTCGGGCAAGAGCTTATCCGCGAATTTGAACGCATTAGTTGGATGTTGCCAAAGGGTGTTCAGGAATTTGTTGAGCGGAAAATCGCGTCAACAAAGGTTCTCAATACAAAAATTTAGGCAGGCAGCACATCGAATGAGAAGACCAGGGCCAAGTTTTTTATAAGCTAGCGGACAATCGTAATCTTCTCAGCAGCCCGCGTAATGCCTGTATAAAGCCAACGGTCTTTGTGCTCACGAAACGCGCCACTTTCGTCAAACAGCACCACATCATCCCATTGAGAGCCTTGGCTCTTGTGGACGGTCAGGGCGTAGCCATAATCAAACTCGTCCGAACGACGGCGCTTCGCATAGGGCAAACGTTCGTATGTGCCTTGGAAAAATTCAGGCGCGACCGATACGCCAACCTTCTTTGCCAAAATCTCATCTTCCGGTTCAACATCCAATCGCAACATGCCCTTGCGCGGAGATTTGGTGTTGGAAACAGACCAAGTCCCGCCGTTAAGCAATCCCTTTTTTTTGTCATTGCGAA
>CAZKKW010000010.1:0-41314 GCA_964553335.1 uncultured Hyphomicrobiales bacterium | reverse complement strand
CGACGATACGGTTTATATGCCAAACCGCCGTACGCTGTCAAGGATTATTTTCCTAGTATTTAATCTGCATCCTCATAAGGATCCTCTTCAGGCCAAGAAACCAGATAATTTTCATAATCTTCAACGGCAACGTCGTCTTCGCTAACAGTCATGCCGCGAACAGCTATACCGGCCATGTGGACAGTATCTGGGTCACCGGAAACCAGCGGGTGCCACCAATATAAATCCTTACCATCGCGAACCAGTCGGTAGCCGCAGGTTGCAGGTAACCAACTCAAATCTTTCACGTTTTTAGCCGTTAATTGAATGCAATCTGGCACCAATTTCGAGCGATTTGGATAATCCCCACATTTACAGGTTTCATCATCAAGAAGTGAACAGGCGACATTCGTCCACGCTATTTCACCCGAATCCTCATCTTCCAATTTGTTCAAACAACAACGCCCACAACCATCACAAAGGGATTCCCATTGCTCATTTGATAGCTTTTCTAGGGGAAGAATCTTCCAAAATGGGGCGTTATCCATTAACTAAATCTCATATTTCATACGAAGATGGCTGGCATATTGCAGCAATAAAGCTTATTTAGGATTTGTTAAGACTTTATTTTTGGAACATGCGCATTGAACGATCCGTTTTCAAACAACAGACGTAACAAATTAGCAAGCAGAATGCTGGAACTGGACAGCGCCATTGATGGTGGTTTGTTTTCAAGTTTTGGCTGGATACGTGATCTTTATGTTCGCTACTCTGCATTCATGCGCCGTTTCCGTGTTTTGGGCTGGCAACGCATTCCCGTAGAACTTGCCAATGAAACGCTCACTTGGGGTGCTGTTGGTATGTTGCTTATGTTGGGCTTGGCCCAACCTGCGATCGTGGCAACTCAAACAGATTGGCGCAAACAAGACGATTATTCGGTCACCTTTGTTGACCGCGCTGGTAAAGTGCTTGGCAGACGCGGTGTCTTCCAGAACAAGCCAATTGATTTAGAGCGACTGCCAGATCACGTGGTCAAAGCGACGCTTGCGACAGAAGATCGGCGGTTCTTTTCTCATTTTGGTGTCGATATTTTGGGCATTGCCCGTGCTTTCGCTACCAACGTGAAAGCTGGTGGCGTTGTTGAAGGCGGCTCAACGATCACCCAACAGGTTGCAAAGAACATCTTCTTGAGCAATGAGCGCACCCTATCGCGGAAGGCGAAAGAAGCTTTTATAGCCTTGTGGCTTGATGCTAATTTGACGAAACAAGAAATCTTGGAACTCTATTTCAACCGCGCTTATTTGGGCGGTGGTGCATTTGGCATTCCGGCGGCGGCAGAGTTTTATTTCGGTAAAGATTATGCCGATCTAACCCTTGCAGAATCAGCAATGCTTGCTGGCCTCTTTAAAGCGCCAACCAATTTTGCACCTCACATCAACTTGGCATCGGCACGCGAACGTGCCAATGAAGTTTTGACCAATATGGTGCAAGCAGGGTTTTTGACGGAAGGGCAAGTTTTGACCGCAAGGCAAAACCCGGCATCCGCCGTTAACCGGAAACGTGAAGATAGAGCTGATTACTTCCTCGATTGGGCTTACCAAGACATCTTGAAAATGAAAATTCAAGAAGATCGCGTCTTAACGGTGGTGACTGGGCTTGATCAATCTTTACAAGAACATGCCGAGCGAACCATCAATCGATATCTCGTTGAAAACGGAAAAGCCTTTAACATTACGCAAGGGGCGACTGTTGTTATGACACCAGATGGCTTTGTGAGGGCAATGGTGGGTGGCCGCGATTATGGGCAAAGCCAGTTTAACCGCGCGGTTGATGCGCTGCGCTCCCCAGGTTCAACCTTCAAGGCCTATGTTTATTCAGCAGCGATGGAAGCAGGCATGACCCCTTCCACTCGTATTGTCGATGGTCCTGTGTGGGTCAAAGGCTGGTCTCCTAAGAACTACACTCGTAGTTATTCAGGTAGCCAAACACTGACGACTGCATTGGTAAAATCAATCAACACCATTCCCGTGAAAATTGGTTTGCAATTGGGTGCAAAGAAGATTGTTGAGACAACGCACAGCATGGGCGTCAATGCGAAATTGCGGGCAAACCCGAGTTTGCCAATCGGCACGTCTGAAGTCTCCGTCTTGGATATGACCACAGGCTACTCTGTGTTTGCCAATGGTGGTTATAAGCCACGGGCGAAAGCCGCCATTCGTATTTACGATTCCAAAGGTGAGTTAATTAGAGATTTTGGTGGCAACCAGCAAAAAGAGCGTGTTTTGAAAGCGAGCTCCGTTGCTTCAATGAATGAGATATTGTCCCAAGTACCAGAATGGGGAACAGGGCGCCGCGCAAAACTGGATGATCGGAAGACTGCTGGTAAAACAGGAACAACCCAATCATATCGCGACGCTTGGTTTATTGGTTATACTGGCAATTACGTTTCTGCCGTTTGGTATGGCAATGACAATTACACACCAACACGCCGCCTAACCGGGGGACGCCTTCCCGCAATGACATGGAAAGACATCATGTCCTTCGCCCACCAAGGTGTCGATAAACGCCCGATCCCTTATCTTGGTAGCAAAGGCCGTTCTGATCTCGAACTGGTTGAGCTGGATGCACAAGATAGCGACGTGAAGATTAAATCAATTGATCAAATCAAAGCTCTCTCTGCGAACTCCACAAAAGTTTTGGAGGGCATTGGCGAGCTGCTAGATGCGAAACAAGAAAAAGTGGTCAAAGGCTTTGTACCGTTGAAAAAAGCGGAAGCTGGCGGTATTGAGCCGATAGCGGGTCAATTATAGGCCTAGTATCGTGCGCCACGCCATTGCATTCGTTCTCGTAAGTTTAGCTGCCTCTATCATCGGTATCGGTTCTGCATGGTTTGCTTTGCAGGGAGATCTAAAATTTCAAAAAGTTAAAATTGGTCAGTGGAATATATGGCCCAAAGCCGCCGCGCCATCAGCAGATCCCTACACAAAAGCCTATCTCGCCCGAACCGGCAAGACTTGGATGAGCACAACAGAGGGTTTGGCTTTCTTCTCAAACAAAGATAACAAAGGCGAACAATACGCCAGCAATTGCGAATACAAGCTAACGGGCATTATTCCAAGAGGTCGACTTTGGACGCTTAGCTATTTTGAAACGGGTAAAAATAATAGCACCACAACACCTGCTTATATTACATCTGAAGATGTCATTTGGAGTGAAGATAACCGGCTAGAGATTTTCATTGCTAAAACCGCCCAACCAGGAAACTGGTTGCCGCTAACATCAAAAAGCAGTTTCTCGCTTGTCTTACGCATCTATGACACGCCATTGACCAGCGGCGCTCTTGATGCAGCGATAAAAACCCCACTTATCGAGAGGGTTAGCTGCATATGATGTATCTTTTTAGAATGCTGCTTTTGCTTATTGTCCTTAGTGGCCTCATTCACATATTTGCAATTTTAGCTACCCCGTTTTTCGCGGGCCAAAAGATTTGGCAAAGTCTCACAGATGAAATTGAGCCTAGGCAATTGGTTCCGCTTAAGACGAATGAAGACGCGATTAAGTTACTCGGCCAATCCGACCCGGCGATGGCCTATGCCATCTGTCGGTTTGACCTTAATGATGGTCCCGTCACTTTAACATCGGACGGACCGACTGATTTTTGGCAAGTCACAATTTATGACACTGAAAGCGCGGTAATTTACAGCCTGCACGACGGCGTTTCGCAAACCAAACAGCTCAACCTTGAAATTAGAAGCTTGAAAACCATTCAAAAGGCTCAAAGCACTCTCGATGACAACAATGTGCCAACAGCGGCTGGAATTTCGAAGGATGGCATCCCTCTACCCTTTTCGCGTCCTTTGACGACGGCAGAGCTTGCTATTGCGAAAGCTGAGGCTGAAACAGGTGAGGAAGATAATTCTATTGTTAAAACATCCTTGAAGACCGACCAAGCCTATATTGTGTTTAAAGTTTTTAGAGCCTCACGCAGTTTCGCCTCCACAGTAGAAGAAACACTCATCGCGGCGGACTGCAAATAGCTTATTTGATGATCCCTAAATCATCGCCCCATTTCTTTTTGTCTTTACCGTCTTTACCATCTTTACGCGGCTCAACACTTTCAAGTGAGATGCGAGAGGATAAAAGCTCAGGGTTTTCGATAAATGGAAGTCCGCGTTTGCCACCTCGTTCGATAAGTTCTTTATATCGTTCTAATTCTTCACTCGCAAATTTAGAACGCGGTGAAGGGAATTCTAAAGTCATGCGGGTAATCGCAAATTCATAAGCCTTATAGCGAAATTGAAAACTGCGCAGTGCAAGGTCAATTAGTTGTTCATTCTCAAGCAATCTTGCACGGGTATTTTGACGGTAGACTGGCTCTAGACCCTCGGTTTCTTCCAAGAATTTCAACCGTTGAGCATCAATTGCATAGACAACACGCGCTTGTTCATAAAAAGGTGTAATGGCACCTTGATCAGCGCGAATATCAGCAATGATCCGGTTCCAGCGCGCTTCACTTGAATTAAATCGTTCGATCCGGTGCCAAAATAGATAAGAACGGTAATCCAATTTCTTATTAATTTCTGGGAAAATCCGCGTCCTGCGCCCTTCAATTAAAGTTCCAGACACCCAATCTTTGGTGTGCACAGGACGGACGATTGTCCATGCGGCATTTTCAAGTTTTAATTCTTCGTCCGTTCTTGCAAAGAGTGAGACAGTCTCTTCACGTCGAATAGCTAATAATTTTCCTAATTTTGGTGCAACGCTGTCATGGGCAAAGTTGGGCGCTGCACGACCAAAATCACCTGTCGGCCTTGAACAACCGGTCAATAGGACACAGGTAAGCAATGCCCAAAGCAAGCACAAGTTAGCCTTGTGATTGACCGAAAACGCGCCCATTATTCACTCTTTTCTATCCAAATGTACGTTCTAATTTTGCCGAGCAAATGGAGATGGCGAAGGTCCCAACGAAGGTGCGTCTTTATATTCAACTTGAATACCGGTGAAGAGCAATATTTCCGCTCCTTTAGGAGGAACAGGAACAACAACGACAGATTTATCTACCTGCCTGCTTTGCCGGTAATCTTCTAGATTAATTAGTTTATCCATTTCGGACCCCGTAGATAGGTGGCTCGATGCAGGAAAACTCAACACGCTGCTTAACGAAGAATCGCAAATCATTCGTTTCGATTTGAGATGCCTCATTAAGACATTAGTAAAGTTAACAGAGCGCTAACGAATTTATGTCATTTTAAGATCACAGTGTTTGTAGGCGTTTTGGGTGTATTGTGCAGCAGGTTATAAGAAACGAGTTTGATACTTTGGTTCAGGCAGATAAAAAAAACAGACATCAAGCAATCTTAATGGCAGCCAGCGAACTGTATGCCAGCAAAGAAACGCCGTCTTGGGACGACGCTTTACATTTTGAAGAACTTTGTTTGCGCTTATTGCCAAAGTTAGGTCTTCAAGCGAAAAGTGAGATCGCTGAACGCTTAGCGCATTGTTCTGGGCTTCCAAAAACAACGGCTTTAACGCTTGCTAAAGATGATATTTCAGTGGCGGCCCCCATATTGCGCCATTATCAAGGTTTCAATGATACAGACCTGCTAACAATCTTGGCCCGTGGGACAGAACTTCATGCTTTGGCATTGGCTGGGCGCGCTGATTTATCAGATGCCGTCATGTTGGTTATTTCAAAAAATGCACTCCCTACCTTTGACGCGGATGAATTGCCGAGCGAGCCATCTAATGTCGAAATCAAAACCGAAGAAACCAGTGCTCAATCAGAAGAAAACCTTGAACACGCACCCAACAACGATATTCATTCGGACATAACCTCAGTTCCAGAACACTCAACAGCTGACCGCGAATTGGATGAACCGTCAAAACACGACAATAAAGCGCGTCTTTATATGGATGTTGATACGGAACGAGCGACCAAACGCCTCGTTGCCGCCGCCCGATCAAAATCTGGAATTAGCATTTCTCGCAAAGAGAACAGCAGCAGCCTCTCAGGGCTTGATCGTTTCCTCTCAATGGAACACGCGCATATTTTAACTTATGTCCACACAGCCGTTGAAAATGTTGCTGATGAAAAAACCAACCCTACTTTAATCCTAAAGCAAGCCTATCGCAGAGCAGACAGAGCGCGAGACTTCACACAATTAGCACGCGAGAAAAATGTAGAGCAATTTGCCGCTCTATTAACAAAAGAATGCGATCTAAAAGAAGATGAAGCCAAGCGCGTGATCAAAGACGATCATGGATTTGCTCTCGCCATATGCCTTAAATCGCTTGCCCTTCCAGTGCATGTGGCCAATGAAGCTTTCTTACTGCTGAACTCAAAGCTCGGCAAAGATAAAGAACAAATTTATCTGTTGAACTGGTTTTATGGGCAAATCACTCCGATGGCTGCCCACAGCGTTATCAAAGATTGGCACCCTGCTCCGAAAACGTCGACATCAGCTGAACACAAGCCAATTCATTCTGGAAAATCTCGCACAGAGATAGCTCAAGGGAGATCTGCGAAGAGTACAGCTGTCAAAACAGAAGTTGTGGTTCGGCGATCTGTTGCCACAGGTTAAGCTCTCTCAGCCTGCTTAATTTACTACCGTTAAATCATGCTCACCGGTGCGGTTTTCACGTTCCACGATCCAAAGGTCGGGATCAAAACGCTGTTCTTTGCTAAGCTGTGTATCTAAGTCTTCCTGCGTCGCGATCGATAAAAGCTTATAGAAAACACGCTCATTCACATCGTGCTCTTCATCAAGCAATGATTGCGGTGCTGGACCATAAAGGTCATTTGTTCCATCGAGCCGGTTAATGACAATAAAAACAGCTCCGCCGTGAGAAGCACCGCGCTTTGAAAGAGCGGCAAAATCACCGTTCGCCTGGCATTGTCGCATATAGGCGCTTACCCAAAACTCCGAGCTCAACCGCATTGAGACTAAAGCTCGGTCAGCTTGGACAATTCATCTAATAGAGCGGTTGTGATCGTGCCATCAGCATCAAGACCATGCTTCTTTTTGAAATTCAAAACAGCTTCTCGAGTGATCGGGCCGACAACGCCATCTGCCGTTACATTGTTATATCCCAACCTTGCTAGCGCTTCTTGAATTTGTTTGATCATGAGCGGGTCACTGATCACCTCAGACTTCGCCTCGATGATACTTGGCGTTGACGGAGCAATGCCTGAAGCCTCATTTTCGTCTGCAATTTTTTGACGGGCTGCAACATGGTAGCCCTCATCTGGCTTAGAAAGTCGAATATGATCAAGCAATTGCTTGCTTGGTTCATTTGTCACGGGTTCATTATTTGCCCGTTGATACAGCCCGATGGCAGCGCGTGTTCTGGCACCAATCAGACCGTCAATCTCAGAATCGTAATAACCGCGTGCTGCGAGGTGCGCTTGTATTTCACGCACTGTCGGATCGGCTAAATCTGGATCAATTTTTTGCTCCAAAACGATCTCGCTCGTTTGTGACGGTGATAATTCTGCTGAGGCAACAACTTGGCTACTTGTTCCAAAAATTGGAGTCGGGTGCTTACCTTCTTGCAAAAACAAAGTGTTGATACTGGCAGCCCCCACTAATGCAAAAGCGGATATGCCAACAGCCAGCTGGCGCTGATTTGTAAGCGCAAACTTTACTATTCCCATGAACATCAATTGTTTGAGCGACGGGCCTTCCTCATAACCACCTGCCGCACCAATCTGCGTCGCAGCGATATCCGCTCTTGGTTGCGCAACACGCTGTGGCTCTGCGCCAAGTTCTGCAAGAAAATCTTTATTCTTATTCATCGTCTTTCCTTAGGCTGTTTTGCAAGCCTTCTCTTGTATCAATGTCTCAAGATCAGATAGATCAGATAGATCAGGCAACTTTGGCATTGGACTAAAGACTTCAACAGTATTCGAATCCGCTTCACAATCCAGCGGGATGAAGACTGTCACACACGTCCCCTCGCCCAGTTCACTTTCAAATTCCACATGTCCTTTGTGAAGTTCAGTCAATCCCTTCACCACAGACACACCAAGCCCCGTACCCTCATAACGTCGGTCATGCGCACTATCAGCTTGGAAGAATGGCTGTCCTATCCGCTTAAGGTCTGGCGTGCTCATGCCAATACCTGTATCGCGAACGAAATATGCAAGCTTGTTTCCTTCAACACGAACACCAACTGTTACCGTGTCCTCTTTATCTGAGAACTTCAAAGCGTTGGATATCAAGTTGATCAAAATCTGACGGCAAGCGCGCGAATCTGCGACCGCCTCTGGCAAATCATCAGGGATCGTTGAAACCAAATTGATTTCACGTATTTCAGCTTGCTGGCTCATGATACCCGTACATGACCTCACAAGTTTCTCAACGTTAAACGGTTCTGGAACGATATCGAATGTGCCGCTTTCAATCTTAGACATATCCAAAATATCAGTCACAATTTGCAACAGATGGCTACCTGAATCATGGATGAGATCCACGTATTCTTTCTGTTTCTCATTTTCAAACTTGCCATACAGTTCTTGTTGCAAAATTTCAGAAAAGCCGATGATCGCATTAAGTGGCGTGCGTAGTTCGTGGCTCATATTGGCCAAGAAGTGTGTTTTCGCATCGCTTAATTGCTGCAAGTCTGTATGTGCTTCTTCAAGCGCATCTTGCTGGGCGCGTCTTTCACTAATATCCCGCGTGGTCGAGACAATACCTGTTACCGTTTCATGCTCATCCCAGATCGGGCGGCACCGCATTTCCATCCAGCTAAATCCATTGTCGGAATCAACAGATGAATTTATGCTGTCATGACCACCTCGAAGAACAGAAGTACGCAGACGGAATTCTGCTTTAAGTGGCAACCCTCTCGCAACAGCATCTGATAAAAGCTTCAAATAAACCGGTCGATCAGCAATGTGCACACGATTAAACAATCCCTTGTTACAAAGCTCAAACGGGGCAACACCGAGCAGTATTTTAGCGGCTGGTGAAGCGAACACGATTTCACCAGAGCTATCATGCTGGGTAATCAGGTCGGTCGTATTGTTTGCCAACAAACGGTAGCGCTCTTCATTAACACTAAGGCGCTGTTGACTAGCAGAATAGGCCGTTTGAACCCGGAACGTTAGGGCTGCTACATATAAGATGAGTGCAAGAGGCCCAACGAAGGTGCCAAATTGAGAAGAACTTGCAACAACTGCATGGGTGTTGAACCAGTTAGCCTGGGCTCCATAAAACAAGAACGCTAAAGCAGCGAACAGGGGCACTAGGGAGTAGACAATTACCACCCGGCGTTTGGCCAATGCAGCCTCTGCAGGAATGACCAGCAACCAAATCAAAGCAAACGATTGAATACCACCCGTAAACGCACATATTGTAGCAATTAATCCAGCAAGCATTGTCGCTGACACCAAAAAGGCCAGTTCAATTGATCGCGAGCGAACCAAAACCACTGCCGATGTAAGCGGGCCAAGTAACCATACAAATGAGACTGCCATCACATAAGTGAGTGTTCCACTCCACAGTATCCAAATTGGAAATGCGATGAATGCAAAAAAGCTGCATAAAATCTGTGATATTAAAAACTGCCGCTCTAACGAAGACCAACCATCTTCACCGAACAGTTCACCAGGAAACAAATTTTCAAATACTCGAAAGAACACGCGCCTAAGACCCTGTTATAGCCCGTTTTGGACTTTTGTTATTT
The DNA here is from genome assembly GCA_964553335.1 of uncultured Hyphomicrobiales bacterium. Lineage (GTDB taxonomy): Bacteria > Pseudomonadota > Alphaproteobacteria > Rhizobiales > JACESI01 > JACESI01. Next base: position 31,648 of record CAZKKW010000010.1, on the reverse strand, counting down.
AGACAGCATCTCACGGGGTATTAAAAAAACCGCTAAAATGAACAGCGATGAAGCTGGTTAAAACAAAAAAAATGGGAAAAAAGCCCTTTATTTCGTGTTTTTGTTCAACATGGTTGCCAATGCCTTAACAACAATTTCCTCATCAAAAACGCGTCAATAAAAATATTTATCAATTATTTCAACGCGTTAAACCCAGAACCTGATATTTCTCCACTCAATTTCGAACAATTACAATTTTATTCAAATTTGTAGACAGTTTGCTTCAAATCTAACCACCAATCTCCACCTGATCTTGAAACACTGGGGCTATATTGGTTTCAACGCTGTGGGAAAAGAAGCGAAACTTGGGGAAGTTAAAATGATCATGTTCTTTATTAGAACCGTGTTTTGGGTAAGTTTAATTGTGCTGATCTTGCCGATTGATAAAACCGAAACAAATGCAACTGTTACACAATCCGTTACAACAGCGGGTGCGATTGAAATTGCGAGTGGTGCAATTTCTGACCTTGCGAGTTTTTGTGGCCGCAATCCAGAGATTTGTGAAAAAGGCCGTGACTTCGCGAATGCGTTCGGTGTGAAGGCTGTTCATGCATCTGGTTTGCTCTACAAATTCCTTGATGAGCAATTTGCTGACAAAACGGCAGACGCTGCTTCAACAACAGACAAACAAACCTCTTAGAGAACATCAAGCTCTTTAGAACCGATCGGGCCATCCATGAGGTTGCACTTGGCAACCCTGCGTGATAGCCGAAAGGGTGCATTCTAAAACGAGCTGGATACGTCTCTTATGGACTTGGAAACAATCTTGGATAACTTTGAGTTTCTCGATGATTGGGAAGATAAGTATCGCTATGTCATCGAACTAGGGCGCACGATGCCTGAGTTTCCAGAAGAAAATCAAACAGCGGAACATAAGGTAGAAGGATGTGTTAGTCAGGTTTGGCTTATCAAGACGGTATCCGACACACCAAGTGATCCTGTCATTAGCTATCAAGGAGATAGCGATGCCCATATTGTAAAAGGACTGGTTGCCATCGTTCTAGCCGCACTATCTGGGCGACGAGCAAGCGAAATCAAATCCTTTGATACCGATGCCTTATTCAAACAAATTGGCCTCAATGAGCACTTAACCCCACAGCGCTCAAATGGATTGAACTCTATGGTACAGCGCATCAAAGCAGATGCAGCATCTGCTTTGGCGACATGATAGTCTACGCATGACTGCTCATGGAAACTATGAGGACATTACCCGACCGCTTGGTTGGTCAAGGCCATAGTGCACCGCAAGTTGATTAAGGGCGACGCCTAAAACTACCTTTGCAGAACGAACAGGCCATTGCCGTTCCCGCTCAACAAGTTCTAATCCCTTCAAATAACAACAAACATCCAATAACAATGAACCCAGATCAGGACCAACCGAGGTTATTGCCTGCTCAGTTCTTCGTTTGGCAGTGAGGGAACCCGTCATCGCGTTTGAAACAGCATCATTGTAACCGCCTCCGTCCACTTTGGGACCGAGTGTCATTCCAAGCTTTGGGCTGGCGCGTGATGCTTCAAAATCTCGACGCAGACATTCCCCGGCCTCAAACTGTATTTTAGACAAAAAGCGACCGCCCGACTTTCCGCGACGATGGTACAAACGAGCCAGAGGACTTTCGTTTTGGTTGATTGATACTTTTTCACCAGGATCAATCTCCCCAACCACAACATTTTGGTGCTGGCGTTGAAATGCCACGCCTTCATCGCATCGCGCCCGTTTGAGAAACTGCACGCCCTCTTTAGTGATCGAATAACGATCTGGTGGATTTTTCTCAATCAGTGCTTGGGCGAATAGATGTTTCAGTAACGCTTCATTTTTATTGAGCGTCTCAACAACACCACGAGCCGAATGACCTCCTCGCGCTGAACCGGCAATTAAGCGCAACATTTTTATGGATTGACGTTCAAGACCGCTCATTTTTTTCCCCGGAAGCTATTTCGGCGGCTGGATGATGCACGATTTGCAACCACTCTTCGACTGCCCGTTCCAAACAATTGATCAGAAAATCAACTTGTTCGTCGTCCCTTCGATCTTCAATCAACCGGCAAGCATGACCGACAGTCGTTCTATCTCGTTGAAAAACCTTCCCCACTTCCCCAAGGTTAAGCCCAAGACGCACGTGAGCGATATACATAGCTATTTGTCGCGCAAACGCTATATCGGCTTGTTTTCTTGTTCTTGAATCTAAATCGCAAGACCGAATGCCAAACGCCTTTGCCGTTGAATATTTTATAAAATCACAAGTGAAGCTGCTCTCTGAATAAAACAGACTATACGATTCAACTTCAACTAACTTCAGAATATTTTGATCAGGCCGCATATTATATTCCCCAAATTGACACATCATTTTTGTTTTTTATTGATGCTCGGGGATTATTTTAAATTTTATCACCTAATTTAATTTTAAATGATCAATAACAATTGCTTGTTCTTAAAAAAAATTATATTTTTTTAAAATTAATAATAAATTTTTATAAGTAAGTTGATTTATTTATTCAAAGACGCTTTTGACCTAAACCCATTTTCATGGCGAGCTTTGATCGCTGAGCAGCATAATTTGGCGCAACCATTGGGTAATCTGACGGAAGCCGCCATTTTGATCGATATTCTTCTGGCGATAGGTTGTACTTTGATCGCAAGTGTCGTTTTAGCGATTTGAATTTTTGCCCATCCTCTAAACAAATCAAATAATCAGGCGTAATCGATCGCTTTATGGATACTGCAGGTTTTTGAGCTTCCTCAAACAGATTTTGTTGAGGTGTAGAAATCGTGACGAGTGTGGAATGTACCTCGCCAATTAATTTCGGCAAATCATCAACTGGAATTGAGTTATTGGCAATGTAAGAACAAATGATTTCTGAAGTAAGATCAACAACATTATTACCTTGGCCTAAATTAAGTGTCTGTCTCTCATTTGTTTTTTTCAAAATAGGTACCCACCCAAATCTTCATATCAATATTCGATATACATAGAGCGAACTATATAGTGTCGTTGCTCTATCACACTAAATATACATATAAATTTGGATAAATCTACCTAGAGTTGTGAAAAAATTTTACTTATATTTATTTTACCAAGTAAAATATACTAATAGATTCAAACCTAACAATACCGTCGTCCAGAAAGCCATTACACCTGTAGACCATGTCTCTGAAAAGACGCCTTTAGGTCCATGCAAATTCAAGATCAAATTTACCACCGACTTAGAAAGTCCTGTACATAAGCCCACGAGGTTCGTCCATACACTTGTTGTGACACCATCAAAAATACGGGCGACTGCTTTACCGAAACTGCGATAGAACCAATCGAAATCCAGCGTAATTGTAAGCGTTCTCTTCAGCATTGGGAGAAGCACAAAGAAGGCAAGCCCAGAAAACAGCAATAGCTGAAGTTGGAAGACGATGTGTGCACCCGTGTAAGGGACATAGTCCACCTTATGCGGCAATAAGCTATAAAGCACATCAGGGAATATACCAATTAATATACAAGCGGCAGACAACAGCACCATTGACCAAATCATGGTGCGTGGCGGCTCACTTGGACGCATGCCGCTGTCTTTTTGGAAGAAGACAAACCAAGGAAATTTGATACCAGCGTGGAGAAACACGCCAGCAGAAGCGGCCGCAAGTAAATACCAGACAATCCCTAGATGCGCATCGGCTGCCCCTTGTGAGATTACCGACTTGGCGACAAAGCCAGATGTAAACGGGAAGGCAGAGATCGCTAAGGCACCGATTGTTCCGCAAATCATCGTAATCGGCATGGTGCGGAACAGCCCACCTAAATCTGTACACTTGTGTTTGCCCGTTTGGTAAAGGACAGCACCCGCAGACATTAAAAGTAGCGCTTTATAGATGATGTGAACGAAAGCGTGAGCGGCGGCACCGTTGAGCGCCATCTCGCTACCAATACCAATACCAACAATCATAAAGCCAACTTGGTTGATGATTGAATAGGCCAAAATCCGACGCATATCGTTTTCTAAGATCGCGTAGACGATGCCGTAGAAGACCATATAAAGACCGATATAGATCAAAATTTCCGTACCCGGGAATGTCCGCATTAAGACATAAACAGCCGTCTTCGTGGTGAAGGCTGAAAGGAAAACAGTGCCAGACCATGAAGCTTCAGGGTAAGCGTCAGGTAGCCAAGCGGAAAATGGCGGTGCACCCGCATTGATCAAGAAGCCTCCGAGGATCAACCAACGTGACCATGAGTTTGCCTCCATCACATCAAAGGCAATGGAACCAGTCGTTGAGACTTCACCTGCAATGCCTGCCATAAGCAGTACGCCGCCGAGGAAGTGTACAACGGCATAGCGTTGCCCTGCGGCCTTCGCCCCTGCCCCACCGGACCACACGACAATTGTGGAAGCGATCGCCATGATTTCCCAGAAGATAAAGACGGTGATCAAATCACCAGCAAAGACCACACTAATGGCCGAACCTGCATAAACGAAAGCTGCTGACAGCTCACTCGTTTTGGATTGGCTGATCGCATATAGGCCACCAGCTGCTGCCATGAGAGAGAACACAGTGGCAAACAGCCGTGACAATTCATCGGCCCGAACAAGCACAAGCTCATAACCGAGATAACTGAGTTCAACGACGTTTCCATCTGGCAAAGACCAAACGGTTGCCAGCACTACGATCGGCCCAACAACCAAAGCTAAACTGCGCCATGTGTCTTTGAGCAGCGGAAGCAGCAATCCAATGAGAATGAGAATGAGACCAGGTGGAAGCAGCATATCACTCATCATAATAAGTATCCGGACGTTTCAAGATCAAACCAACCAGTTTGGATCCAACCACTAGAACGACGCAGCTAATAAAGCCGTACCACGCGCCAAAACCGAAGGTTCCATCAAGGCCGAAATAGCTGTGATGATGGACGAGAAAGTCGCCAAGCACCAAAAGTGCCAAGATGATAATGGACCAAATCCATATCAAACGAATTGTTCTTGGACGCACAAGCCAGTGGTCGCTATCAGGTTTTTGTTCACTCATATCAAAGCCCAACCATTTTGGATGCTAGGTCAAAGGCAACGCCTGGGAACAAGAACAGAAGTATTGTCCCGATCGCCGTTGCGGAGATTGCTATTAAAATGCCAAGAGGTGCTTCGCCATGGTCCCCTTCAACATCCGCCTTCATCAAGAAGGCACGGTACAAAATTGGAAGGAAGTAACCAGCGTTCAACATGGTGGAAACCACGATCACACCAACCGCGAACCATTGTCCTGTTGAAGCGGCACCTGAAAGCATAAACCACTTGCCGAGGAAACCAGCAGTTGGTGGTAAGCCGATCATAGAAAGCGCGCCAATAGCGAAGGCTGTCATGGTGATCGGCATCTTCCAGCCAATCCCGTTTAATTGGCTTACCTCGGTCTTATGAGCAGCGGTGTAAATAGATCCTGCTGCAAAGAAGAGCGTAATCTTGGAGACCGCGTGGGCTGCAATATGCATCGCCGCACCGATCATGGAAATCGGCGCTAAGATGGCAGCAGCAAGCACCACATAGGAAAGCTGGCTGACCGTCGAATAAGCAAGTCGCTTTTTAATGTTGTCTTGACGGATGGCAACCAGCGATGCTGCAACGACGGTGAAACCTGCTGCATAGAGCAACCAATCGCCCGCGCCTGTGTCCTTTAACAGATCAATGCCGAAGACATAGACAATCACTTTTACAACGGTGAACACACCAGCCTTCACAACAGCCACAGCATGCAGCAAGGCTGAAACTGGTGTCGGTGCGACCATCGCCGCCGGAAGCCAGAAGTGGAACGGCATGAGTGCTGCCTTACCAATGCCGAACATGAAGAGCAGCATGAGGACCAGTAGCACACCGGATGAGGCTTTATCCTCTAAGATACCACCAACGGTGAAGTCCATTGTTCCAGCAAGGAAGCCTGTCCAGATGATTGCTGGTAGAAGCAACAGCATCGAGGTGCCAAGCAGGATTAAGAGGTATAAGCGCCCGCCTTTCTTCGCATCGTCATTGCCTTTGTGTGTGACCAACGGATAAGTCGCGAGTGTCAAAACTTCATAGAACAAGAACAGGGTGAAAAGGTTTGCCGAGAAAGCAATGCCCATAACACCGAAGATCGAAACCGCAAAACAGATGTAAAACTGCGTTTGGCGCGGTTCGTTATTGCCGCGCATATAGCCGATTGAATAGATCGAATTGATGATCCACAAAATCGAGGCAATCAGCGCAAACAACATGCCCAATGGTTCAACATTAAAGGCAATATCAAGGCCCGGTAGAACCTGGAATGGGCCAACAGCTGGCACCTGCCCACCTTGGAAATAATCATAGACATTGATCACTTCAAACAGCAAAACAATCGCTGTAACGATCGTAATACCTTCGCGCATATTTGGATAACGCGAGAATATAAGGATGCCGACAGCGGCCAACAAAGGCAGCAATATCGTAAACAGTAAAAGGCTATCCATCGTCATCATTGGGCAGCCCCTCCCATGCCAGAAAGAAACACATCAGCAGCTTTCGCAGCCGTTTCTGCGGTGTATTCCGCGTCAATACCGAAGTAGAAACAGGCAATCACGAGCAAAATCATTGGAACCAACATCATGGTCGGTGGTTCCTCAGTTGCCATAACGCGTGCGCTTGGCTCTCTGAAATAAGCAACTTCAACAACCCGCCCAATATAGACCACTGCCAAGAGCGATGAGGCCATAATGGCAAAGGCAAGCCAGCCTTGACCTGATTCAAAGGAAGCAAGCGCCAAGTACCATTTGGAGACGAAACCAACCGTTCCCGGAACACCGATAAGGCTGAGACCCGCAAGGACAAATAGCGCCATAGTAATTGGCATTTTACGGCCAATACCCGCCATATCATCAAGCTTCACCGACCCTAGCCGCAACATAATCGCGCCAGTGCACATGAAGAGCGCACCCTTCATAACCGCGTGGTTTAACAAGTGAACCAAACCGCCTGTAAGACCAAGTTTAGAACCGAATGACACGCCGAGGGTTATGTAACCAATTTGCGCAACAGAGGAGAATGCCAACAGGCGCTCGACGTTCTTTTGTGTACAAGCCACGAAGGACGCGATGAACATGGCAAGCAGCGACAGGCCAACGATTATTGAAACGGACGGCGCACTGCCGAAATCTATAATTGGTGCATAGATCGAATAAACGAAACGAACCAAGAGATAGATTGCAACCTTCGTTGCTGTGGATGCCAAGAACACAGTCGCCATGGACGGTGCATAAGCGTAAGCATTTGGTAGCCACTTATGAAGGGGGAAGAGTGCAATTTTGAGGCTGAGGCCAACAGTAATGAAGGCAAGGGCTGCAAAGACTGGTCTGGTTTCTTCAACGTCTTTTAAACGCTCTGCCATATCAGCAAAATTGAGCGTGCCGGTCATAGCGAACAAGATACCAACACCCAACACATAAAGCGTTGCACCAATCGTACCCATGATGAGGTACTGGTAAGCAGCGACCAAAGCGCGACGATCACGACCCATCGCAATCATTGCGTAGGTTGAAAGGGATGACACTTCAAGAAACACGAAGGCGTTGAAAGCATCGCCCGTGACCGCAATGCCAAGAAGACCGCAAAGGCACAACAAATACATGGTATAGAACCATGGACGATTATGGTCTGCGATATCTTCTTCCACCACGCGCTTTGCATATAAAAGCGCAAATGCTGCCATGACGGAAACAATCAGAAGAACGAAAGCGTTCGCAACATCGACACGGTATTCAATACCGTAGGGCGGCTCCCAGCCACCAAGGGCGTAAGATATGACCTCCGCCTTATAGACCTCATGCAAAAGCAGGCCTGCAAGAACAGGCATGATAAGACTGATTATAAGGGAAATAAACCAAGCAAGATTGCTATTGCGTGTCATTGCAACGACGGCCGCACCAATCATTGGGACGGCAACGAGCAGAATTGGCAAATGTTCCATCACAGAAAAAGCCGCTGTTGCGTGGGATGCATCTGCACTCATGCGCCGCCTCCCATACCTTGCTCGGCATCTTCTTCATCTGCAATGCCACCCTTGCCGAAGAGGTCGTCTTCTTCAATGGTGCCATAGGCTTCATTGATACGAACAACCAACGCCAGCCCAAGGCCGAGCGTTGCAACACCCACCACGATCGCTGTTAGGATCAAGACATGCGGTAATGGATTTGAATAAACTTCATAACCTTCGCCGATAATCGGCGGCGTACCACCGAGAATTTTACCGGGTGACAAATAGAGCAAATAGACCGAGGTCTGGAACAAGCCAAGACCGATCAGTTTTTTCACCATATTACCTCTGGCCACGACGATATAAAGACCGCACGACATCAAGAAGATGGTGATGAAATAATTATAATTGGTGACGATATCTTCAATCATCTTTCAGGCGTCCCCGTCCTGCAAAGGCATAAAAAATTGAGATGATGGTGCCCGCAACTGTTGTGAGCACGCCCACCTCAATCCACAAAACACCACGCTCTTGCCCGTGGTAATTATTCTTGGTTGGGTCGTAGTGACTATCGAAAACATCATAGCCAAGGAAGTTTTCGCCCAGCACCAGAGTGATGAAACCAACACCGGCATAGATCAAAACGCCAAGAGGCATCATGATTTCGGCAAGGCGTGGTGTCACGATTTTCTGGGTTGGATAGAGACCAAACACCAGCGCATGAAACACGACGGCTGCACCAATGATCACGCCCGCTTGGAAACCACCACCTGGACTAAAGTCACCGTGAAAATGCACGTAAAGCGCAAACATCAACATAAAGGGCAGCATCATCTTTGTGACAATGCGCAGGATCACATCAAGACGCATCTTATTGCTCCCCCTCTTCGTCTTCTTTTCGACGGCGGCGAAGCAGCATCAAAATGCCGATACCAGCGGTAAAGACAACAGTCACCTCACCAAGCGTATCGAAACCACGATAGCTTGCCAAAACGGATGTCACCACGTTCGGAATACCTGTTTCAGGGATCGAGCGATCAAGGAAGCCGATGCCAATATGTTGGTTGATCGGTTGCTCTGCAATGCCGAATGGTGGCAGGTCAATCGTTCCGTAAATCAGCATCAAACCAACAGCGACAGCCACAACAAGCGGCATAACGCTTACCTTTTTCGGCAAAGCCTCATGGGTCTTGGTTAGATAGAGAGTACCCAAGATCAAAACAGTTGAAACGCCTGCGCCAACTGATGCTTCTGTCATCGCCACATCAACCGCATCAAGCACCATCATAACGGATGCAATGAGGAATGAATAAATACCAGCCAACACAACAACCCCGAAAAGATTGCGCGTTCTCACCACACCAACAGTAATGCAGGCGAGCAAGGTTAGCAGGATCATATTGATAATGGATTCAGACATTATCGCTTCCCTCCCGTATCGACTGTCTCGTCTTCGACAATGACCGAAGCAGAAGCCTCCGCGTCTGACGCATCAATTGCAGTGGTTATTTTCTTCGTTGAGCCTAATGGTGGCAGGTCGTCGCCGTCCCGTGCATCAATTTCAGGGCCGTCCAAAATTGGCTCAACGCCATCAGCCATCGCAGCACGAGCAATCGCGTGAGAGGCAACGGGTGCGGTTAAAAACAGCAGGATAAACAAACAAACGAGCTTAAAGGTGACCAACGTCAAACCGCCTTGGATCATTAAGCCACCCAAGATGAAGCCGACGCCAAGCGTTTCAGAAACAGAGGTTGCATGCATTCTGGTAAAAACATCCGGCATACGCACAAGGCCTATTGCGCCAACCACGAGGAAGAACGAGCCTGCACCCAAAAGCACCCAAGAAAGAATATCCACCAAAGCAGCCATTATCTGTGCACCCCGCTTACACCTTCGCGGGTTTCTTCCTGCTCATTTGGTGGCGCTTCACCACCAAGTGCGCCATAGCGGAAGAATTTCAACACGGCATAAGTGCCTGTGATATTCAAAAAGGCATAAACCAAACCGACGTCCAAAAATTCTGGGCGGCCATTTAAGAAGCCAAGGACTGCCAAAAATAAAATTGCGAGCGTTCCAACAAAATTACCGGCCAACACACGGTCAAAGATGTTTGGCCCAGCCAACGCACGAAAGGTCGCCAAAGCAAGTGAAATCAAAATCGCCGCCATTGTCACAACAAACATCATGACGCGCCTCCTTTGCCTTCAAACCAACTGACCTGCTTGTCCATATCACTGCCCGCACAGCCTTCAGCGCCAGAGCGCTCAATGCCATGCACTTGAATGGTTTTATTGGCAGAGGAAATGCCCGTGGTAATCGTACCCGGTGTCAACGTTATAGAATTGCCATGTGTTGCAAGCCCCACATCGGTTTTTTGTGTTGGTGTAAACGTAATCATGGTCGGTGAGATTGGCATTTTAGGGCTCAAGATAATGCGGGTCACATTGAGGGCAGATTTCACAATCTCCCACCCAAGCCAAGGCCAGTAAGCCAAACCACGCGGAACCAGCGCCAATGGCAGCGCTTCAAAATCAAGCAGCCGAGCACGGTCAACAATCCATGCGACAATCACACAGATCACAGCACCAGTAATGTTCAATCTGGGTATGTGATAAATACCTGATAACAATAACCATGTGGCAAAAAGCAGTATTGCAAGAAGCAAAAACCGAATGGGAGATCGCGGCATAACTAAACTTTTTCTCAACTAACGTTACGTTTAACCAATCCGAATCATTTCCAATTGGACGTCATCCTACATACAGAACTATAGGCTTATTTCCACAACCGCAGGCTGCGTTTCTATTGCCAAAACGGGCTTTCCCCACAAATTTCAATACAATCAATCTCCATTCAGATATATCATGCCAAAAGCGTGACTTGCCGTCTTCGCGATTGAGACTATTTTTTGAATCAAAGAGGAGGTCATCACAAATGGCAAAACCAAATCCAAATGTCGAAATTGTAAAAACTGATGCTGAATGGCGCTCGCTGCTAACCCCCGAGCAATATCACGTCACCAGAGAACACGGCACAGAACGCGCGGGCACTGGTCCGCACCAACATCAAGAAGCCAATGGTACGTTTGCCTGTGTTTGTTGCGGCAATCCGCTGTTTGAAACCAAAACCAAGTTTGAATCAGGCACAGGCTGGCCCAGCTTCTTTGCACCGATTGGCGAAGAAAATGTCGCTGAATTTAAAGACCGCAGTTTTTTCATGGTGCGCACAGAAGTTAGATGTGCCAAATGTGATGCTCACCTTGGCCATGTGTTTAATGATGGCCCTCTGCCAACAGGCCAACGCTATTGTATGAATGGCCATGCTCTTACCTTTGAAGCGGACGAATAAACTTCATGACCAATAATATGCCGACACCGCCCAAAGCGGACAAGCGCCCTGTAACCATGAGCAATCATGGAATTGAACGCACAGATAATTATGCGTGGCTTCGTGCTGATAACTGGCAAGAGGTCATGCGTGACCCTTCCGTTCTAGCCGATGACATCCGCGCCTATCTTGAAGCGGAAAACGATTACACTGAGGCTTACTTTGAAGACACCACGGCCCTTCAAGAAACATTGTTTGAAGAGATGAAAGCGCGGATTAAAGAGGACGATTCTTCCGTGCCTGCAAAAGATGGCGATTATGCCTATTCCATGCGTTATGTGACGGGCGGCCAGCAACCGCATTTTTTGCGCACAGCCTTGGATGGCTCCAACGAACAAGTGCTGCTTGACGGCGATGCGCTGGCAGAAGGCAAAGCTTATTTCCGTCTTGGTGGTCTTGGTCATTCTGATGACCACAAACTCGGCATTTGGTCGTTTGATGACAAAGGCTCTGAGTACTTCACGCTGCGTGTGCGCGATTTGGCAACGGGTGAAGACCTCGCCGATGAAATTACTGAGACAACTGGCGGCGGCGTTTGGGATAATGCCAGCAAATCATTCTTCTATGTGAAGCAGGATGAGAACCATCGTCCTTCTAAAGTATTTAGACATATCGTCGGCGATGCGCCAGAAAACGACCAGTTGATCTATGAAGAAGAAGATCCAGGCTTTTTCGTTGGCGTTGGCAAAACATCGGCCAATCGTTTTATCACCATTGATTGCCATGACCACCAAACGGCAGAAGTCTACTTGATCGACGCTGACAACCCCGAAAGCTCTCCCCGCTTGGTGGCGAAACGCGAGATTGAAATTGAATATTCCGTCGATGATCTCGACGATACCCGATTGATCATCTCAACCAATGCCGATGATGCAGCAGACATGAAGCTTGTAACCGCGCCTGTCTTAGATCCATCGCGCGACAATTGGGAAGATTACGTTGCCTATGAACCGGGTCGGCTTATCAAGTCGATGGGCACTTATAAGAACCATCTTGTTTGGCTTGAGGTTCGAGCCGCCCTGCCACGCATTGTGATCCAGCGCTTATCAGATGGCGAAGAGCACGCAATTTCTTTTGATGAAGAGGCTTATTCACTGGGGCTTTCTGGCGGATATGAATATGACACAACGTCTATTCGCTTTTCATATTCCTCCATGACAACACCTAGCCAAACCTATGACTACGATATGGAAACGCGCGAGCGGGTTCTTCGTAAAGAACAGGAAGTTCCATCCGGTCATGATGCTAGCGACTATATAACCCGCCGCCTTCAAGCCAAAAGCCATGACGGTGTGGATGTTCCAATCTCCATCGTCCACCGCAAAGACACGCCGCTTGATGGCTCCGCACCTTTGCTGCTTTACGGCTATGGCTCCTACGGTATGTCGATGCCTGCCTCTTTCTCCACCACGCGCCTGTCGCTGGTTGATCGCGGCTTTGTCTATGCCATCGCCCATATTCGTGGCGGCATGGAAAAGGGGGATGCTTGGTATAAAGCTGGCAAACGCGAGCATAAGGAAAACACCTTTAAGGATTTCATCTCGGCAGGACATCATCTTGCCAATGAAGGCTATACTTCAAAAGGCAAAATCATCTCGCACGGCGGTTCTGCCGGTGGCATGTTGATGGGCGCTATCATCAATATGGAACCATCCCTGTTTGGCGGATGCATCGCGGCTGTGCCTTTTGTCGATGTGCTCACAACCATGCTTGATGACACGCTCCCCCTCACCCCGCCTGAATGGCCAGAATGGGGTAATCCGATTGAAAGCGCTGAAGATTATAAAACCATCGCTGCCTATTCGCCGGTGGATAATGTGAGCGCCCAAGCTTACCCGCCAATCTTTGCCCTTGCAGGCCTAACCGACCCGCGTGTGACCTATTGGGAACCAGCCAAATGGGTCGCCAAATTGCGAGAGCATAAGAGCGACGACAACATCTTGATGCTCAAGACCAATATGGATTCAGGTCATTCTGGTGCGTCCGGTCGTTTTGATAGTTTGAAAGAAACAGCGCAAGAATATGCCTTCGCTTTGAAGGTGTCAGGCGTCGTTTAACTAGCTTGAAGGCAATAATGATATCGCATTCAGTACGGTCAGGGCTGCTTTCGAAGACTCTGACCGTTTCATCCGCTCACAATTTTCCATGATTTCAACGAAAATCTTAAAAAAATCAGCCTCTAAACTCTTGTAATTCAATCAAAAAAAATAAATTAATCAATAAAATCATATAGTTAATAAAATGCAGGTAAGACTTCGTTAATCATCCTCTTAACCAAGGTGTTCAAAGCATCGATCCGTTAAGTTTAATTTCGTAATTGTGAGGTTATTTTGGGTACTTACACGGGAGTAATGAAATGAAACTGGGCATTGTCATCGCTTATTACCAAGAGCTTCAAACAATTGACGCTGTTCTTGACGCATTTAAACACATTGAAGTCCCTTTCAATGTTTATCTGATTGAAGATTGTTCACCCAAGTCTGTGCAACCAATTTTGGACAAATGGGGAGACAAGCCTTGGTTCAAGTATCTACGAAATGAAGTCAACAAGGGATGTCCTTTTGGTCTTAACCGTGGCATCAAAGCAGCACTTGCTGATGGATGCGAATTTATCGCGATTAATGATTCAGATGACATTGCTTATGCCAACAAATTCAAATTGCAATTGGCGGCGTTAGAGAACGATCCTGAGCTCATGCTTGTTGGTGGTGCAGCTGACATGGTTGACCAAGATACAGATGAATTGTTGTGGCGCTGCTATCACCCAACAACAAACAAAGCGATACACCGCCAACACCGATTGAATTCAACATTCATTCATTCCACCGTCGTTTATCGCGCTTCAATTTTTGATGATGTCGGCTTCTACAAAGAAGACGCCTATATGCCTGATTATGAATTGCTGACACGGATTGTGCATATGGGGCACAAGGTCGCCAATGTCCCTGAGGTTGTGATGCGTTATAATATTCGCCAAGATTCTCAATCTGTTTTGCGTCCAGCGCGGTTGATCAGATCACGTATGGCAACTCAGATTAGATATTTCGATCTGTTTAACATCTGGTGTTACATGGGCTTGGTACGCAGCTGCTTTGCCTACATGTTACCCGGCAAAAGCTCAACGAGACTAAAGACATGGTTATATAAACAAGCACCATCGTCTGCCCCATCAGATGCAAAAGCATAATTTAAAAAGCCCGCTTAAAAGCGGGCTTTTCGTTATTCTCAAAATTTAGGCTGGAATTAAGACGCCGCTTCGAAAAGCTCTGTCGCGTATTCCCAGTTTACGAGATTATCAACGAATGCTTCCAAGTACTTTGGACGCGCGTTGCGGTAATCAATGTAATAAGAATGTTCCCAAACATCACAACCAAGAACAGGTGTTGCGCCGTGGATCAATGGGTTTTCGCCATTTGGCGTTTTCATGATTTCTAGTTTGCCATCCTTCAATGCAAGCCAGCACCAACCAGAACCAAACTGCGTCATGCCTGCTTTGATGAAGGCATCGCGGAATGCTTCAACTGAACCGAGATCAGCAATGATTTTTGCTTCTAGGTTACCAGGAATAGCGCCGCCGCCATTTGGCTTCATCCAGTTCCAGAAGTGAATGTGGTTATAGTGCTGGCCAGCTTGGTTGAAGAGACCAGGGTTGTCGCCGTGACTTTTCACAACAACATCTTCAAGGCTCATGTCCGCATAAGGTGTGCCGTCGATCATGCCGTTACCAGCAGTTACATAAGCGTTGTGGTGTTTGTCGTGGTGAAACTCAAGAGTTTCAGCAGACATGTAAGGACCAAGTGCATCATACGCATAGGGTAGGTCTGGAAGGATGAAAGCCATTTTATCTATCTCCAAAGGAAAAGCGCTTGAGTGCGCGAGAAATTTTATAAATCGGAAAATAGGTTCACTTTGCTCTGAGGGCAAGAGGAGAGTTTACTAATGTTTGTACCAAGCGACTTGAGTACCAGAAACAAGGGCGTTTCCATTGACACCAAATAGACAAATCGGTTGGTCGTTAAACTGACCATGCAGACGATTGCAATTAGCCACCGCCAACAAAGGATGGACACCTTGGGCTTGCAGTTCATCCGGCGTTGCATGGAAGTAGGTGGTGAGCGTCACCGTTCCCATAGGAGGAAACGTGCCGCGCACATGCAACAACCGTAAAAAGAACGTATCAGCCAAAGCCGTCAGCGAGAGATAATCAAGCGGCCTTGAGGGCTTATCCCGCACCCAAACCTCTGTTGGCTCTTCTTTGAGCGGGTCAAACTCTTTGCCGGCAAAACTTGGCGCACCACTGGCAAATCTGAATTCATACGAATTGATCCAGTTAAACATCGACAGCGCAGGCAATGGCTCTATCGTCTGCCAATCTCGGGTTTGCGGTGCTTTGGCGATTTGGTGGGAGAAAGCATCTCCCCGCGTTCCCATCACTATGGAAGCAGTCGCTCGCACGCCGCCTTCTTCCTGTGAAAGTTCCAGCGACCAGTGCTGCGTATATTTTCCGCCGCGCTGAAGTTTGGTCGCGATTGTGAAAGGCGCGTCACCCAAGCCACCGCAAAAATTAACGGTCAAAGCGACAGGCGTACCCATCACACGCGGGTCTTCCAACACGGAACGCATGAAAACAGCGGAAACGAACCCACCGAAAGGGCCGACCATATTTTTATACGGTTCGCTGGGCCGGCCTTGCCAAATGCCTTCTTCAATGGCCTCTAGCTTTGTGCCTTCATCGAGGGGATGGGTCATTTAAAAACTCTTGAGCTTTAAGACGAATGAGAGAAATCCCAATAGAGATCACGTGCTTTTTGGGCTATAGGTCCAAGGCCAAATTTTTTGTCACCAACCGAGGTGACAGGCATCACTTTGGAATAATTGCCGGTTGAGAAAACTTCATCCGCTTCTAAAACATCCGCCACCGTCATCACCTTTTCAACAACCTCAGTTCCAGCCTCGCGCAGAAGTTTGATCACACGTTGGCGGGTGATGCCATTTAAAAACGTGCCATTGGGTGCTGGCGTATAAGCAACGCCGTCTTTTGCGGTCCATAAATTCGCGGTCGCAAATTCTGCCACATTGCCGATGGCATCGAGCACAATGGCATTTTGAAAGCCGTGTTGTTGCGCCTCCCCCATCGCACGCCCGCCCATTGGATAAAGGCAACCAGCCTTCGCATCAACAGGTGCTTGATCTGGTGCTGGGCGACGAATGCTGGAAATCATCGAAGTAAAGCCAGTCGGCTCCGGCATTGGCGTTACATGAATACAAAGGCAGAATTGCGTGGAGCCTGCCTCTGGTGGAACACCCATAAAGCCGCCCTCTTCCGCCCAATACATTGGCCGGACATAGAGCGCGTCATCGCTGACAAATTTCGCAACACCTTCTTTTGCAAGCTCAAGAATTTCGCCCGCTTGCATGGTGGGCGCAAGTCCGAGTGATTTGGCTGAGCGGTTCACTCGTTCAGCATGAAGGTCCATATCAGGCATCACGCCTTCAAACATGCGGCCACCGTCAAAAACGCTAGAGCCTAACCACGTTGCATGAGAACGCACACCTGAGATCGGCACATTGCCCTCGTGCCATTTGCCGTCAATCCATGTCCACGTTTCTGACCAATCAGCCATGCTCATTCCTTCTCTATGTTGTTTCCAACATTACGGTTGACACTCAGCGGGTCAAGCAAAATCAATGCTTTTTGACACGGCTCATACCAAGACGACCAAGGCCTGGAAATTTTAACGCGGGCCGCAAGAAATCAATGCCCAATGTTTCACCCAGAAAATGAAGTTCCAACCCTTCGACTAGACCCACGGCAAAACCAGCATAGCCCTTAAAGGAAATCTGCCATCCTGTGTTGGACGGGGTTTCCAAAACGGAGAACCAGCTTTCCCCAAAATCTTTGCCGACAGCATGGGGTGGCATAGCGGCATCTATCTCAGGTATTTGGCGCAGGACATGGGCCACAAACGTATTGGAATTGGGACCCGGCCAAGTGGTGTACCCCCCTCTTCCGCCATAGGGATAATTTGCAATGGCGCGCTCAATTTTTGGGATAAGCAACGCTGCCTTCTCGCCGCGCTCGTCATAGATGAGTTCAGGTGCGCGGCCGAACCAATCAGCATCTCCCGCCCCACGATTTCTCGTGAGTGGCACCACATTCCAACCAATCACGTCATAGCGCTCATAGGCATCGCTGCCCTGCTTTTTGTAGGTAATCCATGTGTGAACCGCAAAAACACCGCGCCAGCGATAGGCACGGGCTGCATAAATTTGGATAACCGCCGCCTCATGCTCTTGCGCAAGAGGTGCTTGCCCGCTGGACTGGAACTTCGCGTCCCACCACGGCGGTTGATCGTCACTGAAATAGTATAACCCACCCGCAATGAGAACAGGGCCAAACAGCAACACCGCTAAGATGAGGAGAGCTTGGATCAAGCGACTTCTAATCAGCCAGCGCATCCAAAATCCGCACCCAAGACCTGATACCTTTATGGAAGCTTTTAAGCTCATACTTCTCATTAGGCGAGTGAATACGGTCATCACCCAGACCAAAACCAACCATTAAGCTATCCATACCAAGGTGGGTTTTGAAATCGCCCACAACAGGGATCGATCCGCCAATGCCCGCCATCGCTGTTTGAACGCCCCATTCTTCATCCAACGCACCGCGCGCTTTGGTGAGCCATGGGCTATCAAATGGCAACATTGTCGCAGGATTTGCACCGTGGCCGATAAATTCAACCTCACAATCAGGCGGCAAAAGCTCTCGCACCATCTTGCGGAAGTTCTCGCGAATTTTATGCGGGTCTTGCTCGCCAACCAAACGGAAGGAAATCTTCGCATGGGCTTCGGCTGGCAGCACGGTTTTAAAACCCGTCTCCGTATAGCCACCCCAAATGCCACAAATCTCGCAAGTCGGTCGCGTCCAAATTTGCTCCAACACCGTGCGATCTTTTTCGCCCGCAGGCTCCGAAAGACCAACACTTCCCAAGAAAGCATCAGCGTCGAAATTCAAGCCGTCCCAAATCTCTTTAATGTCAGCAGGGATTTCTAAAACGCCGTCATAAAAACCCGGAATAGTCACCGCACCATTTTCATCACGAAGCTTAGAGAGGATATCGCTCAGCACACGAATTGGATTAATCGCAGGCCCACCAAAATAACCCGAATGCAAATCCATGTCGGCGGCTTTGATGGTGATTTCCTCACCCAACATGCCGCGCAATGTGGTGGTGATTGCAGGTGTGTCGCGGTCCCACATATTGGTATCGCAGACTAAGGCAATGTCAGCCTTCAACTCATCGCCGGAGCTTTCTAAAAAACCATCAAGGCTTGGCGAACCGGATTCTTCCTCACCCTCAAAAAAGATAGTCACAGAACAAGGCAAGGCACCGGTCACGGCTTTATAAGCACGGCACGCTTCAACAAAGGTCATCAATTGCCCTTTATCATCAGCAGAGCCGCGGCCCGTAATTCGCTTGCTGCCATCTTCCATCGTGATGATTTGTGGCGCGAAGGGGTCACTATCCCAAAGGTCTAGCGGATCAACTGGCTGCACGTCATAATGGCCATAAAACAAAACATGCGGCCCGCTTTCTGCGTTCTTATCATGCGCCACAACCATTGGGTGGCCGGGCGTCATGCGGAGTGAAGCATCAAAGCCAATACCGTTCAGCTCATTCACCAGCCATTCGCCGCAGCTTTGGCAATCGGCTTTATAGGCAGGGTCCGTGGAGATGCTTTTGATTCGCATCAAATCGAAAAGTCGATCTAGACTGGAAATCAGATTTTGATCAACGTTTTCAAGTACAGCTCTAATGCTCATAGATTTAGCGCCCACCCTTCAAGCTGCCTAAAATACCCCGAACCAACGCGCGTCCAAGTGAACTTGCGATTGAGCGTGTCACTGACTTCATCGCTGCTTCTGCAACGCTTTGGCGTTTTCTGCCTCGGCTACGACTACGGCTTGATTTGCGGCGTGAGCGGCGGGTTGGGCGATCATCACGGTAACCATCATCATCGCGGTAACCACTGCGAGAGCGTTTCATGCGGCCTTTTTCTTCGCGTTCGCGTTCTTCCTGTTCGCGTTGTTTTTCCTCTGCCTCAGCCTTTTTCTTGGCGCGGCCTTTCAGCACTTCATAAGCAGATTCACGGTCCTGCGCCTCGTCATAAAGACCATAGATCGGGCTGTCTTTAATGGCCGCTTTACGTTCAGCCTTTGTGAGCGGACCAAGGCGCGATGATGGTGGGCGGATCAAAGTGCGTTGAACCATAGAAGGCACGCCCTTGCGTTCCAGCGTTGAGACAAGCGCTTCACCAACACCAAGCTCCATAATCACGTCATAGGCGTCAAATTCTGGATTGGGTCTAAAGGTGGAGGCCGCGACTTTAACGGCTTTTTGCTCGCGCGGTGTATAGGCGCGCAATGCATGTTGTATGCGATTGCCCAATTGCGAGAGAACCCCATCTGGCACATCAAGCGGGTTTTGCGTGACGAAATAAACGCCGACACCTTTTGAACGGATAAGCTTGACCACCTGCTCCACCTTTTCGACCAAGGCCTTCGGCGCCTCATCAAACAGCAAGTGTGCTTCATCAAAGAAGAAGACCAAACGTGGCTTGTCTGGGTCGCCCACTTCGGGCAGTTCTTCAAACAGTTCTGACAAAAGCCACAGCAAGAACGTTGCATAAAGACGGGGTGATCCCATCAGCTTGTCAGCCGCCAAGATGTTCACAAGACCCTGCCCCTGACGGTTGGTCCGCATAATTTCCATGATATCGAGCGCTGGCTCGCCAAAGAAATCTTCACCGCCTTGCTCTTCCAGCACGAGAAGCTGTCTTTGTATCGCGCCAATTGAGGCTTTTGAAACATTGCCGTATTCAGCAGAAATCTCAGAGGCACGGTCAGCAAGATTTACCAACAGCGCACGCAAGTCTTTCATATCAAGAAGAAGCAGGCCTTCGTCATCCGCGATTTTAAAGGCAATGTTCAACACGCCTTCTTGTGTTGGATTAAGCTCCATCAATCGCGCAAGAAGCAATGGTCCCATTTCAGACACGGTGGTGCGAATTGGGTGGCCCTGCTCGCCAAACAAATCCCAAAACACAGTTGGAAATGATTCGAATTCATAATCGTCTGTAAATCCAATGTCTTTGGCGCGCTTCTCTAAGAAGTCTTTATATTCACCTTCCGCGCTCAACCCTGAAAGGTCGCCCTTAACATCAGCACAGAAGACTGGAACGCCAGCGTTTGAAAAACCTTCTGTCAAAATCTGCAAGGTTACTGTTTTACCAGTGCCTGTTGCACCTGTAACCAATCCGTGCCGGTTTGCACGCTTCAGGTCGAGATATTCACCCTTCACGCTCGTCCCAAGGTAGATTTTGTCGTCTTGATACATTGCATTTCCTTTGTTGCGCACCGCACTTTTATCACTCATACTGATATAAGCGGATGCAGCGACAATGAGCAACGGTTTAGCTGTGTTTTGCGGAATTAGTTTATTATTCCCAAAATTCACAAATGACGTTATATTTATTCAAAAATTCCCTGAATCACCATAATTTCCTCTTGTTTCAGCGGAAACAACATGTTCAATACCCCTACAAAAGAGTGCATTTAGTATAGACACAACCCTAGATTTATGGAGCTGTAGAATATGGAAGAATTAATTGGCCGCATCGTTAGCAATGTTGGCATCGATGAGAATCTCGCACAATCAGCGGTCGGCATGATCCTTGGTTTTCTTCAAAACGAAGGTCCTGCGGACAAAGTTGGCGAACTCATGGGCGCATTGCCGGGGGCAGAAGATTTGATTGCTTCTGCTGGCGGCGAAAGCGGCGGTGGCGGCATCATGGGTGCTGTTGGCGGCCTTATGGGCGGCGGTGGCGGCGGCGCTATGGCTCTTATGGGACAGCTTACAGGTGCAGGCCTTGGCATGGGCGAAGTGCAAGGCGTTGCATCAGAAGTGGTTGGCTTTGCTAAAGAAAAAGCTGGAGAGGATACCGTTACTGAAGTCATCAGCGCAATCCCTGGTTTGAACCAGTTCGTCTAAAAGACACTTGAGATACAAGTTTTAAAAAGGCCGGGTTTCCCGGCCTTTTTTCGTTCTACACATCTAAACCTCGTATGTTGCTTTGTTTGCTCAGCAAGTTAGGTAAACTTTACCCGTCACCGAATCAGATGGGTTGAAGTAATTTCATGTTGTTTACGAGACGTCGGTTTTTGCAAAGTGCATCAGGCGTGGGTGCTGTCCTTACAACGCCAGCTTATGCTTTACCGCTTGTCCAACCGTTTAGCGCATTTGATGCGAGCACCCTTCCAGATAACGTAATTCTGGCCCAGTCAAACGGCGTTACGCCCGGCTCTCCCGATGATCAAACAGCGGCATTTCAAAAGTTGCTTAATGTATCAGCCGAGCGCGATGCGCCCGTTTTCTTGCCCGGTGGTGTTTATAAAGTAAGCAAGTTGAACTTTCCCCGTCGTACCCGCTTAATTGGTGTGCCCGGCTCAACCCGCCTCGCTTTCACGGGCGTTGGATATCTGGCCAAAGCGGAACGGGCGGATCTTATCCATATACACGGCATTATTTTTGATGGGCTAAGCTTTCCCCTATCAGAAGAAGGACAAGGCCTGCTTACTGTCAATACAGTGCGCGATCTTCGGCTTTCATCTTGCGATTTTGTTGGTAGCGGGCTGCACGGCGTTGATCTTGTCGGGGCGAAAGGCACCATCCGCGATTGTCGTTTTCGTAAAATTGGCGATATCGCGATTTACTCCAAACAAAGCCGCGGTATGACCATCACAGATAATGACATCGCCGATTGCAGCAATGGCGGTATTTTGGTGCATCGCTTCACCGCCGGTGAAGATGGCTCGGTTGTAACCAACAACCGGATTGAGGGCATAAAATCAGTCAATGGCGGCACCGGCCAATGGGGCAATGGGGTCAATGTCTATCAAGCCCACAATGTAATGGTGGCGCAAAATAGAATTTCCGATTGTGCGTTTTCTGCCGTTCGCATCAATACTTGTAATGGCGCCCAAATCATTGGCAACAATTGCAGCCGCTCCGGCGAAACAGCAATATACGGTGAATTCACCTTTGAAGGCATCATCGTTGCCAACAACATCATTGACGGCGGCACAATCGGCATTTCGCTGGCCAATTTCAATGAAGGGGGAAGACTTGCAACAGTCAGCGGAAACCTCATCCGCAATATATCCAACAAACTGCCTTATAAAAACCCCAACCATTTCCAACCAGGCGTGGGTATTTATGCGGAAGCTGACACCGTTATCAGTGCCAATGCAGTTGAAAACACACCCCTATCCGGCATTCATGTTGGCTGGGGTGAGTTTTGCAGGGACGTGATTGTGAGCAGCAATGTGGTCAGGGCTGTGCCTTGGGGCGTGACGGCAAGTGTTGTTAAAGGCTCCCGCAATGTGCTTATTCGAGACAATGTGTTTTCTGAAATTTCAAAGCAGGCTGTTACGGGGTTTGAATGGGTAAAGCCCGTCACCCGCGAATTGGTTGGCGCACGGCGCACGGGCTATGATCATTTAAGCGTGTCAGGCAACCGCGTCACTTAGCGCCTTTAGCAACCAGTCAACAGGCTTCACGCTTCCGACTTTCCAGCCATTTCGGTTTTTAAGCTCTAGATTGAGATAACGCTCTAAGCTTGCTGGGCGCTCGTCTAAGAGAGCAGCAAGACAAGCCGCCATCATCGCCTCAGATGCCCGCGTGGTGCCGTCTTCACATTTAAGGGCGATGCCAAGACCAAGCGCCGGCACACTGCCGGCGTAAACACCTTCAGCACCTGTTTTCACCAGCACAGACTTGCCAAAAGCTTCCATAATCACCGTATCAAACCGTCTGGTCCCTGCCACCAGATCTGGATGGGTAACACAGGCCTCATGGATTTGATCTATCGCCTTATCGCGCCTTACGGAGCCTGTATTTTTTGCTGCAAATTTTGCAAAACCCAACGCCAAGTTTTTCAGCGGTACGGCGTAGGTTGGGATAGAACACCCATCGGTGCCTGACTGAGCTTGGTTATCTAAGTTGAAATCATAGAGGCTTTCCAAAATACCCTTTGTCTCACGCTGTGCTGGATGATCAGGCTTGATATAGCCTTCAACCTTCTCGCCTAGGTGATGACTGGCGCAGATGAAGCCAGCATGTTTGCCAGAACAATTGTTGTGAAGGGCGACAGGTTTTTCACCTGCCTTCATAATAACAGCCCGCTCTTCAGTACTGGTCGGCCATTGGGAGCCGCACTCAAGACATGTGGCATTCAACCCTGCTTTGTCCAGCATGATCGCGACGCCCTTCGTGTGGATTGCTTCACCGCTGTGGGATGCGCAGGAAAGGGCAATATCTGAAGCACTCAAGTTGAAACCATCCACGGCGCCGCTTTCAACCAGATAAAGCGCTTGCAATGGCTTGATTGCTGATCGGGGAAAAACGGGGCGTTCAACGTCGCCGATCGCAACAAGTTCTTTTCCCTTGGCATCAACAATTGAAATAGCGCCACGATGAACACTTTCAACATAATCACCACGGGTAACTTCCACTAAGATCGGGTTTTCCATTCTTCCCTCTAAAGGCAATAAACACCCCTCACCCCTATTGGAAAGATCGAGAGGCTACAAGTTAGTCTTCACCATTAGACAGACAAAACCCTCGTTGATCGGAAGATCAACCAACACAGAGCCATCTTTTATATGGCCAAGCATTTCATGCGTGACCAAGCGAGGAGCCGCTGGACTTGCGTGAAAAGAACTAACTCTTGCGTTTGTTGTGGCGATCATCAAGACCAAGACCGCGACCGATGATTTCTTTCATGATCTCAGACGAGCCCGCATAAATGCGCGAGACGCGGGCATCGGCATACAGTCTGGAGATTTCATATTCTTCCATGAAACCAGCACCACCGTGTAATTGCAGACATTCGTCCACCACACGGGCCTCAACTTCTGAGGTATAGAGCTTAATTTCCGCGCCCATTTCGCCCGTCAAGTTGCCCTCTAGATGTTCCATTACGCAATGATCAACGAAAGCGTAGGCAGCATCAATCTCTGCTTTCATACCAGCCATTTTAAACCGTGAGTTTTGGAAGGTACCAACAGGACGACCAAAGGCTTCACGCTCTTTGATGTAGTTAAGCGTGATATCAAATGCCCGCTCTGATCGCGCCACATAGCCGATCGCGCCGATTAGGCGTTCTTCTGCAAGGCCAACCATCATATTTTTGAAACCCTGTGTCGGGTCGCCCAGCACATTGAATTTTGGCACCTTTACAGTGTCGAAAAACAGTTCTGCCGTGTCCTGCGTGTGAAGGCCCAGTTTTTTGAGTTTTTGACCACGGGTAAAACCTTCGCGGTCCTCTTCCACCAAAAACAGACCTATTGAATAGGGGTTTTCGCGCGAGGTTTTGGCTGCCACCAAATAAAGCCCTGCATTGATGCCATTGGAGATAAAGGTCTTAGAGCCATTAAGCTCCCAATGATCGCCTTTGTCTTCTGCGAAGGTCCGAATACCTGCTACATCTGATCCAGCACCTGGCTCTGTCATGCAAATGGCTAAAATATTTTCGCCCGAAATCACGCTCGGCAGAAAGTGTTGCTTTTGCTCTTCCGTGCCAAACTTATTGATATAGGGGGCAACAATGCGGTTATGCAGGGGCGCATAAAAGCCGGCGTCACACTTGGTAATTTCTTCCGTCAAAATTTGGTCGAAACGAAAATCATCAATGCCAGCGCCGCCATATTTTTCGTCAGCCCACATGCAAAGATAACCTTGGCTTCCCGCATCAAGCCAAATGTCTTTTGGGACAATACGGTTTTCATAAAACTCTTCTTTGCGCGGGCGCATAACATCATCGACCCATCGCTTGACGCTTTCACGAAAGATGATGTGCTCTTCTTCAAAAATGCGCCGTTTGAGTTCCATGATATTCCCTTTACGCAGTCAACTCTTCAACTGTGGCTTTTACAGCAAGCTCATATTCATCAGTCAAACGATCCACCAAAGCACCAGCTGGTCCTCTGCTTTCAATCGCGCCAATGCCCTGCCCTGCACCCCAAATCTCTTTCCATGCTTTCGGCTTTGAAGAACCGCCCGCGAAGTTCATGGAGCTTGCATCTGCTGTTTCAAGATTGTCTGGATCAAGCCCAGCACGGCTAATAGACGGTTTGAGATAATTGCCAGATATACCTGTAAAGAGTGACGAGGTCACGATGTCATCAGCACCGCCCTCAACGATCATATCTTTGTAAACGTCAACAGCATTCGCCTCATCCGTCGAGATGAACGGAGAACCAATGTAGCCAAGGTCTGCGCCCATCACGCGGGCAGCAAGCAGTGCTTTACCTGTTGCGATTGCGCCTGAGAGAAGCAATGGGCCATCAAACCATTCTCTGATTTCTTGGATCAGAGCAATCGGGTTTTGCGGGCCTGCATGTCCGCCTGCCCCTGCCGCCACAGCAATCAGTCCATCAGCACCCTTTTCAATTGCCTTTTTAGCAAAACGATTATTGATGATGTCATGCAGCGCGATACCACCACAAGAATGCGCCGCATCATTCACCTCAACACGCGCACCAAGGGAGGTAATCCAGATCGGCACTTTCCACTTTGCGCAAATCTCTAAGTCCCGTTCCAAACGGGCATTTGATTTATGGACAATCTGGTTCACCGCATAAGGCGCTGCAGGCCGATCAGGGTTTTCTTGATTGTGCTTGTCCAGCTCTTCATTGATGCGCGCAAGCCATGCTTCTAGCATTGGCGGGTCGCCGTCTGCTTCTCTTGCATTAAGAGCGGGGAAGCTACCGACAATACCGGCTTTACATTGGGCAATCACTAGGTCAGGCACGGAAATGATGAAAAGTGGCGCACCGACCGCAGGAATACGAAGGCCCTGCAGAGCTTTTGGAAGATATTTTTCGGAACGCATGACTAAATCCTAGGTGAATTTATGACTATACTCTGATACCAGTGGATGACTGGCCTGACCAGCATATAAACCACAAAATGGCTCGGCGTTTTTGACAACATCTCAAGACATCAAGGATCCGCTACGTAAACCTGTTCACTTATGGGTTGTGCTTATCGTTATCGGCGTTGCATGGGGTGGCACAGCGCCACTTTCCAAGCTTGCTGTTTCCACAGGTTACCATCCAATCGGCATTACATTGTGGAGCGACCTGCTTGGTGGTTTGATCCTCACGGCTATTATTTTTGCCAGAGGCCGCCGTATTCCCACCAGCAAAGGGCACATCGTTTTTTACATTATATGCGGGCTTCTTGGCACAGCATTGCCAAGCAGCGTCCTTTACGAGGCTTACAAACATCTCCCCGTCGGCGTGAATATGATCATGCAATCGCTGGTGCCTATGATCACCATTGCTATCTCTGTTCCCCTGCGCCTTGATCACATGAACTTGCAACGCGGCATCGGTTTAACGCTAGGCGTTTTAGCGGTGATTTTGATCGCGGCACCACAAACAAGCCTGCCCGATCCATCGCTTGCCATTTGGATTATTCTACCGATCATTGCTTCCCTATCCTATTCGGTAGAAAACGTCGTTATTGCAAAATATCAACCAAGTGATTGCGATGCCATCACCATCATCTGCGGTCTATCATGGGGGGCGTTGATCTGGCTTGTTCCGGCCTTGTTCATTACAGATGGATGGGTCATGCCGACATCATTTGGTCCACCAGAACAAGCAATCTTAGGGACCGCCATATTGCACATCATCGCTTATGTCGGCTTTGTGTGGTTGATCGAAAATGCTGGGCCCGTCTTTGCTGCACAAGTGGCCTATGTGGTGACGGGCGCAGGTGTTTTGTTTGGCATCATATTTTACCAAGAAAGCCACTCTTACTGGGTTTGGCTGGCATTCGCCTTGATGATGATTGGCCTCACGCTGGTTAAACCAAGCAAAGAATAATCAGGATAAAAGGCGGCCATATCCGTCGGCTTTAAGGTCAATACCGCTCAGTCTAGCAAGGTGCCACGCAAGCACTTGATTACTGGACAATACCGGCATGCCCAGCGTGTCTTCGATTTTCTCAATCACCTCTAACGTGCGCAAATTGGTGCATGACATAAACAGCGCATCGCAGTTCGAGTTAAGCCCTAACATTACAGCGGCATCATAAACCGATTTTGACGAAATACGCACAACCTTGGAATCGTTACCTTCATTGAAGGAACCAAAGACCGGCGTTTCAACCCCGTTTTCATTCAGCACAGTCCGCAACCCCGCCGACACCGTTTCGATGTAAGGGGACAAGAATGCAAGCCGCGTAATGTCGAGTTCTTTACAAGCGGCAAGAAGGGCTGAGACAGGTTCACTTACCTGCTTAACCTGCCCGCGAGAATGGACGAGTTCAGCAATGCGAGCTGGACCGATAACCGAGGTGCCAGACGTGCAACCATAGCCGACCGCATCAAACGACAAACCTTCAGGCATCAAGTTAATTGAGGCAGGGAGCGAGTGCTCCATCTCTCCCAAAGTCTCGCGGGTGACTTCTACTTGGTTAGGAATGCGTGAGACGTGGAGCGCGATATCTGTTGGAAGCATCCGGCGAAAATCATGTTCGATCGTTTCATCTGATTGCAAAACCACCAAGCCCAGCGTTTTCATCTGGCTGCGTGCTTCATCAAATTCATATGCAAACTCAACCATGAAATCTCTCCCCTATCCAGTCGCGCCTTATCCAATTATTGGCAAATCGGGTGCTGCAAGTTTTGATAACCAGCGAGCGCCGTTGCTTGTAATGACGATGTTTTCTTCATGGACCATGATGCGGCCATCAAGCACTTCAATGCCCGGTTCCAGGGTCATCACCATGCCTTCAAGCATCTCGGTATGATCATCAGGAATGATGGATGGCCATTCTGTGAGTTGTGTGCCAAGACCATGACCCAAGCGGCCCGCATCTGAACCGCTTTGCACAACATCATTCATTGCATGAAACAGGTCAGCTGCCGTGGTACCAGGTTTGGCAATAGCGAAAGCTGCTTGCGTCGCCTCAATAAGCTTTTTATGGGCATCATTGGCGCGTGGGTCTGGCGTGCCGATTGAGAAATTACGGTCATAGTCGCTGTAATGCCCGTCCCAAATAAGGCCCGTATCCAGCATTAAAATATCGCCATCTTGCAATTGCTGTGGGCCTGCGGGCGAAATCACATCACCATAACCCGATTGCCCCGCACCGCCTGCAAGATAAGGCACAAAATCCGCGCCTTCATCCAAACACGTCATTTGAAAACGGCGGAAGACATCATCTAAGGTCGCGCCTTTCATGGCGAACTCATGCACACGGGCAAAAGTGCGACCTGCAATTTGCACCGCCATCTCAATCTTTTCCACTTCACGCGCCGACTTTACAATTCGAAGTGAGCGAACAATGCTTTCATCCGATACGACCTCAAGCGGTGCGATCATTGTTTTAAGGCGATCAAAATCGCTCATTGGCATACGCACGTGACTTTCATGGCCTGCCGGAATACCAACACGGCCCGAAGCGCCAACGCATTCCTTAAGGGTGCTACTTAACAAGCTCACGCCGTCATCGGTTAAATCAGGTGCACGCCACGTTCGTATGTCGTCAATCCATGTGGTCCCCATGAGCGCTGCACCAATGGAAGGGATGACCGCGACGGGCTTACCCGTTGCAGGTACCACAATAAACCAAGGCCGCGCGGGGCTTTCCCAAAAGCGGGTCAAAAAGCCCGTGAAATACCGAACATCCGGTTCGGTGGTAAGTAGCAGGGCATCAATCCCCTGCTTTGCCATAAGTGCTTGTGCGCGGTGGGTGCGGGCTTCAAATTCTTCAATAGGAAATCCGCGCTCGCTCATATCATGCACACTCTGTCATAAAGCATAAAACACGGCTGTTTTCATCCAGTCCCAACTCTGCCTTACCAGCCAATACAGCACTTACCCCCGCGCCACCTGATGAGGTTGTTTCAAGGTCATGTTCTGCAAGCATGGACATATATTGATTGCCTTGCTCTTCGCTGATGGTGATAAAATAATCCGCATCACGAGCAAGACCTGCAAGCGCCACCAAAGACGGTTCTTTACAGTCCAATCGCCCCATTGAGGATTCTGGTCCATCCGCATTAATGCACTTACCTGCTTTTATGCTTTCAATCAGCGCAGGTGCATCTTCAGGCTCCACCACATAGATTGATGGTTCATCACCCCATTTATCACGCAAGAATGCGGCAATCGCGCCAGCAAAGCCACCAACACCTGCTTGCAAAAAGATATGAGTTGGCACTTGTGACGATTGGTTCACCGCTTCATCAGCAAGGCGCACATAGCCTTCCATCAATCGATGGGTGATCTCATAATATTCATCCCACGAGGTATCAGACACAAGGGTCCAACCATTCTCATCTTTAGCCTTCATGGCGGCGACCATCGAGGCTTCATAGTCATGGCCTTCACGCACCACCGTTGCACCAAGCCCGCGCAGGCGTTCTGCAAAAACTTCTGGCACAGCTTCAGCAATATAAACCACAGCTTTAGCCCCAAATGCTTTTGCACCACCGGCAACAGATAGACCGTGATTGCCAGCGCTCGGTGTGATAAATGTTCTACCAGCAAGGGCTGTCGTCATGTCTTCTGCGCCAGTCTCACTCGCCATTGTTGCAATAACGTAAGCCGCACCCAGTGCCTTAAAACTGCCAAGGCCCATGCGGGTGCGCTCATCTTTTACATGCAAAGAAGCAATGCCCAAATCAGCGGCTATGTTAGAAGCCTCAACAAGCGGCGTCTCATTTGTAACAGGACATTGTTCAAGCAGACGATTGACGGCTGCAACATCCACGCTCGGGAACGGAATTTCTGCAGGTAGTGAGGCAAGCCTCGTTCCACGATATGTGTTTTTTAAAATTTCCAAGAGGTGCCTCTATTTCTGCTCAAACAATATTTTACGTTCTTCTTCATCCGGTGGTTTGCGGCGGCGATGTTCATCACCAAGAGCCACGCCACGCTGAACCGCTGGCCGCTCTTTGATACGATTACGCCACGCGGAGACCAGCGGGTATTCTGTGAGCGACAATCCAACAGCTTTTACAATCAACACCCACGGCCATGACATCATGTCGGCAATCGAATAGTCCCCGACCAGATAGTCTCGCCCATCGCCGAGCTGCCGTTCCATCACGCCGAGACAACGATAATATTCGTTCATATAACGGGTGCGGGCATAGCCTTCTTGCTCGCCTTCAGGGGCATAATTTTTAAAGTGACTATATTGCCCCGCCATCGGCCCAAGATTGCCTGTTTGCCAAAAGAGCCATTCCATCAGCTCTTTACGACCCAGTGGATCAGTTGGCGCGAATTGGCCTGTCTTTTCTGCAAGATGAAGCAGGATGGCGCCTGATTCAAAAATCGAAATTGGATCGCCATCCGTCTCAAAATCAACAATTGCGGGCATGCGGTTGTTAGGGCTGATTTTCAAAAATTCAGGCTTGAACTGATCGCCTTTGGAAATATTCACAGGGATCATATTGTAAGGAAGGCCGCACTCTTCCAGCATGATTGAAACTTTCCAGCCATTGGGTGTTGGCCAATAGTAAAAATCAAGCGGTTTGGTCATGCACCCTCTCCAGCTTTCAACACGCCTTCATCTAGCAGCACATCAATTTCACTTTGCTCGACACCGGCAAGACGCAGCATTTCAATCGTATGTTCACCGAGTTGCGGCGCGGGTCTATCAAAAGCAGTTGGCGTTTTAGAAAACTGCGGTGCAGGACGGGCTTGGCGCAAGCGACCTGCTTCTGGGTGGTCAATTTCAGCGACGATGCCATTCGCCTCAATTTGAGGATGGCGGATCATGTTCGTACGGTTCAACACGGGCGCTGATGGCACATCATGCTCAGCCAGAATTTCGAGCCATTCACTCACGGTTTTTTCAAGCAGGGCTTCTTGCGTGAGCATCAAACGATCATTGATATTCTTTTGGCGAAGGGCCGTATCGAGAAAACGTGGGTCTTCCAGCCATTCGGGTTTATCAAGTGCCGAGCACAGGTTCTTCCATTCTTTGTCAGACTGAACTGCAACGCTGATATAGCCCTCTTTCGTTTCATAAATCAGGTCGATAAAACTTTGTGCCGTTTCTTGTTTCAATTCATTGCCAACAAAGGTATGGCCGCCCATATCCGACCCCCAAAGAAAGGATACGATCGCATCCAACATGGACAAATGAATATGCTGTCCCTCACCTGTATTAGTGCGTG
>CAZKKW010000009.1:0-43691 GCA_964553335.1 uncultured Hyphomicrobiales bacterium | reverse complement strand
TCCCAAGCCCCTAAGTCTTTACGCGTCATAATTGTTCGGCTCTCCCACTCATCGAGGGAATAGCATCAGATACAAAAACGCGTAAAGCAAGTCATTAAGTTTAGTGACGACAAATCCAGCGATAAGTGATTTGACGTCCTGTATTGTTCTGCAAACTGACAAACACTTCACGGCGATGCTGGTTCGTAAACACACGGCAAGCATGGTAGCTACCCGTTGACCAGCCGCAGCCAAGATTTGCTGTAATCGGACGACCGTTTCTTGTTCGCACGATAAACAATGCGTCGCCATTTCGAACCGTGAAGGAACGCGAATTGTCTGTATCCCCCGGCCCTAGACTACCTGGTAAATTTTTCTGCCCAAACCAACAACCAGCATAGGCATTTGTGGAAATTGTTAGCGCGACAAACGTCGCAAAAATCATACGCAACATAATTAAAACTCCATAACTCGACATAATGAAAGAAAGTTAACCTTTAAAATTCAATCATGACAAATTTTTTGAATTTAGACCGCTGTACCATTCCATAATATCAACACATCAAAAGCAAATTACGCAATATTTGAAGCTCAATTATTGGACATTCGTGGAGCATAGAGACAAACGTTATAATCTGCTTGTAATTCACGAATAGAAAACCCTATATGCATCACACACTTCATAACTCTGTTCGCGTTCTGGATAGGCTTATCAAAGAACGTTTTTTTAAAAGCATCGCATCGTTGTGACCAATAAATCTGACACACTGACAATCACCCAGTTTCGGCCTCTCGCCGCACTGATGATTGGCTATGCCTGTTTAATGCTTGCAGGTGGCATGAACAGCCTGATTATTCCAATCAGAGGCGGTAGCGAGGGATTCTCGTCTCTCGCCCTTGGCTTGCTTGGAACCAGTTGGGCATTGGGTTTCATCATCGGCGCCTTATACGTTCCTTCAATGGTGCTCAGAGTTGGCCATGTACGCGTATTCAGCGTTATGGCCTCAATGGCAACATTGGCCGTCATCATCTCCCTTATCGTGATCGATCCTATTGTGTGGATACCCATGCGGGCAGCCGCCGGTTTTTGCTTTGCAGGCTCCGCCATGATTGTTGAAAGCTGGGTTAATGAACGGACCAACTCAAAAACACGCGGCAAGGTGTTTGGCGTTTATACAATGGTCAATTTAACCGCCACCACCGCAGGCCAAATGCTGTTGGTGACAGGTGACACATCAGGCCCGATCTTTTTCTTGATCGCAGCCGTGTTTTACACAATTGCAATTATCCCACCAGCCTTGTCTGGGCGCACCACGCCTAAACCATTGCAAAAAGCATCCTTTGATGTGCCCGCTTTATGGAAGAACTCTCCATCTGCTGTCGTGGCAATCACCTTGATTGGCATTTCTAACAGTGCTTTTGGTTCATTGGGTGCCGTCTTCGCTCAACGCCTTCAACTCGACATTGCGACTATCGCGACCTTCATGAGTGTCACGATTTTGGCAGGAGCATTGGTCCAAATTCCAATTGGTTATCTGTCAGACCGTTTTAATCGCCGCATCATCTTGGTCATCCTCGCAACGGGGGCTGCTTGTATCGATATATTTTTCTTACGCGTATCAAACCCAAGCACAACGGCCATACTCATTGCTGGCGCGTTTTTTGGTGGTGCAATCTATTCATTGCCACCCGTCGTTATGGCGCACGCAAATGACCACGCAGACAAGAATCGCTATCTTCAAACCAGCGGCGGCATGCTGTTGTTGTTTGGAGTCGGCTCTATCCTTGGTCCCTTTTTCGCTGGCTTAATAATGCTGACATCCGACACAAAGGGCCTGTTCATCGTTACCCTTTGGGCGCATTTAACGATCATCATTTATGTCATTTGGAGATTGCTCCAACGCCGCGATGTTGCACGCGAAGACAAGAGTAAGTTTTCTCGCTTTGAACCGGGTCGCGTGGTTCTCCAACCAAACGCGCTTTCAGTCACGAGTTTTGGTTTCGAAGAGGAAAACAAACGCGAAGCACCGCATATGCCGGAACGAATCTTGGAAGCGTTTGATAAACCCGTTTCAAACGATGAAAAGACAGAAGTTCACAAAAACCGACCAAGTGACGACACCCACGGCGGTTGGTAACTTGCTCTAAAAATTTCATACCGAATGCCTAGGCAGAGTGCTGGGCGAGCACACGGCTTGCCGCTTCTAACGCACCACCACCATGGGTAATATTTTCAGCTTTCATCGCCGCGTCAATTGCGCCCAGCGTTCCCATAACCATGGGTAAATTTAAATGCCCCATATGGCCGATACGAAAATGATTGTCCCAGCCCTCTTGGCCCGGCAATCCAAAGCCAAGCCCAATACCGAGCGTCACACCGCCTTGATGTTCGCTCCATTGGCGAATACGGGTTGCTTCACCCAATCCAGTTTCAATGGCTGAGACGGCATGGCTGCGTTTTGTTGGGTCAGAAACATTGTGCTTAAAGTGAGCATTTGGCGCATCACCCCACGCATCAATGGCTGCCCAAATAGCACGCGCAATCGTTTCATGGCGTGCCCATGCCGCTTCAACACCTTCTTCATGGACCAGCATATCCAAAGCTTCACGCAATCCATAGAGATGATGGGTCGGCGCTGTTCCGCAAAATTGTTGATAATAAATCTTGCCACCAACCCGCAGTTTCCAATCCCAATATTCACCAGGTTCACACCGCTTTCTTGCTTCTTTTGCTTTGTCGTTGAAAAACACGAAACCAAGACCCGCAGGTGTCATCAAACCTTTTTGGCAGGCAGCCACCACTACATCAACGCCCCACGCATCCATTTCAAAACGGTCGCATCCCAGTGAACAAATGCAATCAACCATCAACAAAGCCTCATGATCGGCCGCCGTCATGGCTGCCCTGAGCGCCGGAATATCATTACGTATCGAAGACGCAGTATCTACCTGCGTACACAAGACTGCTTTAATGGCACCGTCTTTGTCAGCATTAAGCGCATCACTCACAACGCTTAAATCGTGATCGCAAGACATGCCAAAATCGAACACTTGGCAGTCGATGCCCATGCTTGCAGCCATCTCACCCCAACCAAGACCAAACCGTCCTGTTGCAAGCACCAAGACTTTATCACCTGCTTTGAGAACATTGCGTATCGCTGCTTCCCAAGCACCGTGGCCGTTCGCAATATAAATCGCAGCCTCATCCTTGGTTTGAGCGACCGTTTTTAAATCAGGATAAAGCGAGGCGGTTAAGTCAATCAACGCGCCTTCATAAATATTAGGCGAAGGCCGATGCATCGCATTCAGCACGCGCTCAGGAACAACCGATGGGCCGGGGATTGCCATAAGGCTGCGTCCAAAATTCAACGACATGGCATTATCCTCTTCCTACAATCTAGATCGTTACCAAAAACTCGGGATATGTTCGCGCAATCTCGGTCCAATGCGAACTGGTTCAATGGCAACAGCCAGCCCTGTTGTGTCATCGGTGTCAACGGCCACACCACAAAACGTTGCGGGACCGGGAGCTGCTTCCATGCGCTCACCGGGTAATTTTGTCAAAAAACGCTGCATTGGCGCTTCTTTCATCATGCCGAGTGAACCATCATAGTCGCCCGTCATGCCAGCATCACTCATGTAGCCAGTGCCGCCGTTTAATATTTGATAATCGCTGGTCGGCACATGAGTGTGCGTTCCAACGACCAACGATGCGCGACTATCGACAAAATGTCCCATACAAATTTTTTCGCTGGTTGCTTCCGCGTGCATATCAATGACCACCGCATCAACATATTCACCCATTGGGCAAGACGCCAAAGCATTCTCGACGCATTGAAAAGGGTCTTCTAGCGTTGGATGCATGAAGACTTGCCCCATCACATTCATCACCATAACTTGCGCCCCATTTCGCGCACTAAACACGCCACTGCCTTTACCGGGGCTACCTGCTGCATAATTGGCAGGTCGCAAAAAATTATCGTGGCGGGTACAAAATTCAAGCGCCTCGCGTTGGTCCCAAACATGGTTGCCAGTCGTCACCACATCAACGCCCGCATTGATAAACCCGTTGTGAATGTCTTCCGTAATCCCAAATCCACCAGCAGCGTTCTCACCGTTGAGCACGACAAAATCTATCGCATGATCTGAAATCAAATTCGGCAATATCTTGTCGACAGCTTCGCGTCCACAACGACCAACAACATCACCGATAAACAATAGGCGCATCAATTTTCTCCAAGCGCAGGCTCTTTGTCCGTCACGCTGTTTTTGTAAATCTTTTCTGGAGTCAAAATATAATCAAGCTTTATATCAAACTCATCTTGCGGCACCTGATCAACCAATTGTTGTTCAAAGGCAAGTCCAAAAGTTTTGGGCAGCCGGCCCTTAGCCCGCAATTTCGCAATGGCCCGATCATAAAAGCCTGCCCCATATCCAATTCGCCCGCACTGCTGATCAAAGACGGCAAGCGGGACAAGTAAGATATCAGGATCAACAACGGCCGCATTGGTGCTTGGGCCTTTTGTGCCAAAGCCTGCATCAATCAAATCATCATCATGATCATAGGTGCGAAACTCTAAGGTCGTTTTGTCCATCACCACAGGCAAAGCCAATTGCGCACCACGCTGCCTCAATTCTTGGGTTAAATCATAAGGATTAATCTCAGAGCGGATGGGCCAAAAACTCGACACCACTTTGCCGCTCACATCGCCAATGAGGTTGGCATAATTTTTCAATGAATGAGCGGCCTGTGTTTGAATGTCGCAAGACAATTGATCTCGAAGGGAGAGAACTCGTTCGCGTAGGCTTTTTTTCAAAGCTCTCAAATCATCTGCCATTCGAAACCCTCAAAAGGAAAATTCCTAAAAAAAGTGAGCCACGACGACCGTTGGATGTATATCAATGCCTGAGAACCTACATAGTAGGTGGGCGCCGTGAGTGTCTAAGCCCACGAGCGAAGACAGGGACAGCTCCCGTTCAGAACATTAAGGCCCCTGGCATGAATTATCCTGACGCGAAGCGCAGCTCTTTAATCCATATAAGACGAAACAAATAAGATGGCTATCAACAAATTGATTGCTTTGTCGTTTTATCGCCAAACGCATTATTCAGCAGGTTTATCAACCGCCACGGGAGAAGACTGGGAAGCCGCACCATTATTTAACTTTTCAGTTAGCGATGTAACGCGATCCGTCACTTCATGCAGCGCCCGCACTAAGGTGCTTTCAGCGCCATGATAACGCTCAATCAAGGCATTGCGGTTTTCCTTCAACGCTTCGACTTCAGCCTGAAGACCCTTTACCTGTTGCTCATGCTCCGAAAGCTGGTCAGCCATCATAATACCCGCCATTATGGCTAGGCGTTGATCCCCCACATCGCCAAACCCATCTTTTAAGGTCTGAATGGCCTGATCCATTTTTTGGCCAAGCCCGCGCAAATGTTCCTCTTGGCCATCCTTGCAGGCCATTCGGTAGGTTTTCCCATCAATGATCACGCTGACATGCGCCATAAATATCGGCCTTAGTTCCTACTTAGCTTGTGATTCGATGATGGAACGTATTGTTTCCATTGCATTCACCAATCGACGGGA
The DNA here is from genome assembly GCA_964553335.1 of uncultured Hyphomicrobiales bacterium. GTDB lineage: Bacteria > Pseudomonadota > Alphaproteobacteria > Rhizobiales > JACESI01 > JACESI01. The sequence goes on along the minus strand of CAZKKW010000009.1, from coordinate 38,122 downwards.
CACTTCTTTATTCGCTTCTTCCAATCGGCCGGAACGAGCTTCTGCGCGATCGAGTGATTGCGCAAGCCGCGAACGGTCAAGCACGATATCATCCATCTCACCATCAAGAGAAGACATACGGTCTTTGTCATCCATATGGCGCTCCACCGCACTTTCCAACCCATCCAAAGAGGATGCAAGTTGGCGAATAGCGCCTTTCAAATCATCTTCTTTCAAATCTGCAGCCGTTTGATCCATTACTATGAGCTTACTTTCAACATATCTGAGCACCTAAGCGCCATGCTTCCTAACCGTCAACAGTTGCCCGCATTCGGAAGCAACAACACACAGAGATTTTTAGAATCAACTTAGATCGTGACTGTTTTAGGATAGATGATTGATTTGTTCCAGATTATTTGATCATCGCTGTAAATGTAAAGCATGCAAATTTTTCAACCACAGGTATACGCAAGTTGCAGCATACACGCTGCAATCGTAAAGATGGCCCTTTTCCACGTTATTGGAACAAAACCACACGGTTCTCTCATTGACTCATTAAAGTGACCTGCTATGAATGCGCCGCAAAAGAAAGTCTTTTTACACTGCAAGCTCACTTGTAATCGCTGATCCCTTCACTTGCCATCGTATTGGTTATAAGTATCCGCAACATGTAAGCTTCAATCGAGTTCTCATTGGCTCCTTCGGGCTGGTCTACGACATCGCTCTAGACCTCTATTTCGGCGAAATACACATATGGCTGACATCAAAAAAACACAGAAGATGGCGAATGCAATTCGCGCGCTTTCAATGGATGCTGTTCAAGCGGCAAATTCCGGTCACCCGGGCATGCCAATGGGCATGGCAGATGTGGCAACCGTGCTGTTCACGCAGTTCCTAAAATTTGATCCGCGAGCACCAAAATGGCCAGATCGGGACCGTTTTGTTTTGTCAGCGGGCCATGGCTCCATGTTGCTTTATTCGCTGCTTTACCTCACCGGCTATGAAGATATGACGCTGGAAGAGATCAAGAATTTCCGCCAACTCGGCGCAAAAACTGCTGGCCACCCTGAATATGGCCACGCAAGCGGCATCGAAACAACGACAGGTCCGCTTGGTCAAGGCATCGCAACGGCTGTTGGTATGGCACTCGCCGAACGGGTGTTGAATGCAGAATACGGTGACGACATTGTCGATCACAACACCTATGTCATCGCATCAGACGGCGACTTAATGGAAGGCATCAGCCACGAAGCAATTTCGCTGGCAGGCCACTATAAGCTCAATCGCTTGATCGTCTTGTTTGACGACAATGGCATTTCCATTGACGGCCCGCTATCTCTGACTGAATCTGGTGACCAAACCAAACGTTTTGAAGCAGCAGGCTGGGATGTTCAAACCATTGATGGGCATGATCCAGAGGCAATCGCAAAAGCGATCCAACAAGCTCAAAACGAAACCAAGCCAAGCCTAATTGCATGCAAAACAACAATTGGTTACGGCGCACCAACAAAAGCAGGCAAAGCCTCTTCTCATGGTGCACCACTGGGTGATGAAGAAATCGCGGGCGCAAGAGAAGCGCTTGGTTGGGACCACGGCCCCTTCGATATTCCAGCCGACATCTTAGATGCATGGCGCATTGCTGGACTACGCTCAGGCCACGCATGCGTTGATTGGGAAAAACGCCACGAAGCTCTCGATGTTGAAGTCAAAGCTGAATTTGACAGACGTTTCAACGGCGACATTGCAGGTACTTTGACGTCCGCAATTGCCGATTACAAACGTCAGCTTGCAGAAGACCAGCCAAAGGTCGCCACCAGAAAAGCATCCGAAATGGCGCTTGAAGTGATCAATGGTGTTTTGCCAGAAACAATTGGCGGTTCAGCGGACCTAACCGGCTCCAACAACACGCTCACGAAGGGCATGCAGGATATTACAGCGGACAATTACGGCGGTCGCTATATGCGCTGGGGTATTCGCGAGCACGGCATGGCCGCTGCCATGAACGGCATGGCGTTGCACGGTGGCCTGATCCCTTATTCAGGTGGTTTCTTAATCTTCTCAGATTATTGCCGCGCCTCCATTCGTTTATCCGCTTTGATGGGTATTCGTTCAATCCACGTTTTAACCCACGATTCCATTGGTCTTGGCGAAGATGGTCCAACGCACCAACCAGTCGAACACATGGCCTCATTACGCGCTATGCCAAACCTCAACGTTTTCCGCCCTGCTGATGTGACGGAAACGGCTGAATGTTGGCAAATTGCCATCGAAGCCAAATCAGCACCAAGCGCAATCGCCCTTTCAAGACAGGGCCTACCAAGCGTTCGCCCTGATTTCAGCGAAGAAAACCTTTGTGCAAAAGGCGCTTATACGCTGGCGGGATCCGATAATGATGCCGAGGTAGTAATCTTCGCATCAGGGTCAGAAGTTGAACTCGCGTTAGAAGCCAAAGCCGAGCTGGATAAAACGGGCAAAACAACCCGTGTGGTTTCCGTGCCGTCTTTTGAATTGTTTGAACAACAAAGCGATGAATACAAAACAGCGCTCTTAGGCAATGAGACGATCCGCATCGCGGTTGAAGCCGGTGTGCGCATGGGTTGGGACCGTTTCATCGGCCATGATGGCCATTTCATCGGCATGAATTCATTTGGAGCAAGTGCTCCTTATAAAGAAGTCTACGCGCATTTCGGCATCACTACAGAAGCGATTGTTAATGCGGCTCAATAATTTTTGACATTTGGGCAATATTGACTAAAAACAAAATTCAGCATTTTATTCACCTCTCGAATTAAGGAAGATCTGACCATGACAGTGAAAGTAGCGATTAACGGTTTTGGCCGTATTGGACGTAATATTTTACGAGCCATCATCGAGTCTGGCCGTACCGACATCCAAGTTATAGCAATCAACGATCTTGGACCTGTAGAAACAAACGCGCACTTGGTACGCTACGATTCAGTCCATGGTCGTTTCCCCGGTACAGTAACAGTGTCAGGTGACACGATTGACGTTGGCCAAGGCCCAATCAGAGTAACAGCAATCCGTGACCCGAAAGAACTCCCTTGGGGTGACGTTGATATTGCACTTGAGTGTACAGGCATCTTCGCAAGCAAAGATTCAGCTGGTCAGCACCTTCAAAACGGCTCTAAGCGTGTCATCATCTCTGCTCCTGGTGGCAGCGATATTCCAACAATTGTTTACGGCGTAAACCACGAGACACTTACAAAAGACGATCTCGTGATTTCAAACGCATCTTGCACAACAAACTGTCTTGCCCCTGTTGCTCATGTGCTTCAGCAAAAATTCGGTATCGAAAAAGGCTACATGACAACAATTCACTCTTATACGGGTGATCAGCCAACATTGGATACAATGCACAAAGACTTGTATCGCGCTCGTGCGGCTGCAATGTCTATGATCCCAACATCAACCGGTGCTGCAAAAGCTGTAGGCCTTGTTTTGCCAGAGCTTAAAGGCAAGCTTGATGGTGCTGCTATCCGCGTTCCAACACCGAATGTTTCTGTTGTTGACCTTAAATTTGTTCCATCGCGCGATGTAACAGCGGAAGAAGTCAACGCAGCGATCATGGAAGCTGCTAATGGTCCTTTGGACAAAGTGCTCGCCTACACAGATGAGCCACTTGTCAGCCAAGACTTTAACCACAACCCGCATTCTTCAATCTTCGCTTTGGATCAAACCAAAGTGCTGGAAGGCAACCTTGTTCGGGTTCTTTCTTGGTATGATAATGAGTGGGGCTTCTCAAACCGCATGTCTGATACTGCGGTTGCTCTCGCCAAGCACATTTAACCATTTATTAAGAAAACCGCCCTTCACGGGCGGTTTTCCGCTAATATCATTGTCGATAAACGTCATTTTATGAGGACACGTTATGATCGACGGTTTTTGGACATTTGCTTTTATAGTCGCTGGTACCGCAGCGTTAGTTTCTGGATATGATGCGCTTTTTAATGATGGAGAATGGGTTCGTTATGCCCTTATCCAGCTTAACGTACCAAAGATTCCAGATCTATTCGCTAGCCTTTAATAACAGTCGGTTATGAGAGTACTTGCAACATCAGGTAAACTTCATGACCGCTTTTAAAACACTCGACGACATCGACGTTAAAGGCAAACGCTGCCTTGTGCGCGTCGATATCAATGTACCCATGGCTGATGGCGTTGTGACAGACACAACCCGCATTGAGCGCGTCGCCCCAACAATCACAGAAATTTCTGACAAAGGCGGCAAAGTTATTTTGCTTGCTCACTTTGGCCGACCCAAAGGTCAGGTTGTGCCAGAAATGAGCCTAGCCCCTGTTGCACCGGCTTGTGAAAAGGTTTTCGGAAAACCCGTCGCTATGGTCGGCGCAAATGGCCCGCAAGAAGTGATGGAAAAACTGTCTACCATGCAAGATGGTGACATCGCGCTTTTGGAAAACACACGCTTTCACCCAGGCGAAGAAGCAAATGATCCTGACTTTGCAAAAGCAATTGCAAGCATGGGCGACATCTTCGTTGCAGATGCTTTCTCAGCCTCTCACCGTGCTCATGCAACAACAGTTGGTCTAGCAAGCTATCTCCCAACAGTGGCTGGCCGCACCATGCAGGCAGAAGTGGAAGCACTAGAAGCAGCCCTCGCAAACCCTGAGCGGCCTGTCGTCGCTGTTGTTGGTGGTGCAAAAGTTTCGTCCAAAATCGACCTGTTAGAAAATCTCGTCTCACGCGTTGATAGCCTCGTCATCGGTGGCGGCATGGCAAACACATTCCTTGCAGCTCAAGGCATTGATGTTGGCAAATCACTGTGTGAACACGACCTTGCACCAACTGCGTTGAAAATTTTTGCCGCAGCTGAAAAAGAAAACTGCGAAATTATTCTGCCAAGCGACGTGGTTGTCTCCAAGGAATTTGCAGCCAATGCAGAAAATGAAGTTGTCGACGCTGGAAGCGTTCCCTCAGACACCATGATCCTTGATGCAGGACCAAATGCTGTTACGCGCGTTGGCACTGCCATTGATCAAGCCAAAACGCTTGTGTGGAATGGCCCCCTCGGCGCATTTGAAATCACACCGTTTGACAAAGCAACCGTCGCGGCTGCCCAACATGCTGCAGAAGCAACCAAGCAAGGCAAGATCATGTCCGTTGCAGGCGGCGGCGATACAGTATCCGCCCTTAATCATGCGGGTGCAGCCAAAGACTTCTCTTACGTTTCCACTGCAGGTGGCGCGTTCCTTGAATGGCTTGAAGGCAAAGCTTTGCCAGGTGTCGAAATATTGAGGACCTAATGCTGGACCTCACACCAATAGACATTGTGGGTATAACTGGCGCCATCCTCGTGGTTGGCGCTTATTTCCTCAATCAAATTGGCCGTCTTCCATCAGAAAGTCTCATTTTCCCAATTGTGAATTTGATCGGATCAAGCCTGATCGTTTGGTCGCTTCTATACGACTTTAACGCTGGTGCCTTCTTTATCGAAGCCTGTTGGGTGTTGATCAGTCTGATTGGCATTATCAGACACTTTATAAACCGCCGCAAAAGCTAGCGTCAGCGCCTAGGGTTCCTTGCACGACATGCAGGAGAAGGTAACCACCAAATTGAGAGTCATAATATAGAGCGCCATAATATTGGTATTAATAGGTTTAGTCACTAACACGGCACTGGAAATTTGGCGGAAAAAAAGCTAATCATACCCTCACGAGTTTAAAGACTGCCTCTCAAAAAACGAGGGTAGAATTTAGTATTTTAAGGGGGATTTAGATGACTAAACTCAAACCTGGTGTGGTAACAGGCGAAGAATATATCGCCTTGGTTGAGGCTTGCAAAAGCGGTGGATACGCACTGCCAGCTGTCAACGTTACCGATGTAAATTCAGCAAACGCAGCACTTGAAGCAGCCGCAATGACAAAATCGGACATCATCGTTCAAATGTCGAATGGTGGCGCAGGCTTTTATGGCGGCCCCTCAATCGCTACAACCGAGATGAAAGTGAAAGGTGCGGTTTCCGCTGCCCGTCACGTTCACATGATGGCGGAAGATTATGGTGTTGCTGTTGTCCTTCACACAGACCACGCAAACCGTAAATTGCTTCCGTGGATCGATGGCATGATGGATTATAACGAGGCTGCTAAGAAAGAGACTGGCAAGCCCCTTTATTCTTCACACATGATCGACCTGTCGGAAGAAGAACTCGACGACAATATCGGCACTTGTGCAGACTATCTAAAACGCATGGCAGCCTGTGACATCTCGCTTGAAATCGAACTCGGTGTTACCGGCGGTGAAGAAGATGGCGTTGGCCATGATCTTGAAGAAGGAGCCGACAGCGCGCACCTTTACACCCAGCCAGAAGACGTTCTGCAAGCTTATGATGCGCTGAACGACCTCGGTCATTTCACGGTCGCGGCCTCCTTCGGCAATGTGCACGGCGTTTACAAACCAGGCAATGTGCAGCTTCGTCCAGAAATTTTGATTAACAGCCAAAAGCTCGTTGAAGCAGAACGCGGCACAGGCACTTTGCCACTCCACCTTGTTTTCCACGGTGGTTCAGGTTCTGAAAAAGAGAAAATTGCAGAAGCATTGTCTTATGGCGTGTTCAAAATGAACATCGACACAGACACACAGTTTGCTTGTGCGCAAGGTGTTGGCAATTACATGGATGCTAATCCAGTTGCCTTCAAACACCAAATCGATCCAGAAACAGGCGCACCGCAGAAGAAATTCTACGACCCACGCAAATGGAACCGTGAAGTACAAAAATCAATGGCTGCTCGTTTAGAAGAAGCCTTCCACGATCTACAAAGCCACGGTCGTTCAGTTTGTAACTAGAAGAACGAACACCAATTAAAAAAGGCTGCGAATTTCGCAGCCTTTTTTTGTTTTTTCAAGACGCTAATCTCGCCATAAGTAGATTGATTGCAGCAATTTGGCTAGGATCCTGACTAATCAAACTTGGTGCCATCATTGCGAACCCACACCATGTACGGCGTCATCTATAGCTTGCGATATTTTTAGCCAACGATTACCCTCATTATAGCTGCCTTAAGGAGAATGTTATGAGTGAAGAAGTCGCTATCCGAGAAATGCTAGATGCTTATATCGAGAGTGGTCGAAAAGCAGATTCCGCCATTATGCGACCGATCTTTCATGTAGATGCAACAATGTATTGGGCGACTGACGGCCAGATTGAAGGCGGTGGGATTGAAGAGTTATTTAGACGTGTGGATGCCCGAGATCCCTCCCCTGATGTTGTCGCTGAAATAGGCCCCATCGATGTAAGCCATTCTACGGCAACCGTGCGTGTGGAATTGCATAATTGGGGCGGCAATAGGTTTTCAGATCAATTTACTCTCATCAAGACAAATGACGGTTGGCGGATCATGCAGAAGGTTTTTCACAAGCACGGCTGAAGGTGCTGAAGGGGGATCAACAAGCGACATCTATCCTCAGTATAATAGGCAATGTTCGCGAATTTTAAGTCAGTTTATGGTGCAAACTTGATCCCAATCTCATAGACGCCTAATAAGGCTTTATGACCAAAAAACATGACCCTGAAATTTACCGCACCCGCCTTTTTCTCATCACGCCAGCTGACTATGAGACGGTGGCGTTTGCGAAGGTGCTCACCGAGACGCTCGCAGGTGGTGACGTTGCATCACTTCTCATCCTTCCACCTAAAGACGGTGATTATCAAGCAGCCGCGAAAACACTGATCCCGATTGCACAAGAGCACGAGGTCGCAACACTCATCCACAATGACAGCCAAGTGATGGGGCGCTCAGGCGCTGATGGCCTTCATCTTGATGGCGCTGTTGATGAGATTGTTGAAACCGTAAAAGCCCATGCAGGCCGTGAGGTTATGGGGGTTGCCTGTGCCCCTACCCGCCATGAAGCAATGGAAATGGGCGAAGGCCCAATTGATTATCTTTTCTTTGGCCGCCTTGATGGTGACACAAAGCCGGATATCTTTCCAAAGATGTTCAAACTGGCTGAATGGTGGTGTTCACTGTTTGAAGTGCCAGGTGTTGTTATGGGTGGAAATAGTTTGGAAAGCGTCGAACAAGCATCAAAAGCCGGCATTGATTTCGTTGGCCTTCGCACAGCCATTTGGAATGCATCTGATCCTAAGGTGGCACTCGCACAAGCAAACCAATTGCTCGACACAGATTTTGAGGCGCGAAAGGCTGCTTTAAATGCGTAATTTTCGTTTATTCCTGTTTCTTCTTTTCACGCTGATATTTGCAGTCCCCCATGGGATTGCTCAAAGCGATGAAAAAGCCAACGTGGAAGCGGAAAATGAAAAGCCCGCGACAGCAAAACCAAATTCCAGCACACCCAATCCGGCTTTAGCCAAAAAGGCAAAAGAAGATGCCGCGCGCCGCCCTTCACCCGGTGAGATTGAACAAAAAATTCTAGACCGCGCCCGCGCATCGCTTGGTGAATTGGAGCCAGATGCTGATGTCGCCTATGGTTATTTTCAACGCGGCCTTTATCTTTCCGCCCTTGCAATTGCGACCGATCTTGCAGAGGTTGGCGACGGAGCGGCACAGGCTTTGATCGGCGAACTTTATCGCCAAGGTCTCGGTGTTAAGAAAGATCAGACAATCGCGTTTTCTTGGTTTCAACTAGGCGCAGATAACAATAATCGCGAGGCGGCTTTTCAATTAGGTTTCATGCATTTGGATGGCATCGGCACGGAGCGGAACAAGCAAGAAGCTGCGAAGTATTTTTCAATTGCAGCAGAACAAAATCATGTGCTCGCGCTTTATAATGTGGGCCTCATGCGCCTCACTGGTGAAGTCCTAGAAAAAGACGTGAAGCTTGCGGCGGACAATCTTTTGAAAGCGGCAAAACTTGGCAATCATGATGCACAATTTGCCATCGGCGAACTATACCGCGAAGGCCACGGCGTGACGAAAGATGAAATTCTGGCGACCATCTATTTTGGACAAGCAGCCCGTGGCGGCCATGATACGGCACAAATAGAATACGCGACCCGCCTTTTAAATGGCATCGGCATTGGCAAAAACGAAGATGATGCCGCGCGATGGTTCTTAATAAATGCCCGAGCAGGCAATGCCATTGCCCAAAACCGCCTTGCGCACCTTTACCGCACAGGTTCCGGCGTTCCGCTTGACCCACTCAGTTCCGCCCGTTGGCATTTGATCTCCAAGAAACAAGGTTTTAGAGATAAGCACCTAGACGTCTTATTCAATGAACTAGATGAAGAAGCCAAAGCCGCCGCAATGAAATTGGCAGAACAATGGGTGCCAACAGCGCGTTAGCCGAAACCCGAAAACGGTGACATCACAAACAATTTGGTTGATGCATTGCACCGAAATGCAAATGATCCCCTATCGAAAAATTCGCTCAAAGGTGTCTCATGCGCTTTCTGCTCTTATCTCTCGCTCTTTTCCTACTTCCAGCCAATGCACACGCTTGTGGCGCAGACAGCCGTTGCGAGGTAGAAAATGGATATTATCTTGCCGCCGAACCAGACAACTGGGACGGCAAAAAGCCGCTTCGTTTGGTGGTTTATTTCCATGGTTGGAATGGCACACCTGAAGGCACGTTTCGCAATCGTGGCATGGTAAGGGGTGCGACAAGCAGAGGTGCACTCTTTGTTGCCCCCTTCGCACGAACAGGCTATTGGCGGCAAATCGGTGAAGGCCGCGCGGAAGGTGGGCGCAATGAAGCGGCCTATATTCGAGACGTGATGAAAGACATCAAAAAGCGCTGGCCAATTGACGAGAGCCAAACCCTTGCCTCCGGCTTTTCACGCGGTGCCTCTATGGTTTGGAATGTTGCTTGTTATACAGGCGACCTCTTCCGCGCTTACGCCCCCATCGCAGGCGGCTTTTGGCGTTCAAACCCTGACACATGCGCAACTGGCCCCGTAAACCTTCGTCATATCCACGGCCTCAAAGACCGCGTCGTCTCCTTTGATGAAGTGGGCGTTTATAACTCTATGCCGATCCCTGAAGGTTTTGATATTCTCGCCCGCGTCAACGGTGCATCAAGCGATGCTCGCAAGGTTAAAAGCGGTGACAAACGTCTTTCGTGTGAACGCTGGGATAAAAGCAGCAGCGGGCGTGTTTTAGAATTGTGCTTGCATAAACGCGGACATTCCATTCCGGCAGAATGGGTCGGCCACGGGCTAGATTGGCTCGCCGCCTTGCCGGAGGGAAGTTAGCATGGGCATCGTTTCATTGAAGAAGATGAAATGGTCCTTGCTACCCATCGCTACCACTTTCATTTCGCTCAGTGCGAGCTTACCCCTTAACGCCCAACAATGCGAGCCGGAAGCTCCTTGTGAAATCGAGGGTGGCAGTTACCATATGCGCGTGCCTGCAGGAGACGGCCCTCATCCAGTTTTAATCTGGTATCACGGACACCGAGGCAATGGCGCATCCATCCATCGAAGCGGCGGCTTGCAACGTGACTTCCTCAATCAAGGTTATGTCTTGATCGCGCCAAACGGCTTTCAACGCTCGAAAGACGGACCACGCTCGTATCCCGCCCGCGACGGGGCACCGCGCGATGATGTGGACTTCACTTTCAAAGTTTTAAAAGCCGCCGGAGAACGCGCAAAGCTCGCCCCCAACAAAATCTTCGTTGGCGGCTTTTCTGCTGGCGGATCCATGGCTTGGCTTCTTGCCTGCAAGCAAGGTGACAAACTTGCTGGAATGGTCAGCGTCGCTGGTGCATTGCGCAGACCAAACACAACCGACTGTGCAGGCCTCAAATCTCTGCCGATCATGCAAATTCACGGCTTTGGCGACAGCCAAGTGCCGTTTGAGGGCCGCATCATTCGCGACTGGCATCAAGGCAGTATTTGGGAAAGTCTTGACCGAGCACGCCAAGCAAATGGTTGTCGTTCAAACCCTGACGAGATCAAAATTGACGAAAACTTTCGAAGCCGCATTTGGAATGCCTCTTGTGAGCATGCGCCTGTAAAACTAGACATTCATGATGGCGGCCACGGATTGCCAAAAGGCTGGACGGAACGCGCCCGCTCTTTTTTAGAGCAGGCGACCAATCCTAAATAACAAATGGCGCGGGCCTTACCCGCCCCAAAGTTCTGTTGTTGGATGAAACTGTGACCATGCGAACCAAAACGCTTGGTGGCTACCAAGGTCTGAGCCATCGGCACCAACAGCGCGGATGCCGCCTGCATCAAGTTTCAAGCGCACATTTTCAACCGCAATTTCGTCACCCCGTTTCAAAGCGACAAGCGCCTTACTGCGTTGGAACGCGACGGGTTTGCCAGAGGCTGTGATCACACCGATAATATCCTCATGCACTGACAGGCGCGGATCAACATCACCCACAGGGAAGATCGGTCCATTAGCATCACGGTTATTGCGGAAATCAAAATCTTGACCGAGCGCATATTTTTCTTTCAGCACAGTGGTGTTTGGATGTTCTTTTTTCCAAGTACCCCAATCCGTCGTAATTACAGTTGCTTGCTTCAATGTCACTTTCTTCTTCAAAAGCGGGCCTGTTACAGCATCACCACGAAACGTATCGAAGACAGAGTGAGAGGTAATGTCATACATCACTTTGTTAGAGCGAATAAGCAGGCCTGATGTACGCAAAATTGGACGTTCAACACCTTCTGGCACGCGGTCCGTGAAGTAGGCCTGCGCAGCGCCACATAGGGTGCAATAAGGAATACCAAGATGGCGACCACCCAATGTGTCATTCACCATCTCACGCACTTCCATGATCTGGCGTGGATAAGCACGCGATTCACCGTTTATCGTAACGCCAAAAACGATGTCTTCGTCTTCCAACCATTTTGCATCTTTAGCGCTTTCAACTTCAGGATTGTCAGCAGCAGGGATGCAATTGCAGCGTTCGTCTGTTGTGTCATATGCTCGATCATCAATTAGCACACCGCCCCAAGAAACAAGACGCCAGTCAATATCACCCTCAACGAAAATCTTATCCCAACCCGGCACAACGGTCGTGAAGATTGCGCGTTTCGCTTTCAAATATTCAGGCGGTGCTGGAATGTCCCACGCAATAAGATGGTCTGTTACCGTCCCCCAATAATTTGACGCGCCAAGCTGCTTACCCAAAAGTTTGGAAGCGGCATCACCAAGCACCCCATCCAATTGGCTGCTTGTCGCAAAGCGCAATAAGTCTGCAATAATCCAAACAAGACGAGGGTCTTTTGAGGCAACAACGTCATTCAACGCCAATGTCTGCTCATTACCCCAATTGCCTCTTTCCAAACTTTGGATAAAAGCCGTTTCAACCGCATCTTTTACAGATTGCGATAAGGGACCTTTAGGAATGGTTGGCGGTTTGCCGAATTGTTCAATCACATAATCTGACACCCCTTCTTTCGCCTCCACATGATCGCTTACAGTCATTAGAGCGGCAACCAACAAAGCGGCAACTAACAGAAATCCACGCGAATACTTGTAAAAATTTAACGCCATCGACAAGCCTTCCTCTTCCCTAAATTAAATAGATAAAGTGCCTGAATTTATCATTTGGACAGGGCAATTTATTCTGCATCGGACTATAACGCGAACAAAAGGTAATATGAATCACGATGCCGTCAGATTTAAGTGAGCGCCTGTATTTATTGCTTGGCTAAACAAAAACAGCGAGAACCACCTGCTGATGGTTAATAACCCACTACAAATTAGACCCGATTTCAATAAAAGTTTTTATCTGATTTTAAATTCCATCCTATATAAATCCTCTTACACGGATCTACGGAACTTCAAAATATCAACTCCTGTGGAATGAGAAAGTACCGAGCTGATGACAAAAAGGTCTACAAGTAAAACATCAAAGACTGGAACATCCGTCTTTAAGAAATTTATGCGTGATCACAAGGGCAGCACTGCCATCGAATATGGTATGATCGGCTCTCTAATAGCTGTGGGGATCATAGGCGGCATCAATTCCACCAGTGTGAGCCTCGGAAACATATTTAATAGCATTTCATTCGCAGTTGCTACTGCAACAACAGCTGCACCCTCTGGACCACCAAGTCAGCAACCTTCGCAAATTAATGCGGGTCCTGGGAGTAGTGGGAATCCTTAGACTTCTGTAAATTAATAGATTTGATTTATAGTTGATGGCAGGATTGAACCATCGACGAATGCGGTAGACATGTTTTCATATGCAGCAGGACATTTAAAAAGATTTGTCAGTTTAAAGCTTGTATACATCGCGGTATACGGCCTCATTTGTTTGGTGGTTTTGTTCTCCCCGCAAACTCAAATTTTCAATTTGAGAGTCGCTGATTTACTCCAACTGACAAAGAACACACCCGTCAGTAAAGACCTTCTCATGGTTGATATCGACAGGGAAACCATCGAAAAAGTGGGGTCATACCCCATCCCAAATCAATTCTATGCAAAACTTTTAAACCATCTCAACGCGGCAGACACGAAACGAATTTATCTCGATCGATTGTTATCAGTCAAAACAAACCCTGAAGACGATCAAGCGCTTGCTGATGCCTTATCAAAACTTGGGCCAGAAAAAATTGGGATCCCAGGATATAATCCTTCACCAACGCAAGCCCTATCCAAACCGAATGAAAAATTTGCAGGTAAAACAACCATTCTTGGTAGTAATTTCTTCCCCGATACAGATAATAGATACCGCAAACTCTCCACTTATGCAGGCAAAGGCGCCCTATATCCTAATCCAGCACGATGGTTGAATGGTGAAACCAGTTTTGACCCTGTCACATTGAACCAGCATTTTGACATGCGATCCTTAGATCGCATTTCAGCTTGGGATATACTTTCCCTACCTGCATCACAACTGGCAAACAAAACGATCCTGATCGGCATTCCCACTGGCGTCACATCTGGTGGTTTAACCTATACCAATGGCTCGCAAATTGATCGTGTTACTCTCGTTGCTCTTGCTTACGAAGCGATAAGAACTAAAACCAATACAAAGGCGTTTTCCTCTTTTTGGGAATTTATCATTCTCCTTGGGGTAGGCCTTTTCTCAATAAGCTTGCCGATTGCTGCAAAACGCAAAGAGAACAAGCGTTGGCGGGTTATCTACTCATTAATTGGCATTACCAGCCTTGTTTATGCTAGTTATTACCTTCTCAACACGCACTTCTTGTACCTTCCGATCATTTCCATATTTTTGGCTTTCGGTTTCGCTAAGCTTGTCTTTTCCGCATTTAAAATTCGACTGCTAGAAATGATTTTCGAACTCTATTCCGGAGACCTTTCGGTAGAAGAGGCTTGGGCATGGCAGACTGTTGCTCAACAAAAAGATCCACTTTTATTGATGAGCTTCAAAGGTCCTAAGCGTTGGAATAACGCAATCATCGAGACCAATTTTTTTAATAAGGACAATCCAAACATAGATGAAAACAAAGCCCGCATTCAGGCCAGACTTAGCGATGAAAATGAAGATGGTTTTGTTGTCGACTTACACGATTTAACCGGTGTCAAAACCGTTCAATGCTCGTTCCTGTTTGCTGACATTCCTCTCATCCGATTAGAGGATATTACGGCGGAGCATGAAGAAAAGAAAAGACTGGAAGAAGCACTCAATACTGACCTTCTGACTGGAATTCACAATCGCGCAGGTTTCTTTGTATCTGCTCAAAATGTTGGTCCAAAATATTCAACCATCATGATGGACCTTAATGGGTTCAAAGCAGCGAACGATACATTAGGCCATGCTGCAGGCGACGAATTGTTGAAAATAGCAGCAACCCGCTTTGCCAGCGTCTTAGGAGACAATCAACCATTAAGTCGCTTTGGCGGTGATGAATTCTGTGTGTTGCTACCAAACATCGATGATCCCAAAGGTGCACAAGCCATGTGTACTTTGTTGGAAAACTCACTCAAAGGGCAGGTTCAATTAAGTGGTGGCCTGCAAGCCAACATTTCCGTTGCTGCCGGTTATGCCATTGCAGAAGAGGGCGAAGATATTGACCAAGTCTTAGACCGAGCCGATCAAAATATGTACAAACGAAAACTAGAAATTAAAAGTGCACCAGCAGGTACACCTCGCAATCGCCATATCAGAACCCGCCGATAGCCGCACCAATAAAAGAGCGTCTTGATTTCACTTATTCCACTGGCCAATCAGCATTCTCAAAAACCATTCAACCCGACATTCATCACGCCACCCCTTGCATAAACGGCCTAATAGTGGTTCAAGCGGCAAACCATATTTAACACGGTGATGTCCCATGAAAATCAATGGCAACGAAATCCGACCTGGCAATGTTATCCAGCACCAAGATACAATCTGGGTGGCAGTCAAAACACAGCACGTGAAGCCTGGCAAAGGTGGCGCGTTTGCGCAGATTGAATTTAAAAACCTGATCGATGGCCGCAAGCTCAACGAACGCTTCCGCGCGACGGAAACTGTCGAGCGTGTGCGTCTTGAACAAAACGACTATCAGTTCCTTTATGAACAAGGCGAAGCGCTGGTTTTCATGGATATGGAAAGCTATGAGCAGCTCGAACTTCAAAAAGACTTTGTTGGTGAGCGCGCAGCTTTCTTGCAAGATGGCATGGAAGTAACAGTGGAAAGCCACGAAGGTCGCCCCATCGGCATTCAATTGCCAGACCAAGTGACATTGGAAGTGACAGACACCGAGCCACACATTAAAGGCCAAACGGTTTCTTCATCTTATAAGCCTGCCACCCTTGAAAACGGCGTAAAAACGGGCGTGCCGCCCTTTGTGGTCGTTGGTGATAAGATCGTGGTTGATACCAATGAAATCACCTACGTAAAGCGCGCTGAATAATTTCAGCACTCTTTAAACTGACTTAAAAGCCTGAAAGGTTCTTGAATATGGCGCAAATGTCAGCGCTCCTCAATGTCATGGTAGCAGCCGCGATGAAAGCAGGTCGCAGGCTGAAGCGTGACTTTGGTGAAGTAGAAAACCTTCAAGTATCAGTTAAGGGTCCTGCAGATTTCGTGACCAATGCGGACAAGCAGGCGGAAAAAACGCTTTATGAAGAGCTTAAAAAAGCACGGCCAAAATTCGGCTTTCTGATGGAAGAAAGCGGCGAAGAGATCGGCATTGATAAACAGCATCGCTGGATTATCGACCCACTAGACGGCACCACCAATTTTCTGCATGGCATCCCGATGTTTGCAATTTCCATCGCCCTTGAAAGCCAAGGCGTATTGCAAGCGGCAGTGGTTTACAATCCAATCACGGAAGAACTCTTCACGGCCGAACGTGGCGCGGGCGCTTTTATGAATGATCAGCGTTTGCGCGTTGCAAACCGCCGCAACCTGCCTGAATGCGTCATTGCAACAGGCATCCCGCATATTGGTCGCCCAGAGCACGGCAAATTTTTGCTAGAGCTTGCAGACCTCATGGGCAGCACTGCCGGCATTCGCCGCATGGGTGCTGCTTCCCTTGACCTTGCTTATGTTGCTGCTGGTAGATTTGACGGTTTTTGGGAGCGCGGCCTTCAATCTTGGGATATGGCAGCAGGTATGCTGCTGATTAGCGAGGCAGGCGGTTATGTGTCAGACCTTGATGGCGGTAAGAAGATTTTCGAAAAAGGCGAAATCATCGCAGGCAACGAAAATGTTCACAATAAGCTTCGCAAAGCGCTGAAAGAAGCGCGATCAAAATAGCGCTTTTCTTAATTCTCACAC
This sequence comes from uncultured Hyphomicrobiales bacterium, assembly GCA_964553335.1. Classification (GTDB taxonomy): domain Bacteria; phylum Pseudomonadota; class Alphaproteobacteria; order Rhizobiales; family JACESI01; genus JACESI01. The sequence continues at coordinate 21,517 of CAZKKW010000009.1, read as the reverse complement.
AACTTGCATAAACCAGCAGTAGAGAATAATCGGAAAATTTACCGATCTACGCGGATTATCCTGCAGCAATCTGTGCGCGGTCATGCCTTTGACATAAACTAGGGCTTCTCTCTCACCAAATTTTCGTTAAGAATAAAGCGACAATACGATGGCTTGAGGGGAGAGTCTTGCCAATGGCGTCAAAATACGATCCATACAATATCGAAAAGCCAAACAGCTATTTGATTATCATGGTGATCTTTTTGATCATCGTCGCTTTCGCGACACTCATACTCTATCAGCAAATCATCACTGCTTATTTTGCCAATGTCGGCTTAAACAGCATTATTGGCATGGTTTTGCTTATCGGGATCATTTTGTCCTTTGCGCAAATCTTGCGGCTTTATCCTGAAATAAACTGGGTCAACACCTACCGCATTGACCGCGCCGCTGTGGCTGTCAAACGGGGACCAAAATTATTGGCACCAATGGCAACCCTTTTGGGCGATGCTTCCAATCAATCGAACATCTCAACCCAAGGGATGCGTTCGATCCTCGATTCAATCGGCCAACGCCTTGATGAAGGACGCGATACATCGCGTTATCTCATCGGCCTCTTAGTTTTTCTGGGCCTCCTCGGTACTTTTTGGGGTTTACTGCAAACCGTGAATGCCGTTGGTTCAACCATCCAAGCGCTGGATGTTGGCTCTGGCGATTCGTCACTGATTTTTGAAGACCTGAAAACAGGACTAGAAGCACCGCTAACAGGCATGGGAACGGCATTTTCATCGTCCCTATTCGGCCTGTCTGGTTCTTTGATCCTCGGCTTCCTAGATCTTCAATCTGGTCACGCGCAAAACCGTTTTTACAACAATCTTGAAGATTGGCTTTCAACCTTCACAGATTTGTCTGGCGATTTGAGCGATCTTAAAAATGCGTCGTCTCCGGCAGAATTTGCAACCGCAATTGAACGCCTTGCTCGGGTGGTGCAACAAGGCAATCGTTCATCTGAAGCAGCAAGTGAACAAAATACGTCCGCCACCTCTGATCTTGCAGAAGGTATTCAAGGTCTTGTTCAAAACATGAGATCAGAACAGCAATTGGTTCGAAACTGGATGGAAGCGCAGAGCGATCAGCAAGGGGAAATCAAAAAGTTCCTCGAAACATTATCCAAGAAGAGCTAGCGCAAAATGGCCCTCGGCAGATACAGAAGACAGGAAAATCGCGCGGATTATTGGCCGGGCTTTGTGGATGCAATGGCAACATTGCTCCTCGTCATGATCTTCCTACTGTCAGTTTTCATGTTGTCCCAGTTTTTCTTAAGCCAAGAAATCAGTGGCAAAGATACTGTTTTAAACCGACTAAATAGCCAAATCGCCGAACTGACCGAACTGCTCGCGCTAGAACGTGCAAATACAGGCACACTGACAGATACAGTTGCGGACCTTCGCTCGAACCTTTCGAATATCGAAGCGGAAAACAGCCGCCTCCAAGGATTATTGTCAGCAGGGAGTGGCTCGCAAATTGCAGCGGATGAAAAAGCCGATACCTTAGAAAATGCATTGGATGCAGAAAAGGCCGTATCTCAACGCGCCCTTTCACAAGTTGAACTTTTGAACAAGCAAATTTCAGCTCTTCGTAGACAAATTGCAGCGCTTGAAGATGCGCTTGATGCATCTGAAAACCGTGACCGCGAAAGCCAAACTAAAATCGCAGACCTTGGCAAACGCCTTAACGTTGCTTTGGCTCAAAAAGTACAAGAACTTTCCCGCTTCCGCTCTGACTTCTTTGGCCGTTTGCGCGAAATTCTAAGCCAACGCTCTGACATTCGCGTCGAAGGAGACCGCTTTGTCTTCCAATCAGAAGTTCTGTTTGGCTCTGGCTCTGACAGTATTGGCGACGACGGCAAACCGGAACTTGATAAATTAGCTGAAGCTATCGTTGAGCTTGAAGGCGAAATTCCAACCGAGATCAACTGGGTTTTGCGCATCGATGGCCATACAGATAACGTTCCGCTGACTGGTTCTGGTCGTTTGCGGGATAACTGGGACTTGTCTGCCGCGCGTGCCAACTCAGTGGTGCGATACCTCGTCTCGCGTGGTGCGTCACCTAATCGCTTAGTTGCTGCAGGCTTTGGCGAGTTTCAACCGCTCGACACAGCAGACACACCCGAAGCGCGCAATCGCAACCGGCGGATTGAGTTAAAGCTAACGGAACGCTAGACGTCGTTATTTCTTAAATGCTTCTTCAAGCAGGTTGATATGACCGGCTAGCGGGTTGCCATCTTGCACGGAGACTTTTTCGCTTGCCGAAAGCGCTTCATCAAAATGCAGAATTTGTTCTTGCAATCGAACCGAGCGTTCGATCATGCCTTTCAGTTCTTCAGGCAACAACTCCCAGCTTTCGCCTGAAGTGGTGACGGCTTGCCGTTTGAGTTTAACTTTCTTCTGCTCTTCTTTAGCCTGTTCGATGGTCATTTCACCTTCGCTGACAGCCCGTTGTAAAAGCAACCAAGATGCAAGTTGCATCAAACGCGTGGTGAGACGCATGGATTCAGTTGCATAAGCGAGAGATTGAGAACGTTCCATCGCTTTTGATTGTTCGCGACCCAGCGTATCAAGGTAATTCGCGGCTTCTTCAACCAACGACATGCCACGCTCAAAAAGTTCGATGAAGGCTGGCGATTCAATGAGGTGGTTACTGAAAGATACCAGTCCGCTTTTCTCATCCAAATCAACTAAATTAGAATTGTCAGTCATTGAGAAAGCCACCTTAACACATACGCTTACCATGCCTTGATAGCACAACAATACCATAAGACCTAATTCCCAGCTTGTAAAAGAGGTCTATGGCTCTGTGAACAGATAGCGCAAATTAAGGTTAAAAAAAAGCCGCTTACAAGAAGCGGCTATAAAGTCTAAACAGGGAGCGTCAAACAGAGTGACAGGAGTCACTCGTCCAGAATTTCACGAGAGACCCGCTTAAATTCCTTTAACAGCCTTAGTAATAACTTAGAAAGATTAATTAGTGGTTAAAGTAAGGTTTTGGAAAGCCTATTTATTTTCTTAGTTGTAAGGATAAAACTGAGCTCATTTCTTAAAAAAACTCTCAGCCGATGACATGCTCGCTCGTTTCGCAGCGCCCGCATCTTCAAGTCGAGCGATTTCTTCTTTCAACAATTCCACCCGCTTTTCCAACTCCTCAATTGAGAGCACCGATAAGTCTTGACCAACCTCATGGCTTACCGGTTTCTTTTGTGGTTCATCATCAAACATGGCTTTGCTCCTTTTGTTCGTCACTAAACCATAGACGCAGGGTAGTGAACAATTCTATATCTAGGTTGAGGCCTTAGTTAAGAGCGAAATGAAGGATTGATGCCATGAGTGAAACACCTGCCATGATGAGAGCCGTCGAGATCACCGAAGCGGGTGGACCCGATGTGTTAATTGCTCGCGATATGGCAACGCCACATCCAGAAGGCAGCGATATTCTTATTCGCGTTAAAGCAGCAGGCATTAACCGCCCCGACATCTTACAGCGCAAAGGGCTATATCCAGCGCCGAAAGACGCGTCTCCCTTGCCCGGTTTAGAAGTTGCCGGTGTGGTGGAAGCGGTTGGTCGCGACGCCTCAAAATTTAAAATCGGCGATGAAGTATGCGCACTCACGCCCGGTGGCGGCTATGCTGAGTTTTGTCTGGTTGATGAAACCAATGCACTTTTAAAGCCCAAAGCGTTGAGCTTTGAACAGGCAGCTTGTGTGCCAGAAACCTTCTTCACCGTTTGGCACAATGTCTTTGAGCGTGGCGGCTTGAGCGAAGGCGAAGTGTTGCTGGTTCATGGCGGCGCATCAGGTATCGGCACCACAGCCATCCAACTTGGCAAAGCCTTTGGTGCAACCGTTATTGCAACAGCAGGCAATGATGAAAAATGCCAAAAATGCCGCGACCTCGGCGCCGACCTCGCCGTCAATTACAATACCGAAGACTATGTGAGCGCCGTCAAAGAATTCACCGGCAAAAAGGGCGCCAACGTTATTCTTGATATGGTTGGTGGTGATTATATTGAGCGCAATTACAGTGCCGCCGCCCCCGATGGCCGCATCGTCCAAATTGCCTTCTTAAACGGCCCAATTGCAGAGGTGAACTTCACAAAACTAATGTTGAAGCGCCTGACCCACACAGGTTCAACACTCAGAGCACGCTCAGTCACTGTTAAAGCAGGCATCGCCAATGAACTGGAAGCAAAAGTGTGGCCATTGCTTGAGGCGGGCACGGTTGGTCCCGTAATGGATTCAAGCTTTGCATTGGACAAAGCCAATGAGGCCCATGCCCACATGGAGAGTTCTGGTCACTTCGGGAAGATCGTTCTTACCGTATAAACAAAAAAACCGGAGCATTTTGCTCCGGTTTTGTTTGAAGACTGTATGCAGAACCTATTTCAAAATTTTGGCAAGCTCTTCCTTAAACTCTGGCGCAATATCTGGGCGCTTCATGGCATAAGCAACATTGGCCGCTAAGAAACCAACCTTCGTGCCGCAATCATAAGCTTCACCTTCAAATTTCACGCCTGTAAAGCGTTGATCGTTGGCGAGTTTCACCATGGAATCCGTCAACTGAATTTCGTTACCAGCACCCGGCTCTTGGCTTTCGAGATAATCAAAAATTTCAGGCTGCAAGATGTAGCGACCAGAGATGAACAAGTTTGATGGCTCTTGGCCTTTAGGCGGCTTTTCGACCATCTCGGTCACCTCAAAACCAGACATATCGCCCTCGCCCACACCAACAACGCCGTAGTTAAAAGCTTCTTCTGGTGGGCACTCTTCAACAGCGATAACATTCCCGCCGTGTTTTTCATAAGCATTCATCATCTGCTTCAAACAACCAGGCTCACCAAATTTCAACATATCGGGTAAAAGCAGCGCAAAAGGTTCACGGCCAACGATTTGACGGGCGCACCATACAGCATGGCCAAGACCAAGTGGCGCTTGCTGGCGGGTAAAGCTGGTGGTGCCTGCCACTGGCAAGCTGGTTGCAAGTTCCGCCAAAGCGTCTGTTTTACCGCGTTCTTTCAACGTGGTTTCAAGCTCATAATGAATATCAAAATGCTCTTCAATCGCACCTTTATAGCGGCCTGTTACAAAAACAATATGTTCAATACCAGCCTCAAATGCTTCCTCAGCCACATATTGCACAACCGGCTTATCAACGACGGTCAGCATCTCTTTCGCAACAGCCTTCGTGGCTGGCAAAAAGCGTGTCCCCATGCCTGCAACAGGCAAAACAGCGGTTTTAATCTTTTGGCTCATGAAGTCAGTCCCTCTAACGGCTACCAAACAATTACAGTCTCAGTTCCGGTTTCTTTACCATTCATGTCTAAAGGTGGAGTGAACAGAATTAGGAATTTTACCCAATCGTTCCAAAAAGGGGTTTATTATGACGGTATTGGTAACAGGCGGTGGCGGTTATATTGGCAGCCATATGGTTTGGACGCTTTTGGGCAAAGGCGAAAAGGTCGTCGTTTGTGATAACCTCGTGACGGGTTTCGAGTGGGCGATCGCTCCGGAAGCAAAATTTGTCAAATGCGATATTGGTGATATGGACACCATGAAAGATGTCATCAACGACAATGGCGTCGATTCCATTATTCACTTTGCAGGCTCCGTGGTGGTGCCTGAATCAGTTGAAGACCCGCTTAAATATTACCGCAACAACACCGCCAACAGCCGCAACTTAATTGAAGCAGCCGTTGCAACTGGTGTTGAAAACTTCATCTTCTCCTCAACGGCGGCAGTTTACGGTTCGCCTGAAATAATGCCAGTGGTGGAAGACATGCCTTTGGTACCTGAATCACCCTATGGCACCTCAAAACTAATGACAGAGATGATGCTGCGTGATGTATCAGCCGCCCACCCGCTGCGTCACGGTATTTTGCGCTATTTCAATGTGGCAGGTGCTGACCCTGAAGGGCGTACAGGACAATCAACCGCTGGTGCAACACACCTCATCAAAGTGGCCTGTGAAGCAGCCCTTGGAAAACGAGACAGCCTCAGCGTCTTTGGTTCTGACTTTAACACCTATGACGGAACAGGCGTGCGTGATTATATCCATGTGACCGACTTGACCGATGCGCACTACGGCATTTTATCTGAATTGCGCACGGGCAACCCCGGTGTCACAGTAAACTGTGGCTACGGCCAAGGGTATTCAGTTTTAGATGTGGCCAAGGTTGTTAAAGAAGTTTCAGGCAAAGATTTTGAAGTAAAAATGATCGACCGCCGCCCCGGAGATGTCGGTGAAGTGGTCGCAGGAAATGCCCGCATTACCGAGCTTTTGAAATGGGAGCCAAAACACAATGATCTTCGTGAGATTGTAGAGACGGCGCTTAATTGGGAAGCAAGCCTTGCCAAGCGCAACAACAAATAACTTGTTTGTGAAAAACTAGACCCCAAGAATATCCATTGAAAGCCGCGCCCCAAAAGGCGCGGTTTTTTACATTTAATCACCACACATTTTTAAAATCGAATTTGTTTATCCACGCAACAACATAAGTGTGACTGTCGAAACCGCCTGTATTCTGCCATATTTAGAGGCGAATCATTTGAGATTGAGCGACTGGAGCGACCGAATGCCTTTTGTACGTCCGATTTTTTTGAAACAAATTATTACGCTGTTTGTCGTTGCCTTGTTTGCAAACACAGCGCAGGCCAACACCGCTTACAACAATTGGAAGGCTGCTTTTAAACCTCGCGCTCTATCGGCAGGTGTCAGCAGCCAACTCTATGATCGATCTTTTCGCGGCCTTACCCCTGATCCGGCCATTTTAAAGGCATCTAAAAATCAGGCCGAATTTGTCAAGGCAATCTGGCAATATCTCGATTCCGCCGTATCAAAAACCCGCGTCAAAAATGGATTAAACGGAAAAACAGCCCTTGCAAGTGACCTTGCCATTATGGAAGAAAAATGGGGCGTTGATCGCAATGTCCTCATCGCAATTTGGGGTCTTGAATCATCCTATGGCCAGATTCTCGACAATCCAAGAATTGTCAAAAACGTCATCCGCTCCCTATCAACACTTGCTTTTAAAGGCGGAAAACGTGCCGAATTTTGGGATCGCGAGCTCATTGCGGCTTTGAAAATCCTGCAAAATGGCGACACAACGCCTGACAAGATGACAGGGTCTTGGGCGGGTGCTATGGGGCACACGCAGTTCATACCAACAACCTATCTTGCGCACGCCGTTGACTATGACGGCGATGGCCGACGCAATATTTGGGGCTCACGGCAGGACGCGCTTGCCTCTGCTGCAAATTATTTAGCCGTTAGTGGTTGGGAACGCGGCAAAGGTTGGGGCTATGAAGTCAAGTTACCTGCCAATTTCAATTTCGCCCATGTAGACGGAGAATCCCGCAAAACCTTGGCTGAATGGTCAAAATTCGGCATTAAACGCGCCAATGGTGGTGACTACCCACGACCTGATGACAGTGCACGTTTGTTTTTACCGGGCGGCGCAAAAGGGCCAGCGTTTTTGCTTCTTAAAAATTTCGATGTGATCAAACGCTACAATAATGCAGACGCTTATGCTCTCGCCATTGGCCATCTTTCTGATCGCCTAAAAGGTTTTGGCTCGTTCAAAGGAACATGGCCACGCCACTTAAAACCGCTCACCCGCACACAACGTAAAGAAATGCAAACTCTGCTGACCCGTAAAGGTTTTGACACCGGCGGTATTGATGGGCGCCTTGGGCCAAATTCACGAAAAGCTTTGCGGGCTTATCAACGAACAATCGGCGTTGTCCCAGATGGGTTCCCAACAACGGCATTGTTACAAAAGCTTCGTTCATGACCTATGTTAGCCTTATCGCACAAAATGTGTGCGTGAATGAACAAATTGGGTTATAAAGCTCTTGAATAACCACCAAGACCGTCCAACCTAAAGGCATAAATTGTTGACGCGTATAGTCCGGCTTTTATCAATACTTTTGCTCGCGGCCACATTTATGGTTGGCGACTTTAAGATCCCAGCGTTCGACGGACCAAGTATTGCCTATGCGCAAAAGAAGAAAAAACGAGGCTTCTTCCAACGGCTTTTTGGTACCCGTAAGAAAAAGAAAACCGTAGTGGTTCCTCCTCCATCGACGGTAACAAAGAAAAAAACTAAAAAACGCAACCGCCGCGCGTCAGAAGCCCGCAGGAAAGCCACGGCAGCTCTTCCTAAATTGGAAGATTCAAACCGCGTTTTGGTCATTGGTGATGATACCGCAAACGCCTTGTCCAGAGGCTTGGTCAACGCCTATAAGCGAACCCCTTCAGTGACGATTACAGCCCGTGTCGACAAGGACATAGGCATAACCAGCGACAAATTTTATGATTGGCTTGATGCGCCTGATTTCACCTTTGTGGGCAAACGTGTTCGGGCAGTCGTTGTATCAATTGGTACATTCGATCGCTCTACAGTCACACAAAACAATGAACCCTTTGCCTTTGGCACCAAAGAATGGAACCGTGTTTACCGTAGGCGAATGGTCGACGTTACAGCACAACTTCAATTGATGGGCGTGCCTATCATCTGGATGTTACCGCCACCGGTGATTGATGATGAAAACACCGAAAAAGCTGTCTCCATCGGCAATCTTCAAACAAACAGCTTGGCAACGACAGGCTTCCGCATCATCAATGCTTTTGGCGGCTTCACAAACCAAGTAGGGCAATACCGCGCAAAAGGCGCTAGTCTTACAGGCTCTAGAGTTCAACTTCGTACCTTCGATGGGCTTGGCTTTACCCGTCGCGGCGCCAACAAATTCGCCTATTATGCCCGCAGAGAAATTGATCGCATTTTAGATGACACGCTAGGTCTCGGCTTTAAGCTAGAAGCTGATGCTCAAAACAAGCGTCAAGCAAACCAAGTCGTCAACCTCACCCGCCCAGCGCTGAAACAAAACGCGACGCTTGCAGGAAGCAACGGACGGGTTAGCGCCTTTTTCCGTGACAGCAAAGCACGTGATTATTTTATTGCTGGCAAATCGCTCGATGCGCCTGTTGGTCGTGCCGATGATTTTTCTTGGGGTGAAATTGCACAAAAACGCAATGATGAAGCCGTATTAAACGCATCAAGAAGCCAAGACCTCCCCATCGTTCAATGGTAAGCCATTAAAGCGATTGAGTGCGAACTTTAGCGCGGTAGATCAGTACGGCCCATCAATGCCAAATCAATGGCATGAGCTGCCTGACGCCCCTCACGGATTGCCCACACAACAAGCGACTGGCCACGGCGCACATCACCTGCAGCATAAAACCCATCAACAGATGTGCGATAGTTTAGCTCATTGGCAGCAACCGCTTTGTTGCCGCGACGATCGACTGAGATTTCAGGATCAAACCCTTTGAGATACGTGTTCTCATTGGGACCCGCAAAACCAATCGCAATAAGCGCAAGATCTGCTTTGATGAAAAATTCAGTACCCTCAATCGGCTGGCGGTTTTCATCCACCTTTGCACATTTCACATGGGTCAACTTGCCGGTTTGACCTTTAGAAACAAATTCTAACGTGGCTGCTTGAAACTCGCGCTTTGCGCCTTCTGCTTGTGAAGATGACGTTGTAAAGCGGGTTGGCCAATAAGGCCATGTTGCAAGCTTATCTTCTTTTTCTGGCGCAATTGGGCGAATATCCATCTGCGTCACACTTGTTGCCCCTTGGCGGAACGATGTACCAACACAGTCAGAAGCTGTATCACCACCGCCCACAACAACAACGTTCTTTGCTGTTGCCGTGATCAACGTTTCAGGAATTTCGGCCTCTTTTCCAACACGGCGGTTTTGTTGAACCAAAAACGGCATGGCATAATTAACACCGATAAGATCCATACCTGGGATTGCCGGATCACGCGGCTTTTCAGCACCAGCACACAAAAGCACTGCGTCGTGGCTCGCTTTCAATTCTTCCATTGATGTATCAACACCAATATTCGCACCAAAATGGAAAACAGCACCTTCCGCTTCCATCTGTTCGACCCGACGGTCAACATGATGTTTTTCCATTTTAAAATCAGGAATACCGTAAGTCAGCAATCCACCGGCACGCGGTTCACGTTCATAAATATGAACATCATGACCGGCCCGTGCTAATTGTTGACCAGCCGCCATACCTGCAGGACCAGCGCCAATAATGGCGACTTTCTTGCCTGTTTTGGTCTCAGGGGGCTGCGGCTTAATCCAACCATTTTCCCAAGCTTTATCGGCAATCGCTTGCTCAACAGTCTTGATGGAAACAGGCACATCTTCAAGGTTCAGCGTACAAGCCATCTCACAAGGAGCCGGACAAATACGGCCTGTAAACTCTGGGAAATTATTGGTTGAGTGCAGGTTTTCAGCCGCCTCTTGCCAATTGCCGTTGTAAACAAGATCATTCCAATCAGGAATTTGGTTTTCAACCGGACAGCCATTTTCACCCTGACAAAACGGAATACCGCAATCCATGCAACGGGCTGCTTGGTTTTTGATAGAGTTCTCCGATGGTTGCAAAGTGAACTCGCGGAAATGGCGAATACGGTCAGACGCTGGCTCATATTTAAGCTCGCGACGGTCGATTTCTAAAAACCCTGTTACTTTACCCATATTCTCAGTCCAATCCTTGCAGCAATCCCAATGTGAATGGTGCGACTATTCAGCCGCCTCAACACCACCCAACTTGCTATCTTCCATTTCTTGCAGCGCACGGCGATATTCAACCGGCATTACTTTTACGAATTTCGGACGGAAGGTTTCCCAATTATCCAAAATCTCTTTGGCCCGCACAGAGCCAGTGTAACGCTGGTGATTTGAGATTAACTGACGCAATCTCTCATCATCATGCTTTGTCATATTGGCAGAAACATCAACACGGCCTTTGTGCATAAGGTCGCCGCCGTGGTGGTGGATCTTCTCCAAAATATCATCTTCTTCTGGCACTGGTTCCAAATCAACCATCGCCAAATTACAACGCTGCGCAAAGGTTTTGTCTTCATCCAAAACATAAGCGACACCACCGGACATACCCGCTGCAAAGTTGCGCCCTGTCTGGCCGATCACAACAACCACACCGCCCGTCATATATTCACAGCCGTGATCACCACAGCCTTCAACAACAGCCAAGGCACCAGAGTTGCGAACCGAGAAACGCTCGCCAGCAACACCGCTGAAATAACATTCACCTGCCGTTGCACCATATAAAACAGTGTTACCAACGATAATACTTTCAGCCGCAACAATGGTGCTATCATCAGCTGGGCGCACAATGATCTTGCCGCCAGATAGACCTTTACCGACATAGTCGTTCCCGTCACCGATCAATTCAAACGTAATACCTTGTGCCAAGAACGCACCAAACGCTTGTCCGGCCGTCCCTGTAAGGCGCACGCTGATTGTGTCATCATCAAGCGGCTCTTCAAAATGACGCTTTACAACTTCACCAGACAGCATGGCACCAGCAGAACGGTCCACATTGGAAATCGTGGTGCTGATACTAAGCGGCTCGCGCCCTACAAGCGCCTTTTCAAGATTTGCAATCAAACGACGATCAAGAATGTCGTCGATTGGGTGGTTTTGGCGCTCAGTCCAATAAATTTCATTCGGTTCAGCTTCAACCTTGTAGAAGATATTTTCAAAGTTCAAACCGCGTGCTTTCCAATGCGCTGTCATATCGCGTTGGTCCAAAAGATCTGATTGACCAATCATCTCATCAAATTTTGTGTAGCCCATCTCAGCCATGATCTGACGTACTTCTTCAGCGACATAGAAGAAATAATTGATTACATGCTCTGGCGTACCTTTGAAGCGACGACGCAATTCTGGATCTTGTGTCGCAATACCAACAGGGCACGTATTGAGGTGACATTTGCGCATCATCAAACAACCAGCCGCAATAAGCGGGGCTGTGGAGAAGCCAAATTCATCCGCACCCAATAAGGCACCGATGATGACATCACGACCTGTTTTCAAACCACCATCAACCTGCAAGGCAATGCGCGAACGAAGACCATTTAAAACAAGCGTTTGATGCGTTTCAGCAAGGCCCATCTCCCATGACGAACCAGCATGTTTGAGCGATGTGAGAGGCGAAGCGCCCGTACCACCATCAAAACCTGAAATCGTAATGTGATCAGCGCGCGCTTTCGCAACACCGGCAGCAACCGTGCCAACTCCAACTTCCGATACGAGTTTGACCGAAATATCAGCAGCGGGGTTCACGTTCTTCAAATCGTAGATCAGCTGAGCCAAATCTTCGATTGAATAAATATCGTGGTGCGGTGGTGGAGAGATGAGACCAACGCCTTGTGTCGAGTGCCGTGTTTTAGCAATCAAGGCATCAACCTTGTGGCCCGGCAATTGTCCGCCCTCACCAGGTTTTGCCCCTTGCGCCACTTTGATCTGGATCATGTCTGAATTGACAAGATATTCTGTCGTCACACCAAAACGACCAGAGGCAACCTGCTTAATCGCAGAACGTTCTGGGTTGCGCGAACCATCCGGTAAATCTTCATAGCGATCACGCTCTTCACCACCCTCACCCGTGTTCGACTTACCGCCAATACGGTTCATGGCTTTTGCAAGCGTTGTATGTGCTTCACGCGAAATAGAGCCGAAAGACATCGCCCCTGTAGAGAAGCGTTTCACGATCTCAGCGACCGGTTCAACGTCATCAATCGAAACGGGCTTCCGGCCTACGTCTTCCGCCATTTTGATTTTGAATAGCCCACGAATTGTGTTGAGCTTCTCGCTCTCACCGTTCACTTCTGCCGCGAATGCTTCATATTTTGAGTAGCTCTCAGAACGCACAGCATGTTGAAGGTTTGTCACCGCTGATGGTGTCCACGCATGGCTTTCACCGCGTTGACGGAAGGCATATTCGCCGCCAACATCAAGGGCATTTTTCAAAATCTCGACATTGCCAAAGGCTGCTTGGTGGCGAAGCACGGTTTCTTGTGCAACTTCTGCAAGGCCAACACCTTCAATGGTTGTCTCAGTGCCAAAGAAGTATTTTTCAACAAACTCAGTTGAAAGGCCAACCGCATCAAAAATCTGCGCACCGCAGTAAGACTGATATGTCGAAATGCCCATCTTAGACATCACTTTCAAGATGCCTTTGTCGATAGATTTAATGTAGCGTTCCACCACTTCAAACTCATCCACCTCTTCAGGAAAATCACCTGACGTGTGCATTTCAGCAAGCGTTTCAAACGCTAGATATGGGTTGATGGCTTCCGCGCCATAACCTGCAAGCGCACAGAAGTGATGCACCTCACGCGCCTCTCCTGTCTCAACGACAAGCCCAACAGAGGTCCGAAGCCCTTTGCGGATCAAGTGGTGATGAACGGCGGCTGTAAACAGTAGTGACGGGATAGCAATGCGGCTTGCGCTGACCAAACGATCAGACAAGATAATGATGTTCTTACCCTGATTGACTTGATCTTCCGCTTTCAAACAAATCGCATCCAGTGCTGCGTCCATACCTTCAGCACCCTTAGAGGCGTCATAAGTACAATCGAGCGTCACGGTCTGGAACTGATTGTCCGCAATGTCACCGATGGTGCGTACTTTCTCAAGATCAACATCGGTCAAAATCGGTTGACGCACTTCAAGGCGTTTGCGTTTTGCCATGTCTTCAAGGTTCAAAATATTCGGACGCGGACCAATGAACGAGACCAAGCTCATCACGATCTCTTCGCGGATTGGATCAATCGGCGGGTTCGTCACCTGCGCAAAATTCTGTTTGAAGTAAGTAAACAGCGACTTCGATTTATCTGACATGGCAGAAATCGGCGTATCCGTTCCCATAGAACCAATCGCTTCTTGACCGGTTGTTGCCATTGGGGTCAACAACAGTTTCAAGTCTTCTTGGCTGTAACCAAAAGCCTGCTGACGATCAAGCAAGGCAACGCGCGATTTGCGTGGATGCATGTCCATGCTATCCAAGTCTTCCAAAACGATTTGCGTTTCACCAAGCCAACTGCGGTAAGGCTTGGCTTTAGAAATATCTTGCTTCAACTCATCATCAGAAATGATGCGGCCTTCTTCCATATCGATCAAAAGCATTTTGCCAGGCTGCAAGCGCCACTTTTTCAAAATGTTCTTTTCTTCAACTGGCAAAGTTCCCGCTTCTGATGCCATGATAATGCGGTCATCATCAGTGACGATATAACGCGCAGGACGCAGGCCATTACGGTCAAGCGTTGCGCCAATTTGCAAACCATCGGTGAAGGCAACCGCTGCTGGACCATCCCATGGCTCCATAAGAGCTGCATGATACTCATAAAACGCACGGCGCCCCTCATCCATAAGCGGGTTACCCGCCCATGCTTCCGGGATCAACATCATAACAGCATGCGCCATAGTGTAGCCGCCACGCATCAAAAACTCGAGCGCGTTATCAAAACAGGCCGTATCAGATTGGCCTTCATAAGAAATCGGCCAAAGCTTGCTAATGTCATCACCGAACAGCTCAGAAGACACTGAAGCCTGACGCGCCGCCATCCAGTTTACATTGCCGCGCTTGGTGTTGATCTCACCGTTATGAGCAACAATGCGGTAAGGGTGTGCCAATTTCCACGATGGGAAAGTATTGGTTGAAAAACGCTGGTGCACCAAGGCAAGCGCAGTGTGATAACGCGGGTCGGTCAAATCAGCAAAATACGGACCAAGTTGGTCCGCCAAGAACATGCCCTTATAGACAATTGTCCGCGATGAGAATGACACGGTATAAAAACCGCTTTCGCGCGCATCTGTATTTCCAAACACTTTGTTTGATAGAATTTTACGCGCGAGATAAAGCCTGCGTTCAAAAACCTCACCATCCATGTCATCAGGCCGCGCCACAAACATTTGCATGTGAATTGGCTCAGTCGAAGCAATCGTCGGGTCTTTACTCAACATTGAGTTATCAACTGTTGGCAAACGCCACCCAAGCACCTCAAAGCCCGCTTCACGCACCGCGCTCTCAGCAAGTTCAACGCAGGTTTCGCGCAAGGCTTCCTCGCGCGGCATAAAGATAAAGGCAACGCCGTAGTCACCAGCAGCAGGAAGATCGAAATCAACCGTTTCTGCAAAAAGCTGATGCGGGATTTGCGTGAGCATACCAGCACCATCACCCATAAGAGGGTCGGCGCCAACTGCACCACGGTGCTCCACATTGAGGAGAATTTGCAAACCATCTTGCACAATAGAATGGGATTTTTCGCCCTTAATATGTGCCACAAATCCAACACCACAAGCATCGCGCTCACGTGCTGGGTTATAAAGGCCCTGCTTTACAGGCAATCCATTTGAGCCAAGTTTACGTTTGGCACGAGAAGACAAAGCGCCAGTCTCGTTTTCAACCTTCAAATCAAAGTTGTTATCCATCGTAAAACTCCTCTTTTGGGCACTCCTGCGCCGCTCTTACTTTGCCTTTAGCCGAGTGTATGAGACACAAGCGACGTGAAGGCCGTTCGGGTCGCATTCAAAAATCAAGAATGCGGCTCGTTGAGCAGACCAAATTGGCCGACGCTCTTAAAATGTTCTTCGCCGAGGGTGGATACTCATCTTAAGTGAGCATCTGACATTTCAATATGCCTACAAAGTCCCTGAATAACCAAAAGGATATAGCGATAAAGCGCTATAATAAGGTCACTCCAGACAA
This sequence comes from uncultured Hyphomicrobiales bacterium, assembly GCA_964553335.1. Lineage (GTDB taxonomy): Bacteria > Pseudomonadota > Alphaproteobacteria > Rhizobiales > JACESI01 > JACESI01. Next base: position 5,889 of record CAZKKW010000009.1, on the reverse strand, counting down.
ATAGGGGCCGCAACTTGAAGTGTCCGACCCGTTTGATCTGCATCCGGCTAAATTTAGTCAGCATTACTGCCCTAAATTTGCCGCCAAAATGCCAGATTTAACCGACCAGTGCAAGCAACTTAAAGGCGCAGGGACTAAAACTTTTATCCAATATTCATAAGGTATTGTTTCGAGAGGCAAAAAATGAAAAATCCCACCCCGCAAACAATGATAAGGGTGGGATTCGTTGTTTTCGATTAAGAGGTTATCGCGGGTTAGTTAACCGGCGCCCCTTCAATTTGTTTCGCACTATCAGCGCCATTGCTCGCGATTGAAATTTTACGTGGTTTCATGGCCTCAGGGATCTCACGAACCAGATCAATGTGCAAAAGTCCATTTTCCAAGGCAGCACCAACCACTTCCACATGATCAGCCACATGGAACTGGCTTTTGAAAGATCGCGCAGCAATACCTTGGTGTAAAACCTCAACACCTTCACGCTCATCGTCGCTCTTGCCGCCTGTCACGGTCAAAACGGTCTCTTTAAGCTCAATATCAAGATCGCCTTCAGCAAAGCCAGCAACAGCCATGGTAATGCGATAGGCATCATCACTCGTGCGTTCAATGTTATAAGGGGGATAGGAATTTGTTGGCGCATCTGTTGTGACACTGTCTAACAGTGAGAACAGACGATCAAAACCAACAGAATGACGGTATAGGGGTGAATAATCAGCGTGACGCATGATTGTGTCCTTTCATAAGCGACATATTTTGATTTCAGCATCGACATCGGCGTCCATTTGGCCCACCTGCAATGCTCACAGCCCCAATCGGCGACTGCCTAGAAGATATGTGAATTCCCCATTCCAGTTTCAAGATTTTTCATAAATTTGTCGGTTTTCCACCTAAATTTTAAGAAAAATTTTCATTTAACCAATTGAAATATATAAATATTTTTATCTTCACGATAGAATGAACGCAAACTGAACATCAAATTCTAACCTTGTTCATGCTAGTTTTCCTATTATGTCATTATCGAACAACACGCTTAGTGGTCTCACACTAGGAAAAGGAAAAAATATGTTTAAGCGCCTTTTAATTGCTGCCAGCCTTGTTGCTGCGACTTTATCTTTCCAAGCACCTGTGCTTGCAAACGATAATAGTATCGCTATCCGTTACGGCAGTGGCGTTGGACCTATAAAACACACTGACCGCCGCAACGAACTGCGTTTATCCCCGCGCAAGTTTGGCGGAAATGTCAAAAAAATCCATAGCCAGCGAAAAAAGGTGCGTACGAAACATAATCGTGCCCACAAGGATGTTATCGTCAAGAAGTTTGATCGCTATCAACCCAAATATCCTCGTAAGGCACACAAGAAACGTTTGTCTAACAAACAGTTGCGTCGTCATCTAAGAGCGAAAGGCCTTTATAATATTCGCTTTGTTGATCGCCATCACGGTATCGCAAAAGTGGTAGCTAACAACAAACGTGGCTATATCGGGAAGTACCGTGTAAGCACCCGTAATGGTCGCATTCTAAGCGCCAAAGTTATTCGTCACAAAAGACGCCACCGTTAATCATATCGGCGAAAGCTGATTGGGTCAGAACGGCTAAGTATCCATCCGCAATAGCTAATCCGACCTATTTAAGCGGTCTCACGCCCTTGCCTCCGTGAGGTCCGTAAGGCAAGACTGTATAGGAGAATAACTTCTCCTTGCGGTCTTGTCGCTTTTGCGGCATGTGGATAAAGACCAAACACATGCAGGCGTACTATGGAAAAACCTGTTCTTTTTGAAAACGCTGAAAATCCAGCGCCTGAAAACGCAACTGTGCATTCAATTGTCACGATAGACAAAGTGCATTTGCGGGCGGCTTTTTGGCAACCAACCCACAATTTGACCCGCGATGGTGAAGCGATTGGAACTGTGTGCCTGTTCCACGGCTTTTCAGAATATATCGAAAAATATTATGAGGTAATTAGCGAACTTCGCCGTCGAGGTTTTGCCGTCGCCATAATGGATTGGCGCGGACATGGTATGTCAAAGCGGTTTTTCAAAAACCGTGCGCGCGGGCATGTCGCAAGTTACAGACATTACCAACGTGATTTAGAGACCTTTATCGAGGAATTCGTCAAACCAAATTGTCCTAAGCCTTATTATGCGCTTGCTCATTCAATGGGTGGACACAATCTTTTCCGTGCCTGTGCCAATGGTCATGGCACGGTGTTTGAACGGGTCGTTTTATCAGCGCCCATGCTGCATCTTTCCCCATCCAACCTATTGGGCTTTCATTGGCTCAAAGGCGGTAAAAAGAAGTTCAGCAATAAAATCATCTCCCAAAGGCCAACAAGAATTGCCAGTGGCCTGATGCGGTTTCTCGGCCTCGGCTGGACCTTTGCGTCTGGTAACAATCACCTCAATATCCCGTTTGAAGGCAATCGGCTCACGTCGGATGAAAAAAGGTATGAGCGCAATCAAAAACTTCTCAGCCAGTATCCAGAGCTTGGCATAGGTGGACCAACCATGTCGTGGCTGAGTGCGGCCTGCCGTAGTATGCGAAAAATACTGAGACCAAGCTTCATCCAAAAAATTAACGTGCCCATTCTCATCATCGCAGCAGGGTCAGACCAAGTGGTATCAACAGCCGCACTCGAGAAAATTGGCCCCGAACTTCGCATCGGTCATCAGGTTGTAATTTTAGGAGCGAGACACGAAATTCTGCAAGAACGCGACGAATTACGCGAACAATTTTGGGCAGCATTTGATGCTTATATTCCAGGCTCTGATCCGGTGAGATCCACCTATAAAACAGCGCACCACAACAAAATCGATGGCTAGAGCCAAACCCTAAGCGAGCGCTTTTAAAAGCTGCTCATGCAAGGCCGGATCACCGCTTGCAACAATCGCCCCGCCATCAACCGGATTGCCGCCATCCCATGTGGTGATACAACCGCCTGCGCCTTCAATAATTGGGATCAGTGCAGCAATATCAAATGGTTTCAAGCCATCTTCGATGACAATATCAACATGGCCTGCCGCCAACATAGCAAAAGCATAACAATCAACACCGTAGCGATTAAGCCGCACTTGTTTTTCGATTGCCTGATATTTTTGCGCCGCTTTACCTACCAATAAAGCAGGATCAGTCGTGAACAAAGTTGCATCCGAAAGAGAAGAACAGGCGCGTGTTTTAAGAACGGTCGTCTCGCCAGCCCGCGTCAGCCAAGCAGCATTGCAATCCCCAACAAAGCGCTCACCTGTAAAGGGTTGAACCATCATACCCACATGCGCTTTGCCGTTTTGTTTGTGGCCAATTAAAACACCCCAAACAGGCAGGCCAGAAATAAAGGCGCGGGTTCCGTCAATCGGGTCCAAAATCCAGACATTGTCCGCATCGAGGCGAACATTTTCATATTCTTCGCCCAATATACCGTGATTTGGAAAATGCTCGCTAATCAGCGTCCGCATCGCCCTCTCACCGGCTTTATCGGCAACAGTTACAGGATCAAACCCTGTTCCCTCCTCTTTATTGTCAAGCCCACCAAGCTCATCCATCCGCGTTCTAAAATGCGGCAAAATGGCAGCACTTGCGGCATCACCCAATCTATCGAGAAAATCAATCAGTTCCATAAATCGCAGTTTCGCTTATTCAGCAGCTAGAGGAATATCACCATCAAACAAGTCGTCGCGATGATTGAATATTTTTTGAAACACGGATGCCAGGTCCTTTTTTACACGACCAAACTTCTCATTGCGTTCAAAGTTTTCTTCATCCGCATAAAGACCACGATTGATCTCAATTTGGATGGCATGAAGTTGCTTGGCCGGTCGGCCATAATGCTCGGTAATAAACCCGCCAGCATAGGGTTTATTGCGGCTTACATGATACCCTTTATTACTGAGATAGGTCCAAAGCATATCGGTCAAATTTGTTGTACAACTGGTGCCATAGCGATCACCGAGTACAAAATCAGGCCGCGCCATATGGCTATCACCCATATGGCCAGACGGCATGGAATGGCAATCGATCAAATAAGCAATGTCATGGTCGACAATTGTTTTGGCAAGCATTTGTCTCAATTGCTTGTGGTACGGATTGTAAAGATGCTCAATCCGGCTCAATGCCTCATCAACACTCAACTTGCTTTGATAAATTTCTTGCCCCTCAGCAACCAAACGGGCAATTGTACCAAGACCACCTGCCACACGGATAGAACGAATGTTGGCATAAGATGGCAAAGGTCCATCAAACATCTTTGGATCAAGCTCATAAGGCTCTCGGTTCACATCCAAATAAGCGCGCGGAAAGTTTGCCCGTAACAGTGGTGCGCCAAATTTCGGCATGTCCATAAACAAATCATCGACAAACAAATCTTCCGAACGCCTGATTGAGAGCGGTGTCAGGCGAGAGCTTTCTAAAAACGCCGTTGGATAGTGGGCGCCTGAGTGTGGTGAATTGAAAACAAACGGCAGAGTTTGCTGTTGGGGTGCGATCACATCAAATGCAGCCTCAAAAGTAAAATCTGTCTTGTCCGTCATGAAAACTCACCAAACAATAGGAAGAATGCCATCAAACGAATGATAGCGGTTGTCACCTGTAAAGTCTGCTTACCACAGGATAGTTCCTTGTCATAATAATGGCACGTTGGAAATATTTTTAACGAAAATGCATTGGCATCCATCTTGTTCACCTGATATTTACAGAAACCGATGATAGTTAACGTGCAATTATGATGAGTGAACGGAAAATTTTATGAACTTGGCATCTCGTATACTTTTGGCTGAAGATGATAACGACATGCGTCGTTTCCTCGCAAAGGCGTTGGAAAATGCAGGCTACGACGTTATCTCCTATGACAATGGCAAGAGCGCTTATGAAAGACTGTGTGAAGAACCTTTCACGATGTTGCTCACAGATATTGTGATGCCAGAAATGGACGGCATTGAGCTTGCCCGTCGCGCCACAGAACTCGATCCTGATCTAAAAGTGATGTTCATCACTGGATTTGCAGCGGTTGCTCTCAACCCTGAATCAAATGCACCAAAAGACGCGAAAGTTCTGTCAAAACCTTTCCATTTGCGCGATCTAGTGAACGAAGTTGAAAAACTGATGGCTGCTTAGGCAGAAATTCCATCCAAATGTCTCCTATGGCCTTGATCAAAACGATCTTTAAGGCTATACGCCAGCAACGAAATTGCTGCAGGTGGATGACCGAGTGATTTTCGCATGTGAAAATGGGCGTATAGCTCAGCGGGAGAGCACTTCGTTGACATCGAAGGGGTCACTGGTTCAATCCCAGTTACGCCCACCACACGCGAAAACATCAGTTGAGCGTGTTAGCATTATCAGTATTGAGATTTAAAACGAGTGGACGTAGCGTCATGAAAGTCAGAAATTCTCTTAAATCGTTGCGGGATCGTCACCGGGAAAACCGCCTTGTTCGCCGTAAAGGTCGCCTTTACGTGATCAACAAGACGAACCGCAAGTTTAAAGCACGCCAAGGCTAAGCCTTACGCTGTTTTAAAACGATTATTTGGTAACCCGCCCGCTTTAATGTCGGCGGGTTTTCCTATTTGTGCTGTTTTCCATGCAAACAATCGGTTGATTGTGAAGTCTTGTGAAGAACTCAAAGCCTCTCAAAGCTTGACGAATGCGCGTTGTCGCTTACCATCTAGGCTATGAAAAACACATTTTTACTGATCGCTATCTCTTCCTTTTTGGCAGGAACCATTGCGAGCGCAAACGCGGCTCCCCTTTCAGGTGCAAAAGCAAATGATGCAAATAGCCTCATCAACGTTCAATCAGAAACGCCGTTTCCGGCTCCAAACCCTGAGACGGACATAGAACAGGAGCGGGAAGCAGACCGCAACGCGCAAAAAGATCGCAACGAAGCAGATGCCCGCGCACTG
>CAZKKW010000008.1:42679-50043 GCA_964553335.1 uncultured Hyphomicrobiales bacterium | reverse complement strand
ACAAAACGAATATCATGCAAAAGCGGGTCAATGCCGATAGCGCGAAGGCTGCCAAGATAAAGTTCTTGCAAATCTGGTGGCGATGGCTTCAACAGCACCTGATATTGATAATAATGCTGCAAACGGTTTGGGTTTTCACCATAGCGGCCATCAGTTGGACGGCGTGAGGGTTGAACATAAGCGGCACGCCAATGCTTCGGCCCAAGCGCGCGCAGTGTGGTTGCTGGGTGGAAGGTGCCCGCTCCCACTTCCATGTCATAAGGCTGGAGAATGACACAGCCATAATCCGCCCAATAGTTATGAAGTGCTAAAATCAGCCCCTGAAACGAATTTTCAGGTTTGAGGTGGGCTGGTTGTTCTGACATGGATCAATTTCCCGCTAGAATGTCTTTGACGTTATTTACTGCTTGCTAAAGCACAGCCAAGCTTGAAAAAGCAAGGGGGCGCACCCGCTTAATCATCATCAAGCCGATAGACCCCGGTTTTTGGATCACGTTTTAACGTGTCTGATTTGTTTTGTTGCGTGGTGCGCTTTTGCTCTTTTGCAAGCTTATCGCGTTTGGCGTCTTCCTCATCAAGGCGCTTTAATTCCTGCCGCAATTTGCTAAAGGCATAAAACCCAATGGCAGCAATGAGGATGAGGACTATTCCGAAAGGCATTTAAATTACAATCCATAGCGCGCCCAAAGGGCCCGTTCTTCTGCGTGCGTTACCATGTGGTCTGCAAAGCCTGCACCAATAGCACTCAAATCACTAGACATATGAGGCATCAAAACACCTTGTGGTGGCGAACGCTTTAAAAAACCGCCACCCGCGCCGATCACTTTAAACTCCGTTTTTTCGCCATAACGTTCTTTAACGATGGAGCGAATATCACCAATACGATCAACCAGCCCAAGGGATTGACCTGTTGTCGCAGTCCAAAAACGACCAGAGAAAACTTCTTTCTCATCGCCACTGATGACATCACCACGTCGCTCTTTCACCATATCAACAAAGGTATCGTGAATTTCATCTTGGATGCTGCGAAGGTATTGAATGTCTGCTTTCTTCTCCGGCTTAAACGGATCGAGGATCATCTTGTTTTCGCCAGCGGTATAAACTCGCCGTTCAACACCCAATTTCTCAATGAGATTGACGAAGCCGAAGCCTGCTGAGATCACGCCGATTGAACCCACAATTGAGGATGGATCAGCGATAATCTCATCACCTGCTAGCGCAATCATATAACCGCCAGATGCAGCCACATCTTCAACGGCAACAATGACCTTTTTGTCGGTTTCTTCCGCCAATGCGCGAATGCGTTTGTAGATTAAATTGGCTTGAACGGGCGATCCACCGGGAGAATTGATGACAATTGCCACGGCTGGCGCGTCTTTCACGCTGAATGCTTTTTTAAGCCTGCCAGCAGCCGTTGCAATTGAAAGTGTTGGGCGCATGCCCTGACTTGCCATGATCGCCCCTGATAAGCGCACGGTCGGAATGACAACAGGTTTGTCGCGAAATTTCTTCGGCAAAATTGGGCGGATAATATCAACGATCTTAGACATGCATCTCACTTAAACAGTTTCAAATTGGGCAGTACAAACTACCTTGTTCACCTATATGATCAAACCCGCCTCACCATTCAAGACCGCATTTGCTTCATCTGTCCATTCTCGCCGCGAAATTCCGTCCTTTTTCGGCTTGTGGAGAATGAGACCGGAAAGCAAACGCATGGGTGCACGGCTGCCCTTTTGGCCGCAAACAATGACGCGCGTCGCCTCTTCCCCCACACCCTTATAAAGTGGGAAAACAGAAATGCCGCCAAATCGACCGTCCATCAGGGTCAGAAGATTGGAAAGACCAGCTGCTGGAAAAATGACGGACAACATACCACCCGACACCAAAATCGCGCTCGCTGTGCGAAACCAAGGTTCAAGACCATCGCCCGCCAAAACGTGTGCTGCTTGTCGAGCCGCATTGTCTGATTTTCTCACCTCATTGGCATCGTAATATGGTGGGTTCATGATGACATGATCTGCCATATTGAGGGTCAAACCAGCTTCTACCCTTGCATCCCCGCGCAGGGTAACGTCAGCCTTTAATGTAGACGCACGACCGTTGAGCCATTGATTATCTGGATCTTCTAACGTGGCATTGGCCAGCTCTAAAGTGGTTGGATCATTTTCCACCAAGATCGCCGAGGCATTCGGCAAATGGTTTAGGGCACATAAACCAGCCGTGCCAACACCAGCACCCAGATCGACGATACGTTTTTGAGACTTGCCATCGTCTGGAACGCTGGCCGCTAACATCACCGCATCAAGGCCTGCCTTATGCGCACCGCCAGTTTGTTGGTGCAATACGACCTTGCCACCAAGCACGAAATGGCGATCAAATGAGAGTGCCCCATTGCCCATCGTCTTGTTAACCTGCTTCATTGGCGAGTTCGTGGCCAAGATCAGCGTCCATTAAAATTTGCCGCGCACTCAGGTGAAATTCGTCTTTAACGAGAATGCGGCGCGGGATCACCCCAAGCGACCCCTCAACAATGCTCATATGCTGATCAAGCACGAGGTAATCGATCTCACTTTCTTTCATCAACGCCTCAACAAATGAAATCACGACAGGATCGTTGGTTTTTAGAAGCAGTTTCAAGAAAGCACCCTTTCGTTAAAACCATCAACACGATGGTTTTTACTCGCAATTGATAGATATAATACCCAATTCGTTGATGTGGTAGCATTATTTATCCATCCTTATGGCGCGGTACACTTGCCGAGTGTTTCGATCGACATTATGGTGCGCTCACTTTTGATTTAAGGAGTTACCCTGTGGGTGTTGTTGTTCCTCTCGAGGATTCCGGTAAAAAGAAAGCATCACTTGATGCGCTTTTGGGTTTGGTTCGCGATGATATGGAAGGCGTTAATTCGCTCATCCTTTCTAAAGCGGGCTCTCATGTTGAGTTGATTCCTGAAATTGCACGCCATCTTATTTCTTCAGGCGGGAAACGCTTGCGCCCAATGCTGACCATCGCGGCGGCACAAATGTGCGGCTATGAAGGGGATGGACACATCAAGCTCGCAGCCAGTGTCGAATTTATGCACACAGCAACCCTCTTGCATGATGATGTTGTCGATGAAAGCGATATGCGTCGCGGCAAACTTGCAGCTCGCATGTTATGGGGCAACCAAGCAAGCGTGCTTGTTGGTGATTATCTGCTTGGCCAAGCCTTCCGCATGATGGTGGAAGTTGGTTCAATGGAAGCGCTCGACATTTTGTCTGCTGCCTCCACGGTTATTGCTGAAGGTGAAGTGCTTCAACTTTCTGCAGCCAAAAACATGGCAACGACAGAAGATGAATACCTTGCCGTTATCCGCGCAAAAACTGCCGCCCTGTTTTCTGCTGCAGCAGAGGTTGGCCCAGTGGTCGCCGACGGCACCAAAGCAGATCAGGCGGCCTTCCGCTCTTATGGCACCAATTTAGGTCTTGCCTTCCAAATGATTGATGATGCACTTGATTATGGCGGGAACTCTAAAGACCTTGGCAAAGATGTTGGCGATGACTTCCGCGAAGGCAAAATTACGCTACCAGTTGTGCTCGCTTATCGACGCGGTACGGATGAAGAGCGTGAGTTTTGGCGTGGTGCCATGGAAGAAGGCAAAATCGAAGACGGTGATCTTGATAAAGCCATTGATCTGCTCAACAGATATGCCGCTATTTCAGATACATTAGACCGTGCAAGACATTACGGCACTGTGGCCCGCGATGCCTTGGCACCGTTCCCTGATTCTCCTCACAAAACAGCGCTTTTGCAAGCTGTAGACTTCTGCATTAGCCGTGCTCACTAATCGGCGCTGACGTTCACAACCAACAAACAGCAAATTGATCCGTATAATTAATCAAAACGATTAAATTTACGGCGCTAGATATTGAAACATTCAATTGAAAGCGTCATGTTACATCTAACGATTTATAGGTGTATTACATGACGTCAATTTTTAAGGTTCAGCCTTATTTCCAAAAGTACCAAAGCCACGCAAAAATCTTGATTGCTGGAATGGCTCTGGCTGGCCTCGTAACCATTGGAAACTCTCAGGCTTTTGCATCAGCTGAACTGAAAGAAGATTTGGCAAGCCGTGAATATCCTTTGTCTTTGTCCGGCAGCTATCTGGCGGCCCTCACAGCCAACCGTGCAAAAGACATTACGGCTGCATCTCTTTATTACGATGAAGCGCTAAAAGCAGACCCAGACAATCAATCGTTGATTGAACGTGCCTTTTTCCTTCGCCTTGTGGATGGGGATATCAACGGCGCAATTACGATTAGTTCGCGAATTTTAGACCGCGACGATGACAATTGGTTCGCTCACATGGCGCTTGGCGTCACATCATTGCGCGCTAAATCTTATAAGAAAGCCATCAACGCCTTTGAGCAAATGACCGACGGCCCCTTAGCTGAGCTAACCGGTGGTCTGCTGCACGCTTGGGCTCTAACAGCAGACGGCCAGCACGATGCAGCACTAGAGCTTTTAGACAAACTTGATGGCAATGAAGCTTTCATGCCTCACACCCTTTACCACTCAGCCCTCATCGCTGAAAATGGCGGGAAAATTGAAGAGGCGGCTAAGCTTTACGATGAAGCAAACAAAGCCGACCCTAATCTCGTCCGCAAAATTGAGGCTCTCACGCGTTTTCAATACCGCAATGGGTTGGAAGAAGAAGGCAAAGAGAACCTTGATCGATTGGTAGAACGCCTGCCAAATCGAAGCAGCGTGAAGGCATTAGTCGCGGAAGTTGCTGACGGTAAAAAACCAGCACCCCATGTTTCAACAGCCCTCATTGGCGCGATGGAAGTGCTTTACGGCATCGGTTCAGTTATCGGCACAGATGACAACACCGAAGTCTCCTATATCTTCATGAACCTTGCCTCTTACATTGATCCAGAAAACCCATTGCCGCGTTTATTGCTGGGTAATCTGCTTGAAAATGACGAACGCTTCACCAAGGCAATTGAAAATTATGATGCGATCAAAGAAGAGTCGATCTACTTCCAAAACGCTCGTTTGCGTGCTGCCTTTGCTTACAACTCTCTTGAGAAGCTAGATGATGCACGCGGCATCATGAAAGAACTGATTGCCAAGAGCCCAAACGACATCACGACGATTACGTCTTATGGCAATATTCTTCGCTCCAATGATCTTTTTGAAGAAGCCCGCACAGCCTATTCAGATGCGATTTCAAAAATTGAAGGTGAACCGACCAATAACAACTGGTCCGTGTTTTATTCTCGCGGCATCACCAACGAGCGAACAAACCGCTGGGAAGAAGCCGAAACTGATTTTAGAAAGGCGCTAAAGCTTTCACCAGATGAACCGCAAGTGCTCAATTATCTCGGCTACTCGCTGATTGATCTTGGCATGAAATACGAAGAAGCGCTGAAGATGATTGAGAAAGCCGTCGAGCTTAGACCGCAAGATCCTTTCATCATCGATAGTCTTGGTTGGGCGCACTACAAGCTCAAGAACTATGACAAGGCTGTCGAGAGCCTAGAACGTGCTGTTGAACTTCGCCCGCAAGACCCAATCTTAAATGATCACTTGGGTGACGCTTATTGGCATGTTGGGCGTAAGCTTGAAGCGCAATTCCAATGGCGCCATGCACGCGATCTGGGTCCGGAAGAGAAATATCGCGATACGATTGCGAAAAAGATCGAAACTGGCCAATACGTTGAAAGCGACGGCTGAAACTAGGCGTTCACGCTTTGCAAAATTGTCGTAAAATCGCCCGTGCGAAAATCAACCTTGCTTTACATATAACGGGGCAGCGTGATGATGGTTATCATCTGCTGGACAGCGTCGTTGTGTTTGCAGATTATGGCGATGTGATCACCGTTTCCAAGCAGGAAGATGGAACGGCACAAAACGCTTCTCACCATTTAGCAATCAACGGCCCTTTTAGTGCAGGCTTAGAAGCTGACCATGATAATCTGGTTTTAAAAGCCGCGCGTTTGATGGGCGATGATTTGCCACCACTTAACATCGTGCTTGAAAAGAACTTGCCTGTTGCATCCGGCATTGGGGGTGGTTCGGCAGATGCTGCGGCGACATTGCTTGCCATTGCGGAACTGCTCGACCGTCCTTTGCCAAGTGACAACGATGTGCTTTCACTTGGGGCTGATGTGCCTGTTTGTCTGCATGGGTGTCAACAAGGAAGCGCCATTCGTATGAGCGGCATCGGCGAAACATTATCTGAGTTACCGAAATCCCCTGCTCTTCCCATTGTATTGGTCAACCCGAATGTCGGCGTTTCCACCCCGGCGATTTTCAAATCGCTCACAAACAAGAACAATCCACCACTCACCGAGCCAACTGATGCCATTGATCAGGCTGCACCTTTTGCAGGGTGGATCAACAATTGCCGCAACGACCTTCAACCACCCGCTATTGTGCACTGTGAGGAGGTGAGTGGATGCATAAATGCGCTCACCAATTGCAATGGGTCGCTTGTTGCCCGCATGTCTGGCTCTGGCGCGACATGTTTTGGATTGTTTGAAACCGAAGAGGACGCAGAAAGCGCCGCCGCCAAATTGCTATCAGAACATCCTGATTGGTGGATTATTGCAACCGAGCTTGCTGGCTAGCTAGTCTTGCGGCTCGAAGCTTAATGCTTTGATACAGACAAGCGCCACACCAAGCCCAACCACCTGCGCCACAATAAACCCAAACATATGAGCAGGATCAATGCCTGCAAATGTATTGGTGAAGGAGCGTGCAATGGTTACCGCTGGGTTTGCAAATGAGGTTGATGCCGTAAACCAATAAGCCGCCGTAATGTAAAGGCCCACCGCTGCTGGCACCGCCTCTACGCGCGCTTTGATTGTGCCGAAAATTGTCAGCAATAATCCGAGGGTCGCAATCACTTCAGCACCCCATTGTGAGGTGCCTGTTCTTGCTTTTTCTGAAAATTGGAAAAGATCGAGATCAAACATAAAATGCGCCGCCAACATGCCAACCATGCCACCTGCTATTTGCGCGATGATGAAGAGGCCAGTTTCCGCATTAGAGAGTTTTCCAAAGAAACGGAAGGCAAGTGTGACAACCGGATTAAAGTGGGCTCCAGAGACAGGACCAAGCATCATGATTAAAACAAACAAGATCGCGCCAGTGGGGATAGTGTTTCCGAGCAAAGCGATTGCCACATTACCGCCAGACAAGGTCTCTCCCATAATGCCTGAACCAATAACGGTCGCGAGCAGGAACGCCGTTCCCAAAAATTCAGCAAATAGTTTTTGATTTAAACGTACGGCTGGCATTTTGAGCCCCTATCCCCCAAAGTCTTGATGAAACATTCATAGATTTGTCATATGACAATTAGAAGACG
>CAZKKW010000008.1:23678-42579 GCA_964553335.1 uncultured Hyphomicrobiales bacterium | reverse complement strand
ATGACGACAATGTCGATGCCATCGTCACCACTGGCGGCACGGGCTTTACCGGGCGCGATGTGACACCAGATGCGATCGAACCCCTGTTTGATAAACGCATGGATGGGTTTTCTGAAGTCTTCCACCGTTTGTCCTTTGATAAAATTGGCACGTCAACAATTCAGTCTCGTGCTACCGCCGGCTTGGTTGGCACCACATTCGTGTTCGTTGTTCCAGGCTCCTCGGGTGCCTGCAAAGACGCATGGGACGGTATTTTGCGCCTGCAACTTGATTATCGCCACATGCCCTGCAATTTCATAGAAATCATGCCGCGACTGGATGAGCATCTCAAACGCGGCAAATAAGCGTTCATACCTGATTTACCATTTCTGATATTTTGTTCTTGTTTTGTTCTAATTTTCGTTATAGAAGTTAGAAACGAAAAAACACGACTATCGGACAGGCGAAATGGACAACGAGCAATTAGGCAATGAAGAAGAGAGTTGGATAGGCGTTCGCCTTGACCCAACCGCTCTTGCTTCTGCGCCTGCGGTTGCTGGTTACAAAACCCGTGGACGCGGGGCTGTATCCAATTCTTCTGGTCGGTTTGAAGCTGAAAGTCGTGAAGCATTTGATGATGGCTGGGACAATGATGAATTGCCGGTCATGAAAACGGAGGTGAGCTATGAAAGCCCAAAGACAATTATTACCAAAAATCAGTCCCCGGACATCTCATTTGATCGCTCAATCAATGCCTATCGTGGTTGCGAGCATGGCTGTTCTTACTGTTTTGCTAGACCTTCACACGCGTATCTAGGCCTATCGCCGGGGGTTGATTTTGAAACGCGGCTGTTTGCGAAACCCCAAGCAGCAGCCCTGCTGGAAAAAGAATTAGCAGCCCCCAATTATCGCCCGCGCACCATCGCCATTGGAACCAATACTGACCCCTATCAACCAATAGAGCGCAGCCATCGGATTACCCGTGAAATTTTGGAAGTGTTGGATAAAACCAATCACCCCGTTGGTATTGTCACCAAATCGCACCTTGTTACGCGAGACATTGATATCCTCTCATCTATGGCAAAACGTGGATTGGTTCGCGTCGCGCTTTCCATCACCACGCTGGATAGCAAGCTTGCCCGTGCGATGGAGCCACGTGCCTCAACGCCGCAAAAACGGCTGGATGCGTTACGCCAATTAAGTGATGCGGGCGTGCCAACATCTGTAATGGTCGCCCCGATTATTCCAGCCCTTAATGACAGCGAGATTGAAGCCATATTAGAGCAAGCCTATGAGCATGGCGCGCGCGATGCTGGCTATGTTTTGCTGCGGTTACCGCTTGAGGTCTCAGCGATTTTCAAAGAGTGGCTGCTTCACCATTATCCCGACAAATACCGCCATGTTTTAAACCTGCTCAAGTCCATGAGAAACGGCAAAGAGTATGATGTGGCATGGGGGCGACGCATGCGCGGCACTGGTCCTTATGCCGATCAAATTGCAAAGCGCATGAAAATCGCTGCCAAACGCATTGGCATGGCGCGCCGCAAACACCCTCTAACCACCGAACTCTTCACACCACCCCAACAGCAAGGGAGCCAATTGTCACTGTTTTAAACGCCTCTTCCGTCATTCACTTCACACACCCTTGGTCCCATCTTCCTTACCCCGCTAGAACGGACCATGACGGGAGACACTAAAGCCGGATGATCTTCGTTGATCATTCGGCTTCTTTTTTTGTGCCATTAAGGTTAGAAAAAATGATGATGAGCAAATCTCAGACAAATTCAGGCCCAAATTTCTTTTATGAAGAAGAAGCAATGGCCAAGGGTCACTCCCTCATTGCGGGCGTTGATGAAGTTGGCCGTGGCCCGCTTGCTGGACCTGTGGTTACAGCTGCGGTTATTTTGAAAGAAGGCCATATTCCTGAAGGGTTGAACGATTCAAAAAAACTCACCGAGAAACGACGCGAAATCTTGTTTGAAGAAATCTTCTCTTCGGCGCAAATTGCAATCTCTAGCGTTTCAGCAGAGCGAATTGACGAAATGAATATTCGCGCCGCAACGCTTTTTGCAATGGTTGAAGCTGTCGAAGCATTGAACCAACAACCATCATTCGTGCTGATTGATGGCCGCGATATTCCACCTGCGCTTAAACAACCTGCCAAAGCAATCATCAAGGGTGACGCCCATTCGCTTTCCATTGCGGCGGCATCCATCATTGCCAAAGTGACACGCGACCGAATGATGGTTCGCGCCAATTCATATTTCCCGGGCTACCACTTTGACCGACACAAAGGCTACGGTTCAAAGGCCCACCGTGATGCCATTGCTAAGCTGGGCCCCTGCCCGCTGCATCGTCGCAGTTTCCAACCTGTCAAAGGCATGGTGGGATAGGTTTAAGCCTTCGCCTTTGTCACGCTCTTGGTTTTGTCACACCGGGTAAAGCTGCTTCCAGCATTTTATTCATCACCGTTGGCAGTGCCTCATTTGGAATATCTTCCATCGCCGCCCACCAACTGTTTTTTGCAGCCACCTGCTCCATCGGGAACATGCTTGTCACCACCTCCACCTCTAGATGAAAGTGGGTGAATGTATGCTGGATCACCCCGCATCGTTTACTCCACCCTGCCTGAAAAGGTGCGGATGCAAAGGGGGATTTTGGTTGTTCTTCTCCCCAAGTCGTGCCGGGTACTTCTGTCATCCCACCCAGCAACCCCTTATCCGGTCGCCTGCGCAACAACACCGCGCCATCCGCGCGAACAGCAACAAAGGCCCAACCATAACGCGTCGGCTTTATCTTCTTCTGCGCCTTGACGGGAAAGAGCTCCTGCGTGCCAAGCTTGAAAGCGGCGCACTCACTTTGCCAAACACAAAGCGCACAAGCGGGATTTTTGGGCGAACAAATCGTGGCACCTAAGTCCATCATCGCTTGGGCATAATCACCAGCCCGCTTTTGAGGGGTGAGAGATGCTTGATGCTCTTTTATGATTTTTTTAGCCTTGGGCATTGCCTCTTTAACGGCATAAATCCGTGACAACACCCGCTCCACATTGCCATCCACTACAGCAGCAGGCTGATCAAAGGCAATGGCCGCTATGGCCGACGCCGTATAATCGCCAATGCCGGGCAACTCTTTCAACCCTTCAATCGTATTTGGGAAAACTCCATCATATTGTTCTGCAACAATATCCGCACAGGCTTTCAAATTACGCGCCCGCGAATAATAACCAAGCCCCGCCCATGCTTTCAAAACATCGTCGCGGTCTGCCTTTGCTAAATCATGGATGCTGGGCCAAAGAGTGGTGAACTTCTCGAAATAGGATTTCACCGTCGCAACCGTCGTTTGCTGCAACATTATTTCTGAAAGCCAAACGCGGTAAGGATCCGCCACTTCGCCCAACGCACGGTTTTGAGGTGAAATACGCCACGGCAAAACACGCGCATGGCGATCATACCACTCAAGCAAATCACTGGGATTAGGTGCTGGCTTGAAAGTGTCGTCCGCCACGGCGGGCTTAACCTGCTTCGCGGAAGCTTTCAGCCGTTTCAAGATCAACAGAAACAAGCTGACTAACGCCGCGTTCAGCCATTGTCACACCAAACAAGCGGCTCATCCGCGCCATTGTGATTGGGTTATGCGTAATGGTCAGGAAGCGCGTATCTGTGGAGCCCACCATATCGTCAAGCAGATTGCAGAAGCGCTCCACATTGGCGTCATCCAGCGGTGCGTCCACCTCATCCAGCACACAGATTGGCGCTGGGTTGGTGAGGAAGACGGCGAAAATCAGCGCAGTTGCCGTCAACGCCTGCTCACCACCTGATAGAAGCGTCATCGTCTGCGGCTTTTTACCTGGAGGACGCGCGATAATATCAAGACCTGCTTCCAATGGATCATCAGATTCAGTGAGGATGAGTTCCGCCGTACCGCCAGCAAAAAGATGCGTAAAGAGATGTTTGAAATGCGCATTCACTTCATCAAACGCAATCAAAAGACGCTCGCGGCCTTCTTTGTTCAAGTTAGCAATCGCTATCCGCAACTGACGGATCGCTTCGATCAAGTCATCACGCTCGCTCACAAGTTCATCGCGCTTGTCGCCAACTTCTTGCATTTCTTCATCCGCACGAAGATTCACGCCACCAAGTCGTTCGCGCTCTGCTTTCAAACGATCAAGACGGGTTTCGACCACTGACATTTCAGGAAGGGCTGTGCCTTCTTTCAATTGAGCAATTTCGGCCAGTCCAGCCGGTGAGCATTCAAGGATTTCCGCGATCTCGCGGGCAACATCTTGTTTGCGAGCCTTGGCACTTTCTAACCGCTCTTCTGTGCGCGCACGGCTTTCGCGAATTTCAGAAAGCGCGTTGAGCGCCAATTTTGCCGCCTCGTCCGCAGTACGCAAAGCAGTCTCGGCTGTAGCAAG
Organism: uncultured Hyphomicrobiales bacterium; assembly: GCA_964553335.1. GTDB lineage: Bacteria > Pseudomonadota > Alphaproteobacteria > Rhizobiales > JACESI01 > JACESI01. Next base: position 38,183 of record CAZKKW010000008.1, on the reverse strand, counting down.
TGTGTCTTGGCTTTCAGCGCGATTTTTCTCCGCCTCTTCAACCTTGGTGAATAGTGCTGAACGACGACGCGCGAATTCACCGGGAAGATCTTGCAAGCTTGCTTGTTCTTTAATGGCTGCTTCTTTGCGTTCGGCCAACACATTCATTTGTGCCTCGGCAGCTTCAGCGCGGTTCACCCAGCTTTGGCGTTCACCGCCAATGGCCTGCAATCGGTTGTTACGCATTTCTGCCTCACGGGCGAGCGTTTCAAATCCAGCCCGTGCCTCTGCCAATGCAGCGCGATCGTTGGCAAGTGATGTCTGCTCATTTTGCAAACGATCATTGAGCGCATCACTGTTCGGCACCTCAGAAAAGAGTGCCTTTTGCTTTGCTAATTGTTGATCGGCCCCTTCACGGTCACCGTTCAATCTGGTTTGCCGTTCTGTCAGCGATGTGCGGCGTTCGGCCAAGCGGCTGGCTTCACTTTCAACCTTTGCCAAGGCATCGCGTGCTTTTGTCTGTTCAGACAAAGCAATGCGATAAGCCTCACGCGCTTGACGCTCTAAGGTAATCGCTTCTTGAAGGTTTTCCGATGCTGATGAAAGCTTTTGCTTTTGCGCTTCCACTTGATCTTTCTTAGTGCTTGACGCGCCTTCAAGGTCTGCGAGACGATTTTTCTGGGCAAGCCGTTGTGCGGCAGGCGTTTCAGCGTCCGCTGATGAAGTAAATCCATCCCAACGCCAAAGCGCACCTTGTCTTGTTACCAAACGCTGGCCCGGCTTCAAGGTGCCGACAAGCGCGCCCGATTGCGCTTCATCAATCACGCCAATCTGTTTTAAACGTCGGGAAATTGTTTCAGGCGCTGCAACGAATTTCGATAATGGTTCCGCACCATTTGGTAAGCTTGGATCATCCGCCTCAACATCAGCACCCGCCCAGTGCACCGGCGCATCTTTATCAATCGAAATATCAAGGTCGCTACCAAGCGCTGCACCCAAGGCAATCTCATAGCCAGGCTCTGCGGTAAGCTCATCAATCAACAGCGGGTAATCTCCCGTTGCCCCAGCATTCAAAACGCGTGCAAGGGTTTGCGCTTCTGTCTCAATCACATTGAGTTCGCGCTCAAGTGCGATTGTCGTGGTTTTAACTTCGCTCTCATGATCACGAGCGCGTTGCGTTTTAAGTTCAAACTGCTGAATTTCAGCTTCGCCCTTTTCAACGTTAAGCCGCGCTTCTTCAACGGTTTTCTGGTGAGCATTGACAAACAAGTCTTGCCCTAGCTTCGCATCCACATCAGCGATATCACGCACAAGGCGATCTTGGTCCGTGGCAATACGCGCGATCTGGTTTTCCGCTTGGCGCATACTGTTTTCAAGTGAGGCACGGCGGGCGTTTAGCTCAGCGATTTCCTTGGTCGTTTGATTAAAAGCCTGTTCGCTTGCTTCTTGCTTTTCTTTTGCAGTGGCGAGCGAGGTTTCAGCCTCCACACGGCGATCACCGGAAGCGTCATTTTCTGCCTTGAGCTTTGTTTCCTCGTCAGCCAAACGATCAAAGACGTTCTTGTTTTCAGCAAGCAACCCCTTCTCGCGTTCAACATCGTGATCGAGCTGTTCAATGCGGCCTGTTAGTTCTTGCAGGCGGTTTTTTGCCTGACTTTCTTCTTTTTCTAACGCGCCCTGCTCAAGCTGAATGCGCTGGAGTGCGGCAGCAGCTGCGGCGGCTTTTTCGCGCAAGGGTGGTAAGAGATTAGCAGATACGGCCTGATCTCTTGCCGTTTTAGATTGCAGCGCGGTCGCATCAGCAACAGCGACAGTGAATTCAGTTAGGTTGCTTTCTGCTTCTTGTAATGCAGTGGAGGTCGCCATCCAACGAAGATGATAGACGGTTGCTTCAAATTTTCTGATCTCGCCTGATAAATTGCGATACCGTGATGCTTGCCGCGCTTGGCGTTTCAAGCTTTCAAGCTGAGTTTCTAATTGGCTGATAACATCTTCAACACGGTCAAGGTTTTGTTCCGTCGCTTTAAGGCGCAATTCGGCCTCATGGCGGCGTGAATGCAGGCCAGAGATACCGGCAGCCTCTTCCAGAATTTGACGACGTTGACGCGGCTTTGCAGAAATAAGCTCCCCAATTCGTCCTTGCCCGACCATGGACGGGGATCTGGCACCGGTTGAAGCGTCCGCAAACAGCAATTGAACGTCTTTAGCGCGGCTTTCTTTGCCGTTGATGCGATAAACCGAGCCTGATTCGCGTTCGATTCGCCGCGTAATCTCGATGGTATCACTGTCATTAAAGGCTGCTGGTGCCGTGCGTTCAGTGTTATCAATGACAAGCGTCACCTCGGCAGTATTGCGCGCTGGACGGCTGCCACTACCTGAGAAAATCACATCATCCATGCCGGATGCGCGCATGTTTTTATAGGAGCTTTCACCCATTACCCATTTGATCGCTTCGACAAGATTAGACTTGCCGCAACCATTGGGGCCAACGACCCCTGTGAGGCCACGTTCGATAATGAATTCAACAGGTTCGACAAATGACTTGAACCCTAAGATGCGGAGTTTGGTGAATCTCATGACACCTCACCCCGCATTGATACTTTACACAAAACTATACCCCGTAGCAGCGCCGCGGGGGCAGCTGCCTTACAACAAACCTTCGATTTCTTTATCCATGGCTTCAAGAGATAATGAACCGCTTACTTTTTTGTCATTAATGTAGAAGGTAGGCGTTGCTTGCACCTTCAACACTTCCGCACCGTGCGTACGAATTTTGTTTATCCCATCAATAACCTCTTTGTTTTGCAAGCAGGCATTGAATGATTGTTGTGTAAAACCAACTTGTTTTGCGATTTCTACGATCCCCGGCAACGGATTATGACCATTGCGCCACTTTGGCTGGGTTTTGAAGAACACATCTACAATGTCGAAAAATTTGTCTTCCGGCGCACATCTGGCAATAACAGCAACAGTTGCCGCAACTTGATCTAACGGAAACTCGCGGAAGGCAAACAGCACTTTGCCCGTATCAACATACTTCTCTTTAAAGGCGTGATAGGTGCGATTGTGGAAAGATGCGCAGTGAGGACAAGTCATTGATGCATATTCAATGACCTTAACTTTCGCATCCTTGTTGCCAATTGTCATTTCTTTAAGCGGACCAGGCTGAGCTAGATTGCTATTGTTAGATTCACTAGAAAAACAACCGCTTAATGTTACGAGGGCTGCGGCAGCGCCTGTGCCTTGCAAAACTGAGCGACGGGAAAAAGACGATGTCATCGGAGAAACCTCTGTGATTGAGTCAAATAGCTAATATTGAGATAAGTATTAAATTCCAAAAAGTGTTTTGTCTTTAAAAATTATCGTTATCACGACCAATACTCAAGAGATTGGTCAAAATTATGATCCCGCACCGCCTTATTATTTATCGGCCTGCTGTCGTTTTAATAATTCTTTGCGCAAAACACCTTGCCCCATCTTTAAAACGGCCGCATCAAGCTGAGGATCATCAAATTCTGTTATGCACTCGCGCAGTCTTTCTTCTTGTTTAGGAGATAGCGAGGGAAGCGTCTCTTTAAGCACCTGCTTTTTGCGCTCAATCGGCGCTTGGACGATCTTCAACCGTTCAATGGCAACAAAGCCAAAGAATTGATTGACCCTTTGCAATATCTGCTGCTCTTCATGTTGCAAATAGATTGCCTTAGGACCATCCACCCGCACCACAAGGGTTCCGCCCTGAAATGTGGTGGCGCCTGTGCTTGTTTGATGCGGCCAGTTGATTTTGTCAGGAATGGTGCAATCAGCGAATGTATTTCCCGCAAGTTCTGGCCATGCGGCAATAAGTGCGGAGGATGCTAATCCCTTGCGCGCGCAAATTGGATCAATCAGCTTGGGCAATAACTCTGAAAGCGGCTTGCTGCCCCGCTTCCAATCACGCCCCGCCGTACCGTGATCCCATTTGTCGCGGTAATTTGGGTTTTTCGCGTCGTCAACATCATCCGCCATTGGCGATTTTCACTCTCAAGAATCACTGTCAAACTCGATATAGGCCATTCTTGCCCTTAGATACGTCCTAATTGTAGTATTTATCTCACACATTTTCACCTAGATTCTCGAAACTTCGGCACCAATCGTCGAAAAATTGCTTCTTTGGTCGCATCTACCACGCTGAAATATAAAATTACCATTCAAAATCAGGCGGTTAAAAGGATTCACTTGTGCCTTGACACCTAGAGGGCGCAAAAGTAATGTGCGCCCGAATTTGAAGGCTTATTTTCAGCCTGTTTTCTGCGTTTGTGAGAAAGCAAAATGAGGGTAAGCATCAGTTCAAAACAAGGCAATTGCCCGTGCAAAGCGATCACGACAACCGCCCTGACGATTTTGACAGCCGCCTCGACAAACTTGGTGCTAAGCTCGACGAGCAAAAAGCAGCGAAAGAAGCGGAACAAAATGACAAGGGACTGAAAGACAGAGCCGGCATGGCTTACGGTCTTAAGATTGCGTCGGAATTTGTGTCCGCCATCTTGGTTGGAACGGCAATTGGTTGGGTTTTGGACAAATGGTTGGGGACGACACCCTTTGGGTTGATTGTTTTCCTCATTTTGGGGTTTGCTGCGGGCGTTTTAAATGTCATGCGAGCCGCAGGTAAAATTTCACAGCCGGAAGCGAGCAATCGCGACGGTTAATTTGATCAAAGCAAAACTGTGATGGTTTTGCGAAAACGACGATGGCAAGGGACATCTAAAATTGGCAAACGATCCAATCTCTCAGTTCCAGATTAAAGAATTTTTCTCACTCGGTTCAGTCGGCGGTGTCGATTTTGCGATGACGAATTCGGCGGCATTCATGATTGCAACAACAGTTGCTACATGCGCATTTCTGATTTTCTCAACAAGCAGCCGTGGTCTTATCCCAACCCGCATGCAATCAATCGCCGAGATTTGCTACGACTTTGTCGCTAGCACCCTGCGAGATGCGGCGGGCAAGGAGGGAATGCGGTTCTTCCCTCTGGTGTTCTCGCTGTTTATGTTTGTATTGGTGGCCAACTTGTTTGGTATGTTCCCTTACTTCTTTACAGTTACAAGCCATTTGATCGTGACATTTGCTCTTGCAATGCTCGTGATCTTAACAGTGGTTGGCTACGGCTTTATGAAACACGGCTTCGGCTTCTTGAAGCTATTTGTTCCATCAGGCATTCCTGGCGCGCTTGTTCCTCTTGTGGTGATGATTGAGGTTATCTCATTCCTCTCTCGCCCAATCAGCCTTTCTGTTCGTTTGTTCGCGAATATGCTTGCAGGCCACATCACGTTGAAAGTGTTTGCAGGCTTTATCACAAGCCTTAGCGCTTTTGGTGTTGCTGGCATGGCGGGCGCAGTTTTGCCTTTCGCAATGACAGTTGCCCTTACCGGACTAGAATTTCTCGTGGCTTTCCTTCAGGCCTATGTCTTCACAGTGTTGACATGCATGTACCTGAATGACGCCGTACACCCAAGTCACTAACCCAATTTGCTCTCCGGCGCGATTGTCGGAAGCACACTCAAATCTAACTATTTCCAAAGGAGAATTATCATGGAAGCAGAAGCAGCAAAACTCATCGGCGCAGGTATCGCATGTCTTGGTATGGGCGGTGCAGCCATCGGTCTTGGCAACATTTTCGGTAGCTACCTTGCAGGTGCCCTTCGTAACCCATCAGCAGCTGACGGCCAATTCGGTCGCTTGATTTTCGGCTTCGCTGTGACAGAAGCGCTCGGCATCTTCTCACTGCTCGTTGCTCTTCTTCTTCTCTTCGCTGTTTAATCATTGCGTTTGCAATAAGGGCTTGCCATCTGGCATGTTCTTTTAAGCAGAAATAAAATGAGTTCGTGATGGTTATCCTTTGCGAACTCCTTTCAAAGAGAGAAGAAAATGGCGTCAGAAACAAATTCTGAAGTAGGTCATGCCACTGATGGTGGCGCTGGTGGTTCTTTTCCACCATTTGACAGCTCAACCTATGGCTCGCAAATCCTATGGCTCGCGATTACCTTTGGTGTGCTTTATTATGTCATGGCCAAAGTCGCATTGCCGCGCATCGGTTCCATTCTTGAAGTTCGCTCTGATAGAATTGAACAAGATCTTGCCGAAGCACAGCGCTTGAAGGAAGATACCGACGAAGCGATTGCTTCATATGAGCAAGCCCTAGGTGATGCTCGTAGCAAAGCACAAGGTATTGCCCAGACGGCCCGTGACAAAGCAAAAGCAGAAACAGATAGCGCAGTTGCTAAAGTGGAAGCTGATCTTTCCGAAAAGATGGATGCCGCTGAAAAGACAATTGCTGGTATTCGCGATAAAGCGATGGCAGAAGTTGACGATATTGCTGGCGACACGACCCAAGCCATCGTTAAATCCCTCATCGGTGGGAGCGTAACGAAAGCCGATGTCACCAAAGCACTTAAAAGCGCAACGGAGTAACGGTTATGGACGCAACTTTTTGGGCAACCGCCGCACTCATCGTATTTATCGCTTTGATAATGTATCTCAAAGTGCCAGCCATGATCACTAAGTCATTGGATGATCGCGCTGACAAAATTCGCACTGATCTTGATGAGGCACGCAAGCTTCGTGAAGAAGCACAGGCTCTTCTTGCTGAATATCAGCGCAAGCGTCGTGACGCGGAAAGCGAAGCTGAGTCAATTGTTGAAGCAGCTAAACGCGAAGCAGACACTCTTGCGAGCGATGCAAAGAAAAAGCTTGATGAATATGTAGAGCGTCGCACAAAGATGGCTGAGCAGAAAATTGCACAGGCAGAAACACAAGCAATGCAAGACGTTAAAGCGATTGCCGCTGAGCGTGCTATTGCAGCCTCTGAGCAAGTGTTAATGTCGAAGCTATCTGATGGTGGTGCATCGTTGATTAAATCTTCAATCGCTGAAGTTAAATCAAAACTGATGTAGTCAAATCGACCTTACGAGATTTTAAAAGCCCTGCTCTTGAGCGGGGCTTTTTTATGGGCTGGTAAAGCACGATCTATTCGCGAAAGTTGCCTATTTGAAAAGGCTGGTTCCTTGTGACCCTGTTTTAACGTCCAACCAATCCGCGATTGTTTTACCCACATCGCAGAAGCTTGAGCGGATGCCGCAACCCTTGGGCCGTAATGTCTTTGAATAAGCCAAGACCGGCACGCGCTCGCGGGTGTGTTCGGTTCCATGCCATGTCGGGTCACAACCGTGGTCAGCGGTTATAACAAGCAAATCATCATCGCGCATTTTTTCCAAGAAGCTCCCAAGTCGCTTATCAAAACGCTCTAACGCATGGGCATAGCCAACAACATCGCGGCGGTGGCCGTATAGTTGATCAAAATCAATGAAGTTGGTGAAAACCAACGCTCCGTCGGTCGCCTCTTCCAAAGCTTTAAAACTTGCATCAAACAAGGCTTCATTGCCGTGGGCTTTGATCAATTGTGTCGTGCCACGATGGGCGAAGATATCATCAACCTTGCCAATCGCCCTCACCTCATGCCCTGCCTGTTTGAGATGATCGAGCAAGGTATTTTCTGGCGGTTCGACGGCAAAATCCTTTCGCTCAGCTGTGCGCTCATACCCTTCTGCCGCATTGCCAACAAAGGGCCGCGCAATAACGCGGGCAATGTTGAAAGGTCGCGACTGATCAAAAACAGTTTCGCAAAGGGAATAAAGCCGCTCTAGGCCGAAATGTTCTTGATGAGCTGCGATCTGAAAAACAGAATCAGCAGATGTATAAAATATCGGATGGCCCGTTTGTTGATGTTCCCCACCAAATTCATCAATCACGGCCAAGCCCGAACTATGTTGATTGCATAACGACCCGTCTATGTCAGCCGCTTTGTAAATTGCCTGTAAAAGATGATCGGGAAATGCAGGCTTTTCTTGGGGGAAATATCCCCAGTCCTTCAAAACAGGCACACCGGCAAGTTCCCAGTGGCCGGAAGGGCTGTCTTTGCCCTTTGAAATTTCAGTTGCCGCAGCCCAATGACTGATCGCGTCGTCACGGCGTGGGAAGCCAACAACCTCCTTGCCTGTTGCCAAATGCGCCGCATTGCCGAGCCCTAGCAAGTCCAAGGTCGGAAGGGATAAGGTGCCAGCACGTCTCCCTTTGTCATCGGCCTTATTTTCGTGACAAGCCTTCGCAACATGAGCGAATGTATTTGAACCCAAATCGCTTTTGCCACCGATGACAAAATCAGCAGCATCTGGCGCACCGCCAATGCCAAACGAATCCAGTACAAACAAAAAGGCGCGCGCCACATCACACTCCTTTGTTTCGCTGCATTTATAGCAGTTGGGCCATGGTGCGATGATGTCAACTGAAGTTAAAATCTTTCCCCAATTGGACGCTTGCAGCAGTTTGAAAATTGATTTAATTTTCGCGCAAAATAAATTCGAGACCCTTTATGGTATCTTCCGCCTCAAAACTAGATTTTCTGCCATTTCCAGCATTGATTGCGGACATAGGCGGCACAAATGCGCGGTTCGGGCTTGTCTCAGATGCTCTTGGTGAAGTGAAACAATTCCCCGTCGTCAAAACGGCGAACCACGAAACCCTGATAGATGCCATTCAAGAAACGGCACTCAGCCGTACAGCGACCTATCCACGGGCTGCTATCTTAGCAGTTGCAGGCCCCGTGCGCGGTGACAAGATCGCCATGACAAATGGCCCTTGGGTGGTGGAACCAAAACGGTTGATTGAAGAATTTGGTTTTGAGATCGTCGTTGTCTTAAATGATTTTGAAGCCTTAGCGCTCTGCCTCCCCTATCTGCTTGACGAAGACATGGAGCAGATTGGCCGTGGCACGATTGATAATCAAAGCACGAAGCTCGTCGTCGGCCCCGGCACGGGCCTTGGTGCTGCGGCACTTATTTATGCCCGTGATACGTGGGTGCCTCTTCCAGGTGAAGGCGGGCATATTAATTTTGGACCTATCACGGATTTGGATTTTGATATTTGGCAGGTGATGGAGCCAACAAATGGCCGCATCTCTGCCGAAACATTTTTAAGTGGTCCTGGCATTTTGCGGCTTTATGGTGCGCTCTGCAAAATTGCGGGTGTGGAAAAACAATATTCCAAAGCAGCAGATGTCACAAAGGCAGCGCTTGATAAGTCTGACCCAGTGTCGCGCCAAACGCTCGAACTATTTTGCTCTTATCTAGGTCGGTTTGCTGGTGACATGGCCATGTTCACAATGGCCAAAGGCGGCGTTTATCTGGCGGGTGGCATAGTGCCGCGTATTCTGCCTTTACTGCGCGAGGGAGGCTTTCGTGATGCCTTTGAGGCAAAAGCACCCCATGATGATTTGCTCGGCAATGTATCAACCGCCATCATCACGCGCCCAAAACCAGCGCTTGAAGGGTTGGTAAGTTATGCCAGAACACCGCCACGTTTTGCCCTTGAACTAAGAGGCCGTCGCTGGGTTGCTTAAGGTGCGTTGAACGGCATCTTTCCAGCCCGCGTATTTCTTTTTGCGAAGAGCTGCATCCATATCAGGCGTAAATTGTCGCTCCAATTGCCAGCTATCGGCGAAACCTTGTTGATCGGGCCAAACACCCACATGAGAGCCGGCAAGCCATGCAGCCCCCAATGCCGTCGTTTCAAGAATGGTCGGGCGGTCTACGGCTGCATCCAGCATGTTTGACAAAAACTGCATGGTCCAATTGCTCGCAACCATGCCGCCATCAACGCGCAGCACTGTTTTTGAGCCGCTCAGCAAACCTGCCTCTTTAATGTCGCCCTGCATGGCCTCCAAGAGGTCACGGGTTTGATAGCAAACCGCTTCTAAGGTCGCGCGAACAATTTCATTTTGCCCGCTCCCGCGTGTCAGACCGAATATAGCGCCGCGCGCATGAGCGTCCCAATAAGGCGCGCCAAGGCCGACAAAGGCAGGCACCACATAGACCTCTTCATCGGGATTAGCCGCCCGCGCCATATCACCCGTATCACCAGCACTCTCAATAATTTTCAAACCATCGCGCAACCACTGAACAGCAGCTCCCGCCATGAAGATCGACCCTTCCAGAGCGTAAGTCACCTTGCCGTTGAACCGATAAGCAATGGTGGTGAGCAAACGATTGTTGGAAGAAACCGCTTGATCGCCTGTGTTGAGCAGAGCGAAGCATCCCGTACCATAGGTGCTTTTCATCATGCCCGGTTTAAAACAGGCCTGTCCAATGGCTGCAGCATGTTGATCACCAGCAACACCCGCGATTGGGATTGCTGCGCCAAGAATAGATTGATCAGTGCTGCCGAAATCATCCGAACAGTCTTTTACTTCCGGCAACAAGGAACGCGGAATATTGAATTTTGCCAGAATGTCGTCATCCCAGTCTTGCTCATGGATATTAAACAGCAGCGTTCTTGATGCGTTGGTTGCGTCCGTTGCGTGCACCTTTCCACCCGTTAGGCGCCATATTAGGAATGTGTCTATCGTACCAAAAGCAAGCTTGCCTGCTTCAGCTGCCGCACGCGCACCATCGACATTATCAAGGAGCCACGCCAGTTTGGTTCCTGAGAAATAAGGGTCTGCCAGCAAACCCGTTTTCTGGGTCAAAATATCAGCAAAACCCTCTTCGCGCATTTGCACGCAAGCATCTTCAGTACGCCGATCTTGCCACACGATAGCGCGGTGCAATGGTTTGCCGGTTTCTCTATCCCATAAAACGGTGGTTTCTCTTTGATTGGTGATACCGATCGCCGCGATCTCTTCAGCGCTCAAATCAGCCTTTGCCAAGGCTTCCTTGATGGTCTCCAAAACACTTTGCCAAATTTCTTCTGGATCATGTTCAACCCAGCCTGGTTTGGGAAAATGCTGCTCAAACTCTTGTTGGGCGACGGAGACTATTTCCATGCTCTTACCAAAAACGATGGAACGGCTTGATGTCGTCCCCTGATCAATCGCAATGATATTCACGCATCCCTCCAAACAAACCAACGCCCTAAGCGTCGGTTAAAATTACTACGAACAAAACAATAACTTAAGCACCGACATTTATACCAAAAGTAACACTTTAGTCATCATATTAATTCATATTTAGCTAACTTTTGAAGCCTCTCAAAAATCTTTTAAGATCAAACAACTGGAATGCTCTTAATGAATGTAAAACTGTCGAATTTTTTTCATAATCGCTCAATTCGCTCTACTGTCGTTTGGTCCAACGCGCTTCTTATTAGCCTTGCAATTCTTATCACAATTATCAGCTTTGTCGCGCTCAACAAACTTTTGAGAAACGCTGAACAAAGCAATCACTTGGTTGGCAAACTCACCGAAATCAACGACGTGTCTGGTGAATTGCAAAAATACCTGCAAACGCGCGACATCAAACATATCGATGTCAGCGAAAAACTCCTTACTTCAATCAAATCTGACATTAGCACAATCGACAAACATCAACCTTTACAGCCTAGCGATGAAATAACGCCTTTGCTTGACGCGATGATTACGAATACCGCTCTCCTCAAAACAGGATTTGAACTGCAACGAGCAGAAAACAAAAACCTTCAAAAGACAATGTACAAACTTGGTTCAATAGTGAGCGCGAAAAAAAGAAAAGCAAATCGCACGCGAACACAACTAATTTCAGATCAAGAAGATAACCTCAAAATTGAACAGAAAAAACAAAATGCCCTTCAAAGCGCATATATCCTTCAAGATCGCATTAATCAGCTAAACGAGATTTTACCTGACATTTATGATGCTTTGAATTCAAAACAGGAAAAGCAAGCAAAGACTGCATTGACGAAAATTGTTGAATCAATTGAAGCACTGCAGCAAATTGTTGATCTCACGGGTACATCTGACCTTCACGCTCAGATAGTGACAAAAACCAACGAATTGGAAATTGGTTTGGAAAACCTGTTCCGTGAAGGTCTTGGGTCAAATATTTCGACGGCCGAGTTGGCACCTGTTCACACAAACTTAAAAACAGTAAAATCTTTGATAGATGAATTTACTGGCCAAATCAGCCAATTTGAAAGCACAACACAATCTATCAATTCTGAGCTCGACCTCATTGAGCAGGATATTCAAAAACAAAACACAATTATCCAAACTTTTAGAGCCGCGCTAAACACTTACAACACATTTGAGCTTGCACCTCTGCTGAACAATCAAATCGCCCTCAACCAGAGTTTGAATGCCACCACGAAAATTATAGAGGAATTTGTCGCAAACAAAGACACCAAGAGCGCTGATCTTGCAAATGCACTTAAAAAACAAATCCAATCACTCTCGGAAACCGCGATACAGCGAAATGCAACAATTACCGACCTCATCGATAATTCGCTGAAAATAAGTACTCTAATTTCTAAAGCATCGATAACCAGCACACAAAGTGCGATCGACATCAATAAAACGACCATTTTGTTGACTGTAGCGGTCATCGTCCTTGCCATATTGGCTGCGATTGCAACGACCTACCTCATGATAAGAACTGTCGCTAGACCAATCACGACAATGACTGGCATTATGTCACGTCTTGCCGCAGGTGAGCTAAACATTGCAACTGGCTTTCAAAAACGAACCAATGAAATTGGGAAAATGCAGGATGCGGTCAGGGTTTTCCACTCCAATGCCATTAAACGTGTTGAGCTTGAAAAGGCATCAGCGCTTGATTCCAACCGTCAGCAAACACGCCGGCATGAAATTGACAAACTAATTACCAATTTCAAAGAAGAAGCGGCATCCCTTTTCACCTCCTTCAATGAGCAAGCAGATGCCATGCATGAAACCGCTGCATCTATGAATTCTTTGGTGAACAATGCCCATAAAGAAAGCTCTGAAGCAAAAGACAACTCCTTTGCTTCAACATCAAACATTCAAACTGTAGCGACCGCGGCTGAGGAACTGTCTATCTCAACACAAGAGATCACGAGGCAGGTTCAAACCACAAACACCATCGTCGACCAAGGCGCTGCCAATGCGACAGAAACGTCCGATCGCATCTCTACGCTTGCAACATCAGCCCAAAAAATTGGTGATGTTGTCAGCCTCATTCAAGACATTGCAGAGCAAACCAATTTGCTAGCCCTCAACGCTACAATCGAAGCGGCACGGGCAGGCGAACAAGGTCGTGGGTTTGCGGTTGTCGCTTCAGAAGTTAAATCACTCGCGTCACAAACCAGCCATGCGACCAACGAGATTGCTCAACAAATTGCGGATATTCAAAAAGCCAGTGATGATGCTGTTGAAGCCATTTTCTCCATCAATGAAATGATGGAGAACGTTAAAGACCATACCGACTCCATTACAACCTCCGTGACCCAACAAGATGCGGCAACACAAGAAATTTCAACAAGCGCACAACAGGCATCGATGGAATCAAGCAAAATTTCAGATAATATTTCGAATGTGAGCGATACCGTGCAACAAACAAATGCATCGGCTTCAGCGATTTTGGATGCATCAAATCGCCTTACTGAAAATGCGACACGGCTTAATGAACACGTTGAAACCTTCTTGAAAAAGGTTGCAGCGGCATAGGGGCAAGCTCCATTAATTCGTTAGACATTGTGTCGTCGCAAGGTTAGAATCTGACCACTCTCATGTTTTCATTGAGAGGGAACGGCGGAGATCGGCTATGCGCAAAATTCTGGTACTTACGGGCGCAAGTCGTGGCATTGGCCATGCTACTGTTAAACGTTTTTCAGCTGACAATTGGCGGGTGTTCACCTGTTCACGTCAAGCCTTTGATGCGCGTTGCCCTTGGCCTGGTGGTGAAGAAAACCATATTCAAGTTGACCTTGCAGATCGTGACAATCTGACGAAAGCAATTGCGCTGATCAAAGACAAAATCTCGCAAGATGGCGGCGCACTTCATGCCTTGGTCAACAATGCTGGCATTAGCCCGAAAAATGATGATGGCAACAGGCTATCCTCAGCGGATACGAATATGGATGTTTGGAGCCAAGTGTTTCAGGTCAATTTCTTCTCGCCCATTATGTTGGCGCAAGGTCTGTTTGATGAGCTCAAGAAAGGCCAAGGAGCGGTCGTCAATGTTACGTCTATCGCTGGCTCTCGGGTTCATCCCTTTGCTGGGTCCGCCTACGCCACCTCAAAAGCCGCTCTGTCATCCCTCACCCGTGAGATGGCATCCGACCTTGGGCCGCATGGTATTCGGGTCAATGCAATCGCGCCTGGTGAAATTGACACCTCAATACTGTCACCTGGCACAGAAAAGATTGTCGAAGAAATCCCCCTTCGCCGCCTTGGTGCACCTGCGGAAGTGGCTGAGACAATCTATTATCTTTGCAATGAACCTTCGAGCTATGTCACCGGATCAGAAATCCACGTCAACGGCGGCCAACACGTTTAAGCGCTTGGATGTTGTCTAAGCCTGCAAATAGCGCTAACAAGAGCGCTCTTTCATGATGCAATAGATTTCTGCCAATGGCACCGCCCCGCAAAGGTTCTGGAAAATTCAACAAACGTCCGCAAGGCGGGAAATCATCTCGTAAGCCGGATGGTAAATTTCGCCCGTTAGCCGGTGGCGTCGCTCCTAAGCGCGCCGAGCGATCAAGTGGCGT
>CAZKKW010000008.1:15475-23578 GCA_964553335.1 uncultured Hyphomicrobiales bacterium | reverse complement strand
AAGTGGCGTTGCACCAAAGCGCGCTGACAAGACTGAAACTTTTGAAAAAGAAAAAATCGCAAAGCCGCAACCCATTCGCCGTGCTTTGATCAAAGGCCCTGTCCCGCGTTCAAACGCACCACTCATGCTCACCATGCCATCCTTCGATGATTATGAACTCATCGACAGCGGTTTTGAGCAAAAACTGGAGCGTTATGGCCCCTACACCGTGGTGCGCCCTGAAGGGCAAGCGCTTTGGCAACCGCGCTTAAGCGAAGCGGAATGGAAGGCAGCAGATGCTATCTTTTCTGGCAATGATGACGAAGAAACAGCCGGACGCTGGCGTTTTCAAAACAGATTGGCAGAAGCGAAAAAAGAACATGATTGGACGCTCGGTTATGAAGGCCTGAAATTCCAAGCACGATTTACGGCCTTCCGCCATATGGGGTTCTTCCCTGAGCAAGCCGCCCATTGGCAATGGTTCCACAGTCTCATCAAAAACGCTGGCCGTCCGATCAAAGTGCTAAACCTATTCGGCTACACTGGCCTCGCCTCCCTTAT
The DNA here is from genome assembly GCA_964553335.1 of uncultured Hyphomicrobiales bacterium. Lineage (GTDB taxonomy): Bacteria > Pseudomonadota > Alphaproteobacteria > Rhizobiales > JACESI01 > JACESI01. Next base: position 23,038 of record CAZKKW010000008.1, on the reverse strand, counting down.
GGCTGCAAAAGCGGGCGCATCGGTCACCCATGTTGATGCTTCGAAAAAGGCAATCGGGTGGGCGAGAGAAAACCAAACAATCAGCGGCCTTGATGATGCGCCGATCCGGTGGATTTGTGATGATGCGGTCAAGTTCGTAGAGCGTGAAGCACGACGCGGGAACACCTATGATGGGATCATCATGGACCCGCCTAAATATGGGCGCGGCCCAAAGGGTGAGGTTTGGCAATTTTTTGAAGGCGCGAACGATTTGCTTCATGCCTCACGCGCGATTTTGTCAGATGATCCGCTGTTCTTCATTCTGTCGTCCTACGCAATCCGCGCCTCATTTATGGCAAGCCATGAATTGGCACGCGATGCATTTTCGGGCCTGGGCGGTGTCATCGAATCGGGTGAGCTCTTAATCAATGAAACAGACAGCGAGCGGCAGCTTTCAACGTCGCTTTATACGCGCTGGTCGAAAGAAGGTGCGCAATGAGCGAACGGCCAACCCGTGCTGGTGTCTATAAAGAAATCACCAGCGTTTCAAACCCGATCATCAAAGACATTCGCGGCCTCACCCAGCGCAAGAACCGCACTGCGTCCAACCAGTTCTTGGTTGAAGGTTTAAAACTGGTTGCAAGTGCTGATGAAGCCGACTGGCCACTTCGCATTTTCGTCTTTGCCAAACGCATGATGGAAAATGAGCTGGTGCAAAAAATTGCGGCCAGAACAAAAGCCCGTGGCGGCATGGTGCTTGAAGTGAGCGAAGCAGTGCTTGGCAAAATCGCACGGCGCGACAACCCGCAAATGGTCGTCGGCGTGTTTGACCAAGTATGGGCAGAACCATCGACAATCAAAGCCAAAGACCGTGATTTATGGGTAGCCCTTGAGGGCGTCAAAGACCCCGGCAATCTTGGCACTATTATCAGAACCGCCGATGCAGCAGGCGCCAAAGGCATCATATTGGTCGGCAACACCACAGACCCCTTTGCACTGGAAGCAACACGCGCCACAATGGGCTCCGTCTTCGCCCTGCCGTTGGTTAGGTTTTCAGATGATGAATTCAAAACCTTTGCCAAAAAATGGTCTGGCCTCATTGTAGGCACTCATCTTAAAGGCGCGGTCGATTATCGCACCGTTGACTACAACAAACCTTGCGTTTTATTCATGGGCAATGAGCAATCTGGCCTGCCTGAAACAATGGTTGAAAGCTGCACGGACCTTGTGAAAATTCCGCAGCAAGGTAAAGCTGACAGCTTAAACCTTGCTATTGCGACCGGCGTGATGTTGTTTGAGATTCAACGTGACGTTCTAAACTTTGAGGGCTGAGATGAACGAGACGCCATCCCCCGACCAAACTGAAGGTGCCAGCCAAACCAAACGCCATGTGATCATCGGCTTGGTGGTCGCACTCGTCATGCTTATTGCAGACCAAGCAATTAAGGTGACCGTTGAGGCGACGCTTCCTTTTCAACAACCCTTAGAAGTGCTGCCGTTCTTTGCGATGTATTACACGTTTAATACAGGCGTTGCCTTTTCCTTCATGAACAACCTCTCGCCCTCTACCCTGCTTTTAATCGCAGGAACGGTGGTCGTCATCATGTTGTTTTTATGGTGGCAAGCCCGCCATGATGGACTACTTCCAGCGATTGGGTTTGGCATGATTTTAGGCGGGGCAATTGGCAACATTATCGACCGCGCGCTTTATGGGCACGTCATCGATTATGTGTTGCTACATTGGGGTGATTGGTCGTTTGCCATTTTCAATCTGGCAGACGCAGCGCTCACCGTTGGCGTGGTGCTCATCATTTTCGCCAATTTATTTCTTGCGCCAAAAGACAGCAAGTAGAAACCACGAGATGGTTTAAGCAGCCATTCCCTGTCTGATAATGGAACGAAGATCATCAATCGGTTTGAGAGCGCCTTTTTCATCTTCAAAATGCCAGAAGGTCCAGCCATTGCAGGCGTCAAGTTCTTGCACGGCAGCACCCATTTTATGGATAGACCCCGTCGCACCCTTTGGCTTATCGCTCATGATTTCGAGTGACCCATCAACACGCACCTGCGCCACATAGCGACGTTTTGTGTCTGTCAGCAAAGTGCCGGGTTTCATCAAACCTGTTTCAAGCAATTGACCGAAAGCAACACGCGGCTGCGCCCGCTTTCCTTCAACCACTTTCAAGACGGAAGCATCTGAATAGACGATGCTATCAATGCGCGCTTGGGCGGCTTTTATATAATCCGTCTCACGCTCAATACCGATAAAGTGACGACCCAATGCTTTCGCAACAGCACCCGATGTACCTGTACCAAAGAAAGGATCAAGCACCACGTCACCCGGGTTGGTTGAAGCAAGCAACACACGGTAGAGCAATGATTCCGGCTTTTGGGTTGGATGAACCTTCTTGCCATCATCTCCCTTTAACCGTTCGCCACCATTACAAATTGGCAGCACCCAGTCTGAACGCATTTGCAAATCATCGTTCGCCATTTTCAAGGCTTCATAATTGAACGTATAGCCTTTGGCATCTTGCCCTTTTGAACACCAAATCATGGTTTCATGGGCATTTGCAAAGCGGCGACCACGGAAATTTGGCATTGGGTTAGACTTGCGCCAAACCACATCATTCAAGATCCAAAAATCAAGATCTTGAAGCGTCGCTCCAACGCGGAAAATATTGTGGTAAGAACCAATCACCCAAAGCGTGCCAGTTGGTTTCAGCACCCGACGGGCTGCAAGCAACCATGCTTTTGTAAAAGCATCATAAGCCTCAAAGGTATCGAACTTGTCCCATTCATCATCAACCGCATCCACATGCGATTGATCTGGGCGATGCAAATCACCTGCTAATTGGAGATTATAGGGTGGGTCTGCAAAAATAACATCGACGCTATTTGCCGGCAATTTTGACAATTCAGCGATGCAATCACCTTGAATAATTTGATCCAGCGGCAAGTTAGCGCTTTTTACGTTCTTCTTTGGCGATGCCATGACACAATCCAACTCAATACATTTGAACAAGGGCAAACGCCCCACCGTTCGACAATCAAACGTATAGTTACCCAATATGGTGAAAACGCTGTTTACAGAGTTGGTAAATGGAAAATTAATTTGAAAGAGGCGTAAGCTGTGAAAATCTTCCGTTTCATTTATGATCATCCGTGTTAAACCACTGTGAAGCGGATAGATACAGAAAGACAACCAAGTACCATGCTGATTATTTTCGATTGCGACGGCGTATTGGTGGATTCAGAAATTTTGGCAAAAAAGGTCGAACTTTCTGTTTTCGGCGAGCAAGGCTTTGAAGCGTCGTTGGAAGAATTCTCAGAACGCTTTTCAGGCATGACAGGCAGTGAAATTATGCGCGACATAGAGGATGATCTGGATAAAGGATTGCCCGAGACGCTGCATGATGACATTCAAACCCGCATTGACGACAAGCTTGCTACGGAATTAAACGCGATTGCTAACGTGCATGAGATGCTAGATCGACTCGATAATCCGCGTTGCATTTGCTCAAATTCATCAATGGAACGGCTCGCCATCAGCCTTAAGCGAACGAAGCTTCACGACCGCTTTAGACCTTATGTTTTCTCAGCAACTGAAGTAGGTAATAAAGAACCGAAACCGAGTGCCAACGTTTTTCTGCACGCAGCTGAACAATTGGAATCAGATCCGGCTGAAACTATTGTGCTTGAGGATTCAGTACATGGTGTTTCTGGCGCGGTTAAAGCTGGCATGCGGGTTGTGGGCTTTACCGGCGGCAGCCACACCTATCCAACACATGCCGAAAGCCTGATGGAAGCGGGCGCTGAGACCACGATCAACAAATTGCTCGATTTTCCTGCTGTTGTTGAAGCGTTTAAAGAGTGGGATGGTCGGATTTAAAAGAGCGGTTTAACCGTCGTCGTTTTCAGCTTCATTAGAAGCGACAGTTGCAACAGCCTGCGTATCGAAACCAACCAAGACCTTTAGATTTTCTTCTTCTGGAAATGGGATTTGTAGATTTTCTTCTATAAGGCTAAACCCTTGTGCCGTCGCGGTTGAGAAATTGACTTGTTGCGAATAAAGCTGACTATACAAGACTTCCGTTTTGTTACGCACCACCGAGATACGAACAGGAAGCACAACACCACCGCCTAAAAACTTTGGCCCTTTTACCGCACGACCAGCAACACCGACGCGAATATTCATAATGCCGTCTGTCGTTTTACACTCACGACCGGTCTTTACAAAACTAGCCTGATGGGTAACGTCACTTGTTAGATCGTCACCACCGTCAATATATGCCGTTAAAACGCCTGTGCCGTTGAGCACTTCCAGTTTCGGGCAATACCCTCTGCGTGCTCTGTTGGAAAGTTGAACGTTCGGTGCATCACCGCGACGAGCCAATTCCTCTTGATCAGATTTAGATAACCTGACCTTTCGTGTACCCGTAATTTCTGTGGACGCTGCAGAGGAACTCAGTCCGTTGATGTCGTTTCTCTCGTCTTCTACTTCGATCACGACAGCGCCGTCGTTACTAGCCAGTTCATTTTTAGCAGCACAGCCAACAAGCAACCCGCCTACGGCACAAAAAACCAAACAATTTCTCAGAAATTTCGACTGCATTTTCAAAGCCACTCGTCACGATTTAGAACGTTCTAATCTTGGTTTATACCAAAAAAGTCAACAAGTCAGAACAAAATTTCACCTGTACAAAGGCAAACTTTCAGAAAACTCCCCCAGCCCCCTGCTCTTCGCGCCGCAATTCGTTCAAATTATGGCCTTTTTGATGTCCCCACAAAATGAAATAACACGATTAGGCTAAGTTGGGCTTGTCGATTGGCAGCGAGGCGAGTAGTGTCCGCTCACTTCTCAACAGTAAAAATCGAATAGCGATGAAATATATCAGCACGAGAGGCGAAGCGCCGGCCTTGAGTTTTTGTGAAGCGGTTCTTTCTGGCCTTGCCCGTGATGGCGGCCTTTATGTGCCGGAAAAATGGCCCCAATTGTCAGCGGCAGAAATCACAGATTTTGCCGGACGTCCCTACGCCGATGTTGCCTATAAAGTAATTCACCCCTTTGTCGATGGTGAGATTGCTGATGCTGATCTAAAAAAAATGGTGGATGAAGCTTATTCGACCTTCCACCATCCTGCCGTCGCGCCCCTCGTTCAAGTTGATGACAATGAGTTCGTGTTGGAATTGTTTCATGGTCCAACCCTGGCTTTCAAAGACGTTGCAATGCAATTGCTATCTCGGCTTATGGATCATGTGCTGGGCAAAACCAATGCCCGCGCTACCATCGTTGGAGCCACATCTGGTGATACGGGTGGTGCGGCTATTGAAGCGTTCAAAGGGCGTTCAAACACCGACATTTTTATTCTGTTTCCAAATGGCCGTGTATCCGATGTTCAACGGCGTCAAATGACAACTGTTGGAGATAGCAATGTACATGCTCTCGCAATTGACGGTAATTTTGACGATTGCCAGGCGATTGTGAAATCGATGTTCACCCATTTAGAATTCCGTGACCGCGTCGCCCTTGCTGGCGTCAATTCTATCAATTGGGGGCGGATCGTCGCACAGATCGTCTACTACTTCACTGCCGCAGCTGCTGTTGGCGGACCAAGCCGCCCTGTCACATTCACTGTTCCAACCGGCAATTTTGGTGACATTTTCGCAGGCTACGTTGCCAAGAAAATGGGGCTACCGATCGACCGTCTGGTGATTGCAACAAACCGTAACGACATTTTAGCGCGCACCTTGGAAAGTGGTCGCTATCAGGGTGACGGCGTTGAAAAGACAATTTCCCCGTCTATGGATATTCAAGTGTCTTCAAACTTTGAGCGGCTTTTGTTTGATGTTCACGGACAAGATGGCGCAACCATTCGCGGCCTCATGGAAAGCTTGAAACAGAGTGGATCGTTTGAGCTCGCCAATGAGCCGTTCAGTAAAATTCTAGCCGACTTCGATGCTGATCGTGCGAGCGAAAAAGAAACAAGCGGCGAAATTTTTAAGACTTACGAAGATGCTGGCTATTTATTAGACCCGCATACTGCTGTGGGTCGGGTCGTTGCTAATAAAACTTGCCCAGAGGCTCCAATAATGGTGACATTGGGAACAGCTCACCCAGCTAAATTTCCAGATGCAGTAAAAGCTGCAACTGGAGTGCACCCTGCACTACCAAGTTGGATGGGTGATCTCATGGATCGGGAGGAGACCTTTACCGTGTTGCCAAATGATGTATCTGCCGTTGAGGCATTTATTAAAGACCACACCCGCGCCATCAAAGCTGACAGTTAAGCCACTTCATGGAAGTAAAAGTCACAAGGCTTGATAATGGCCTAACCGTTGTCACAGATCACATGCCGCACCTTCAAAGTGCAGCGCTTGGCGTATGGGTGAATGCTGGCTCGCGCGCAGAAAATGAGAGCGAACATGGTCTTGCCCATTTGCTCGAGCATATGGCTTTTAAAGGCACAAAGTCGCGATCAGCTGCTGGTATTGCTGAAGAAATTGAAGCTGTTGGGGGCGAATTAAACGCTGCAACCAGCATTGAAAATACAGCTTATTACGCCCGCGTTTTATCCGATGACGTGCCGCTTGCTGTCGATATTCTGGCTGACATTTTGCAAAATGCTGTTCTTGATCCAGAAGAATTAGCGAAAGAACAGCATGTCATTTTGCAGGAGATTGGCGCTTCACTGGATATGCCAGAAGACCTTGTTTTTGACCGTTTTCAGCAGACAGCCTTTTCAGGTCAATCCATTGGCCGTCCAATTTTAGGCACGCCTGAAAGTGTCACCAACTTCACGCCGGATACGATTTCATTTTATTTGGGTAAGCATTATACCAGCCAAGAAATGGTGGTGAGTGCTGCCGGTGATGTTGACCACGACAGTTTTGCAAAACTCGTCGAAGGCAAATTTGACCATGTTGTCAAAGGACCCGGGAAAACATCAACACCGGCGCAATATACAGGCGGCGAATTGGTTGAAAATCGCGACCTGCAAGAAGTTCAAATTTTGCTTGGTTTTGAGGGTAAATCCTACCAAGACGATGATTTTTTCACCATCCAGTTTCTCGCCTCGGTTCTTGGTGGCGGTATGTCATCACGGCTGTTTCAAGAGGTGCGTGAAAAGCGCGGCCTTTGCTATTCAATCTATGCTTTCCACTGGGCCTATTCAGATACTGGCTTATTCGGCATTCATGCAGCGACTGGTGATGAGGACATTGAAGAGCTTATGCCAGTTATATTGCATGAGCTTAAACGTCTCACCGATGATTTGGATGAAAAAGAAATGGCCCGCACCAAAGCGCAAATGCGTGCCGGGTTGTTGATGAGCTTAGAAAGTCCCGCAACGCGCGCCACTCAGCTTGCGCGTCATCTCCTTATATTCGGGCGCGTCATACCACCGCATGAACAAATCGAGCGGCTTGATGCTGTTACTGTCGATGATATAAAACGTCTGGCGTCGACATTGTTTACCTCGTCAAAACCCACGCTTACGGCAATTGGTCCCGTTGACAAGTTGATGTCTTCAGAAGAAATTGAAAGACATTTAAAAGCCTAGTCCCAGTCCCAATCCTAGTCCC
>CAZKKW010000008.1:0-15375 GCA_964553335.1 uncultured Hyphomicrobiales bacterium | reverse complement strand
ATCCTAGTCCCCATCCTAGTCATTGACCGCATGATCGATTTACTTACCTCCTCGCTTCATAAAACGACTACGATTGAAACACCGCGTTTGATGTTGGTGAATCCTACGATGAAGCACTTTGAGGCATGGGCTGAATTGCGCGCTAAAAGCCGGATGTTCCTAGAACCATTTGAACCTGTTTGGCCAAAGGATGACCTCACTCGCGCATCCTTTAAGCGGCGCATAAAGCGCTATCAAGACAGCGATAAAACCAACAATGGCGCCTCGTTTCTATTCCTCACCCATGAAGGAGAAATGATCGGCGGAGCCACAATCTCACGCATGTTGCGCGGCGTTGCGCAGTCTTGTGCCATCGGTTACTGGATTGGTGAACCGTACATACAAAAGGGGTATATGAGCGAGGCTTTACTTGGTCTACTGCCCTATGTTTTTATTCAAAAAAAGTTCCGCCGATTAGAAGCTGCATGTTTGCCACATAATTCTGCATCTATCAGGGTATTGGAGAAAACGGGCTTCACACAAGAAGGATATGCACGGGAATACCTCAAAATTGCAGGAAAATGGCAAGACCATTTGCTTTTTGCTATGCTAGAAAGTGATTTTAGAAGGCAGAAATCTTCGATCTAAGGTTGATTGATCGGCATTTTTCTGGCTTTTGAACATGAATATCTTCTATGATCGCCTTTATGATCATGACAGAGGATAAACAGGGTAATTCCAAGCGTTTGGACTATGACATGCGCCACACAAAAGTGATCTGCAAGCAGCCTGCCGCGTTACGCTATGCGTTCCACGTCTTGCACCTTTGTCGTGCGTGGTTTGTAGCATTGTCGTTGACCATCGGGATGGCCTCCATTGCAAACGCAAATGGCCCTATCGAAGTGCCCGTTGACGAAACAGCCCTTGATCTTACAAACGCTGTCGAGTTGCGTTTGGATGTTGAAGAAAAAATTCGCGTTTCCACAGCACCTGACCAAGATGGCATTGTGCGCCGGATTGAAGTGCGATCAAAAGAAAACCCAAATGCATCTCACTGGATCGTTTTTTCACTTTCCAATCCATCTGATCAGCAAATTGACCGTTATCTGGTAACGCCGCATTTTCGTCTTGCAGGTTCCAAGCTTATTTGGCCAGACCTTGGTGCCTCTAGGCTTGCATCACTCAGCCGAAGCGAGGGTTTTGCCCCTGAACGCATTCCTGATATTGAAGCAGATGTTTTCCGCATCACCATGAACCCTGGTGACATCGTCACCTATGTTGGTGAATTGCGCACCCGAGACCTTCCAAAGGTCTATTTGTGGGAACCTAATGCGTATAAGGAATCGGTGAACAGCTTCACGCTTTATCGTGGCATCGTAATTGGTATTTCGGGCCTTCTCGCGGTCTTTCTCACCATCCTGTTTGTTGTCAAAGGAACCGCGATGTTCCCCGCGACGGCAATTTTGTCATGGGCTGTTTTGATTTATGTTTGCGTCGACTTTGGATTTTGGAACAAACTTGTCGACATCAAAGCGGGCGAAGATCAGTTCTGGCGAGCAGGTACTGAAGTATTTTTTGCGGCGGCGCTGCACATCTTCCTGTTTGCCTATTTGAACCTGAACCGTTGGCACATCAGCTACACCACGGTGGCCTTGGGTTGGCTTGTGGGTCTTGCAGCTCTGCTTGGAATTGCCTTTTATGAGCCGCCAGTTGCCGCCGGTGTCGCGCGTTTATCCGCTGCCCTAACCGCCATTTTAGGCGTGCCACTCATCTTGTATTTGTCGTTCAAAAAATACGACCGTGCGATCATGATCTTACCGACATGGCTCTTGCTTGTTGCATGGATTGCAGCGGCATGGGCAACAGTTACAGGCATTTTGACAAGCGATATTGTTCAACCAGCCCTTATCGGTGGATTGGTACTGTTTGTTTTGTTGGTGGGTTTCACTGTTATGCAGCACGCTTTTTCTGGCGGTGCATTGGCTGAAAATTATGTCAGCGATACAGAACGCCAAGCGCTCGCGCTTGTGGGTGCAGGTGACATTGTTTGGGATTGGAATATTCAACGCGACCGCATCACGACTGCTGGCAAAGTTGAAAAAGTTTTAGGCCTCAAGCCAAACAGTCTTGAAGGGCCTGCCCGTGTTTGGTTGCAAGCCTTACACCCTACTGACCGTGATCGGTTTAAAGCAACGCTCGATGCGATCATCAAGTATAAGCGCGGCAAAATCGGTCAAGATTTCAGATTGCGCGCTGAAGACGGTAATTTCCGTTCGTTCAAATTACGCGCCCGCCCGATCGTCGGCCCTGATGGTGAAGTGGTTCGTTGTGTCGGCACAATGCTCGATGTAACAGACCGCCGCATGGCACAAGAACGTATGCTGCACGATGCGGTTCACGACAACCTAACGGGCCTTGCAAATCGCACCTTGTTTATTGACCGCATCAATACAGCTCTTACCAATGCCAGCGTATCTAGATCGAGCAAACCAACTGTATTCATCATTGATATTGACCGCTTCCAGCAAGTCAATGACAGCCTCGGCATTTCGGTTGGTGACAGTATCATCATTGCAATTACCCGCCGTTTATCTCGCTTAACTAAGCCGCAAGACAGCCTTGCTCGTGTAAGTGGCGATCAATTTGGTCTTCTGCTTTTATCTGAACAAGACGCTGAACGCATTGCCGCCTTTGCAGACGGCCTTCGCCGCGCCATCAAAGCGCCGATTGCCTTTGGCGAAGAAGAAGTCTTCTTGTCGACGTCAATCGGCATTGCCATGTATGATGGTCAATATCAACAAAACGACGACATTTTAAACGACGCGGAACTTGCCATGTTGCAAGCAAAACGAGCTGGTGGCGACCGTATTGAAGCCTTCCGTCCTATCTTCCGCAATCTCAAGAACAACCCGCTATCACTTGAGAATGACCTTCGCCGAGCTCTCGAGCGCGATGAACTCAGCGTTCACTATCAACCAATTATACGCCTTTCCGATAAATCCATTGCTGGCTTTGAAGCACTGCTTCGCTGGAAATGCGTAAAACGCGGTGATGTCCCGGCTGCAGAATTCATTCCGGTGGCCGAGCAATCTGGTCTGATTATTCCAATCGGTCTTTTCGTTCTGGATGAAGCAGCAAAACAATTGTCAAAGTGGCAAGATATGATGGGCGGCAATTACCCCTTATTTGTCAGCGTCAATGTTTCAAGCAGACAATTGCTGCGCCATGACCTTATCAATGATGTTAAAGCTGTCCTTTCCAGAAACACCTTCCTGCCCGGCACTTTAAAACTAGAAGTGACCGAGAGCTTGATGATGGAAAACCCAGAGCACAGCTCACAAGTTTTAGAACGCGTAAAAGAACTGGGCGCGGGCCTTTCGCTTGATGATTTTGGCACTGGATATTCATCACTCGCCTATTTGCAGCGGTTCCCGTTTGATACCATCAAAATTGATCGCTCATTCGTTCACGGAGACGATGACAATCAGCGACCTGTTATTTTGAAATCAATTGTGGCGATGGCTCATGATTTAAAAATGAATGTAATCGCTGAAGGGGCTGAATCGGAAGAAGATGTCGCCACGCTTTACAAATTAAAATGTCAATTTGCGCAGGGCTATCATTTTTCTCTGCCATTACCAGCAGAAGAAGCCGAGAAAATGCTTCGTCGCACGATGCCAGAAGCTGCTCACTAAAAACCGAACAACCCTCTGTTTCCGCACATTTTCACACTCATAAGCCACTAATTGTTGCAATTGGTACGTGATTTTTTCCCCTATGTTATGTAAGAAGAAGCAGGATATGGTTTGTTGACGAACAGCCCTTACATAAACCACATAGTGGAGATTGACGGCGAAACCGCCGTGATTGGGAAAACTGAGAGACACATGAGCGACCAAAAGAAAACACTCAAAGTGAAAATGTGTGCCCCGCGTGGGTTTTGTGCTGGCGTCGACCGCGCGATTCAAATCGTCGAAATTGCGCTGGAGCGCTACGGTGCACCAGTCTACGTTCGCCACGAAATCGTTCACAACAAATATGTTGTTGAGAGCCTCAAACAAAAAGGCGCCATCTTCGTCGAAGAACTTCACGAAATTCCTGAAACAGATCAACCGGTGATTTTTTCCGCGCATGGTGTGCCTAAATCCGTGCCGGAAGATGCATCAAACCGCAACATGTTCTATCTCGATGCAACCTGCCCCCTTGTTTCCAAAGTGCACCGTGAAGCAGAAATTCATTTCAAAAAAAATCGCCATATTCTTCTTGTCGGTCATGAAGGCCATCCAGAAGTTGTCGGCACAATGGGCCAACTCCCCGATGGTTCAATTGAACTGATCGAAACGGAAGAAGCCGCCCGCAACTACCAGCCTAAAACTGATAACGAACTTGCTTGGATTACCCAGACAACACTCTCTCTTGATGACACGGCTGAAATTGTCCGCATTTTGCAGGAACGCTTCCCAGAAATTCACGGCCCACACAAAGACGATATTTGTTACGCAACAACCAACCGCCAGCACGCCGTGAAGCCTGTGGCAGGTGAAGTGGATGCGATGATTGTTGTTGGTGCGCCAAACTCATCAAATTCTCAGCGCCTGCGTGAAGTTGCAGAACGTGCTGGTTGTGCCAAATCTTATTTAGTCCAACGTGCAACAGAGATTGCATGGGACGAGATTGGTGAGATTGAATCTCTCGGTGTCACAGCAGGTGCTTCTGCGCCAGAAGTTCTGGTTGAAGAAGTTCTTGATGCCTTTTCAGACCGCTACGAACTCGAAATTGAAATTATCGACACCATCAAAGAAGATGTCGTTTTCAATCTACCGAGAGAGTTGCGCGCGCCTGCTGCTCAATAAACATGGCAGTCTATACTGAAGTTGCAGATCACGCGCTGGAAGCCTTTCTTCGCCAGTATGAAATTGGCGATCTGGTGTCTTTTAAGGGTATTGCTGAAGGCGTGGAAAATTCCAACTACCTCCTGCGCACGGATCAGGCAAGTTTCATTCTAACTCTTTATGAAAAACGAGTGGATGCGAATGATCTACCATTTTTCTTAGGACTGATGAAACACCTTGAGGGTCGCGGCCTTTCTTGCCCAACCCCTTGCGTCCAAAAGAATGGCGAAAGCCTTGGTGTGCTTGCTAAGCGGCCTGCCGCAATTTTTACCTTTCTTGATGGATTTTCTGTTTCAAAACCAACCCCGCACCATTGTGGAGAGCTTGGTCGTGTTCTGGCTGAATTCCATTTGGCGGGCGAAGGTTTTGATGTGCCAAGGCCAAACGCGCTGAGTGTCCAAAATTGGCGCCCGTTGTTTGAGCTTTCCCAGTCTCGTGCAGATAGTGTGCAGATGGGGCTTGAAAGTGATATTTCAACGATGCTGGCAGATCTGGAAGCCAATTGGCCGACCAATCTAAAACGCGGCATCATCCACGCTGACCTTTTTCCCGACAATGTCTTCTTTTTGAAAGATCAACTGTCTGGCGTGATCGATTTTTATTTCGCGTGCAACGATATGCTCGCCTACGATATCGCCATTTGCCTCAATGCATGGTGCTTTGAACCAGACCTGTCGTTCAACATTACCAAGGCAAAGGCCTTGATGCGTGGGTATGAGAAAGTGCGAAAACTGGATGCTGACGAGAAAGAAGCCATGCCTTTACTTGCGCGCGGTGCGGCGCTTCGCTTTTTACTGACCCGCCTTTATGACTGGTTGGAAGTGCCAGCAGATGCGCTTGTAACCCCCCACAATCCTCTGGAATATTGGCGTAAGATGCGTTTCCATAGCAGCGTTAGTAGTGCGGCCGAATACGGACTTTAAACAGATGCCAAAAAAAGAAGTGACGATCTATACAGACGGCGCCTGTTCCGGCAATCCCGGCCCCGGCGGATGGGGTGCAATTATGCGCTTTGGCGAACATGAAAAAGAATTAAATGGCGGCGAGTTTGAAACCACGAACAACAAGATGGAACTGACAGCGGCAATTGAAGCGCTCAATGCTCTGAAAGAACCTTGCCTTGTGAACCTTCATACCGATTCGCAATATGTAAAAGGCGGTATCACAGGTTGGATTGAAGGATGGAAGCGTAATGGCTGGAAAACGTCGGCCAAAAAACCTGTAAAAAATGAAGAGCTTTGGCGCGCGCTAGAACAAGCGCGCGACCGCCATGATGTAACGTGGCATTGGGTAAAGGGTCATGCTGGCCATCCTGATAATGAGCGGGCCGATGAACTGGCCCGCCAAGGGATGGAACCGTACAAAAACGATTAATGATGTAGCGATTATAGAGCTTCGAGCAATGCGGCGGCACCAGAGGCCGTTGCCTCTTTCGGGCTATCTTCCACGTTCAAATGCGTTACCTTGCCATCGTCGATTACCATTGAGTAACGCGCTGAACGCACGCCCATACCAAAATCAGATAGATCAAGGTCCATGCCGATTGCTTTTGAGAAATGAGCTGCACCATCTGCGAGGAAATGGATTTTACCGCTGCCACCTGTCGCCAAAGCCCATTGCTCCATGACGAATGGATCGTTGACGGATACAACGGCCACAGCATCGACGCCCTTCTCAGTGAATGACGAGAGGTTGTCGAGGAAACCTGGTAAGTGATTACCGTGGCATGTTGGTGTGAAGGCACCTGGAACGCCGAAAACCACGACCTTTTTGCCGGCGGCAAACTCATTCAGATTAAATGGTCCTGGACCATCATCCGTCATGATTGCAAAGTTTGCTTCTGGAAGTGTATCTCCAATTGATATAGCCATGTTTTTTGCTCCAAAAATGACGATGTGTTTGGCGGGCAGCTTAGCACGCTCATCTCTATCTAACGCAAGTTTTTTTGAAGACCAGCTTTAGTTCAAAGCAATGGTTTGATCGAGCGCTTCGCCATCGGCGATGAGTGTAAGGCGCAACGCTTCATCGCCTTTTAAGCTGTCTTTTACAATGCGGTAAAGAGGTACTCGAACTTTATATTCTTCCACATCACCGGCATCCGACATTAGTATCTTCATCGGTTCAAAATACCAATCTTTCGGGCCTTCGATGAGAACCACGAGATTTTCAACGCTTTTACCAAACTCTAAGCCTAGCTCTACGTATTCTTTGGTGTCTTCAACGGAGAGTTCAGCGGTTTTTGCCTGTAAACCCAAAGTCTGATCTGTCACGGGAACGAGTGAAATGGCTTCTTGTATCAACGCAAGGTTCGCCGATTGCGGCTTGCTTGGTGACAAGAGGCTTGAGAATTTTACATCTGCAGGCACACAAATTTCAGCACATACTCCAAAGAAAATTGAAAGGTTGAAATCAATCGTTTGGTCAACATCTTCCGGTTTCACGGTGAAAGGTAAAAGCACGCGTTCTTTGTAGCCAACGCCCTTTCCAGTTCCGTCCTTAAACAGCTGAGGTGTCGGCCATAGAACTTTAAAGTCCTTCAGGTTACTTGAATTTTTGACATCAAAAAGCGGTGGAATGCCATTTTCACCGGGCTGGCGCCAATAGGTCTTCCACCCGTCTTCAAGCTCAACCTCAAAACCACCTTGATAATGGCCATCTTCCATCATGGCACCCATGATCAACCGCGCCTTGTAACCAAGGCCAGAAGTCCACGGCGTGGTCTCAGCCAAGCTTGCGCCAGCCGAAAGGAACGTTACCAAAAGGGCTATAATCAGTCGTTTCATTCTGGAATTATCATTGGGGTTTGAGTTAAAGCGCCAATATTCATGACACAATATTACAAAAAATAAGATAACAAGATACAAACGTAAGCGTGAGCGAGTTAACATTGCTGTGAATATTTAGCCCAAACAAAGGTTATGAAAAGCAATAGACGTAGCCATCCAATGACGTTAACACTATTGGAAATTCAACTGCATAAAAGAGCCAGCCCATAGCCATGACATCCGACCAAAAATTCACGTCTTTAAGAGGACATGTATTGATTGCGATGCCTGATATGGATGATAGCCGCTTTCGCAAAACCGTGATTTATATTTGCGAGCATACACCAAAGGGCACAATGGGGATCGTTGTTAACCGCCCCCTGACTTCCTTGTCGTTTGTCGATTTGTTGCAGCAGGTTGATATTTTGGAAGAAGAAAACGCAGTTTTATTGCCAAGTGCTGCGAGTGGAATTTCAATTCACAAAGGCGGTCCGGTTGAAACAGGGCGTGGGTTCGTCCTTCATTCAAACGACTATCACTTGGATGATTTGACTGTTCGCATTGATGACCAAGTTAGCTTGACAGAGACACTGGAAATTTTGAAGGCATTAGCGCGTGGTGAAGGGCCGAAGAAAGCTTTCATCGCGCTTGGCTATGCGGGATGGACTGACGGACAGCTTGAGGGCGAAATTCTTCGCAATGGTTGGTTGCATGGACCAAGCACCCCCGAAATTGTTTTCGGGGAAGATTTAGACGCGAAGTATGATGCAGCTCTTGCTGAAATCGGCGTTGACCCTGCCCTCTTATCAAGCAGTGCTGGCCACGCTTAAGCCGACGCTTTAAACCGCGACCATGCCAAGGCCATATAAACACCGATCAACGTGAGCGCTAACCCGTACCATGTGACGGCATATCCTAGATGGTTGTTCGGAAACTTAATGATCGTCACCCCCCCAATCGGCAGGCGGTTGTTATCAACCTTGTTCTCATAGATGAAAATTGGTGCTGTTTTTTCTGTATCCAGCCCCGCCATCGCCGTCATCTCATCCATGCTGCGCCAAAAGAAGATATTGGCCTTTGGGTCGTTGTCTGGAAGAAATCGGTTTGGTTTATCTTGATCAGGAAAACGAACCAAGCCTATCACCTCAACTTCACCAGTGGGTTGGCTGTTTGGGCGGGCTGATCCAAGTTTTTGCTCTGTTGGTACAAACCCTCGATTGATCAAAACGGTGTTGTCTGAATTGCTCAACGTCATCGGCGTATAAACGTGAAAACCAGTATCGCCGTCTAAGGTTGCAAAATAAAATATCTCTTTTGCATGATCGAAGGTGCCGCGCACGGTGACTGGCTGATATTCTAACTGTTGTCGGTCCTTTTTATCATTACCGGTGATTTGGCTTTCGATGGTCGCAAAAGGAACGGGTGCCGCTTTGATTTTGGTTTCGACATTGGCAATCAACGCCTCTTTCCAAATCAGTCGTTTGACCTGCCAAGAACCGAGAATAATGAGAACGGACAATGCACCAAAGGCCAAGATTGTGAGCAAGGTAAAACCGCGGGTGAAAACGGGTTGTTTGAGGTCAGTCGTCATTCTCATCGCTTTCTACAAGGCGGCCTTCTCGTGCCTGATTTTGATATTGGAGTGCTACCATGATGCCTTTGAAAGGGCGCAGCAGAACGAAACATAAGATCAAGATGGTAGGCGCCCACAATACAGCGTGCACCCAATATGGCGGTCCATAAGATAACTCAACATAAAGAAACAGCGCGCCCACGATCATACCAACCAGCAAGATGATAAAAACAGCAGGGCCATCACCGGCATTGGCGAAGGAAAAGTCGAGATTGCACGCACGGCATCGGTTTTTAACATTCAAAAACCCATCAAACAATTTCCCTTCACCACAACGCGGACAACGACACGCAATGCCTGTCGCAAAAGGTGATTGTGGAGGATAGCTGTTCGAGCTCATGCGCTTTATTCCTAAATAAAAAAGGGCGCGAATAACGCGCCCTTTTAAACAGTAGTCATTAGGACTTAGTGTCCAATGGTGCCACCAAAGTTGCCCCATACATAAATGGCAGCAAAGAGGAAGAGCCATACCACATCAACAAAGTGCCAGTACCATGCAGCCGCTTCAAAACCGAAGTGCTTTTCTGGTGTCATGTGACCTTTGTAAGCGCGGATCAGGCAGACCAACAAGAAGATGGTTCCAACAAATACGTGGAAGCCGTGGAAGCCTGTCGCCATGAAGAAGGTGGCACCATAAATTGAATCGGCAAAACCAAACGGTGCTTCAACATATTCGTAAACTTGAACCGCTGAGAAGATGATACCCAACACAACCGTGCAGATAAGACCAAGCTTCAGGCTGTCACGGTCATTGTGAAGAAGCGCGTGGTGCGCCCATGTGACTGTCGTGCCTGAAAGCAGCAAGATCACTGTGTTAAACAATGGCAAGTGCCAAGGGTCAAGGACGGTCAAGTCTGCCGGAGGCCATACACCGCCTGTGTGCTCAACCCGTGAGAACTGGATGGCTTCATCAGCAAACAAGCTTGCATCGAAAAATGCCCAAAACCATGCAACGAAGAACATAACTTCAGACGCGATAAACAAGATCATGCCATAGCGCAAATGAAGCTGCACAACGGGGGTGTGGTCGCCTTGATGGGATTCTTTAATCACATCGCTCCACCAGCCAAACATGGTGTAAAGCACGATCAGCAAACCGATGAGCATGACCCATATTGACCACATGTCCTTCATCCAAAAGACAGCGCCAAACGCCATGATCAACGCGCCAATGCTGCCGATCAACGGCCACGGGCTTGGATCAATAATGTGATAATCGTGGTTTTTGGTTCCAGCCATTTTATACCTCACTTAAGAATAGGTCGCTTCGTGACTCTATTGAATTCGTTTTTCCTCGTTTTCCTTCAAGTTTGCAAGAGTTTCCTCATCAAGTTCACTCTTAAAAAACGTATAGGAAAGGGTGATAGTTTCGACCTGATTGACGTCGGGATCGTTGACGTATTCAGGGTCAATAAAAAAGATCACAGGCATGGTTTGCTTTTCACCCGGTTTTAAAACCTGATCAGTGAAGCAGAAGCATTCCAGCTTGTTGAAATAAGCGCCAGCACTTGGCGGTGATACGTTGAAGGACGCGGTCGCACCCGTTGGCACATGGGCAACACTTGCGATTTGGTAGTTGGCCTGTTCTGTCGCGC
Organism: uncultured Hyphomicrobiales bacterium; assembly: GCA_964553335.1. Taxonomy (GTDB): domain Bacteria; phylum Pseudomonadota; class Alphaproteobacteria; order Rhizobiales; family JACESI01; genus JACESI01. The sequence goes on along the minus strand of CAZKKW010000008.1, from coordinate 4,511 downwards.
CAATTTTGACCTTCATCTTAGTGACAACTGGGTCAAATTCCCATGGCAGACCTGACCCGACATTCGCATCAAAGCGAACGGTTATCTCGCGATCAAGCACTTGTTCTGGGGCAACGTCCGCACGCTGTGTCGTGCCGCCATAACCTGTTACCTGACAGAAAATTTCATAAAGGGGTACGGCTGCATAGGCCATGCCGACCATGCCGGTCACAAAGCAAACACAAGCAATCGCAACCGTACGGTTGGCTGATTTCTTGGTGTTGGTTTTGTCGTCTTGCACGTTCATCTCACCCATTAAAATACGAATTTAAACCAAGTCACGGCGTAGAATAAAATAACCAAGCCACCAAGAACTGAGGCGATCGCAATCGATCTTGCGCGGCGGCGTTTCTTTTCTTCATCCGTTAATTTGACGAGTTCTTCAATCATGGTCTGACCCTATAACCCCACTAACGTTGCCAGCGGCTTAAGAAGTAGGGCCGCAAACAGAAGGAATAGATAGAGGATAGAAAACTTAAACAGCTTCTTTTCAGCCAGCATGTTGTCGCTGCCAGCCTTTTGCCAAACCTGCACAGCGCGCCATACGAAGATAGCGCCAAGAATGATGGCAATCACGCCATAAGCTAGATTAGCAAAACCGAGCACCCACGGCAGAACGCCGACGATAGCAAGCGGCACAGAATATAAAACCATCTGCAAACGCGTGTGTTTTTCACCGGCAACATTTGGCAGCATCGGCATGCCGATTGTTTCGTAGTCGCCCATTTTAAACAGAGCGAGCGCCCAAAAATGCGGTGGTGTCCATAGGAAAATAATGGCGAACAAAACCCATGCTTCAACAGGCGCTGTGCCTGTCATCGCAGCCCAACCCACCACAGGCGGGAAAGCACCGGCCGCACCACCGATCACGATGTTTTGCGGTGTCGCGCGTTTCAACCACATTGTGTAGAAGACAGCGTAGAAGAAAATTGTGAAGGCTAGAAGGCCCGCTGCCACCCAATTGGCGACAAGGCCTAAAACCATCACGGAGAAAACAGAAAGGGTGATGCCAAGCGCTAAAGCGTCTTCCCGCGTACAACGGCCAGAAGGGATCGGGCGATTGACGGTGCGGGTCATTTGCGCGTCGATATCCGCGTCATACCACATGTTCAAAGCGCCAGAAGCACCAGCACCAACAGCAATGCATAGCAGAGAGACAGCGGCCAAGAACGGATGCAACCCGCCTTGCGGGGCAAGCACGATACCGACAAATGCTGTAAAGACGACAAGTTGCATAACGCGTGGCTTTAAAAGCTCGAAGTAATCCTTCGGGCTTGCCAGCGAAATGCTTGGTGCTTGTTGCACGTCGTTTTTTACATCCGTCATCGACATTTTAAATTACCTTTTGGCCCTGCGACCAATACTCTTAGCTTAAGCGTTCTTTCTTAGGCGAAAGTCGCCACCTGAGGGTGACGACCAAATTCGTATCATCAAACAAGCCTCATGCTTATTTGATGCGTGGAAGCTCTTCCCACTGGTGGAATGGTGGTGGTGAAGGAAGCTGCCATTCAAGTGTTGTGGCACCCTCGCCCCATGGATTGTCGCCTGCAGGACGCTTTTTCTTGAAGGCTTCAAAAACACAGTAAAGGAAGATCAAGACACCAAAGGCAGAAAGGTATGAACCATATGATGAAATCTGGTTCCAACCTGCATAGGCGTCTGGATAATCCGCATAGTGGCGCGGCATACCTGCAAGACCTAGGAAGTGCTGCGGGAAGAAGATGACATTCACACCAACGAAAGTTACCCAAAAGTGTGTACGAGCCCAGAAGCTTGAGTACATGTAACCCGTCATCTTAGGGAACCAGTAGTACCAGCCTGCGAAGATCGCAAACACAGCACCAAGTGACAGCACATAGTGGAAGTGAGCAACCACATAATATGTGTCGTGATACGCACGGTCGAGACCAGCATTGGCAAGCTGCACGCCTGTTACACCACCAACGGTAAACAAGAAGATGAAGCCAACAGCCCAGATCATCGGTGTGCGGAAGTCGATTGAACCGCCCCACATTGTTGCAATCCATGAGAAGATTTTAACGCCGGTTGGCACCGCAATCACCATCGTTGCAATAACGAAGTAAGCTTGTGTGTTGGCTGAAAGGCCAACTGTAAACATGTGGTGCGCCCATACGATGAAGCCAACAACGCCAATTGCAACCATCGCATAAGCCATGCCGAGATAACCAAAGATTGGCTTCTTCGAGAAGGTTGAAATGATGTGCGAAACAATGCCGAAACCTGGCAAGATGAGAATGTAAACTTCAGGGTGACCAAAGAACCAGAACAAGTGCTGGAACAAGATCGGGTCGCCGCCGCCTTCTGGTGAGAAGAAGCTTGTACCGAAGTTACGGTCTGTCAAAAGCATTGTAATGGCGCCAGCAAGCACAGGAAGTGAAAGCAGAAGCAAGAAAGCTGTGATCAATACAGACCAAGCAAACAATGGCATTTTGTGCAGTGTCATGCCCGGTGCGCGCATATTGAAGATGGTCGTAATGAAGTTGATCGCACCAAGAATGGACGATGCACCCGCAATGTGTAGCGCAAGAATAGCCAGATCCATCGCCGGACCCGGTTGCCCCGTCGTCGTGAGCGGCGGATAGATAAACCAGCCGGACCCAACACCGTTTGCGCCCGCAGGGCCTTCAACGAACATCGATGACACAAGAAGGATAAGCGCTGGTGGCAACAACCAGAATGAAATGTTGTTCATCCGTGGGAAAGCCATATCCGGTGCACCGATCATGATCGGGACAAACCAGTTAGCAAAACCACCAATAAGCGCTGGCATCACCATGAAGAAGATCATGATCAAACCGTGGCCTGTTACGAACACGTTATAAACGTGAGTGTTGGCGAAGAACTGGAGGCCCGGCTCTTGTAGCTCAAGACGCATACCCACAGACAACGCACCACCGATAATACCGGAAAAAATCGCGAAGATTAGGTATAGTGTACCGATATCTTTGTGGTTGGTTGAATAAAACCAACGTTTAAAGAACGTCGGCTTATGCTCGTCATGATAGCCATTATCAGTTGTTGCTGTCATTACTCATTTCCTCGTCTATGTCGACTTGCATTTCCAACCAAGTCGTCAAAATTTCTTTTGCTTTTCGCTTTAATTGAAAGCTCGCTTATTTCTTAGCGAGCTGCACTTTTGCGTTTTTGTCTTGTTTGATATCTGCCGCTAGAATTTCCCAACCAATGTCGAGATCTTCTGATGCAGAAGCTGCCCAGTCTTCAAATGTGTCTTCATCAACAACGCGGATGGCAATTGGCATGAATGAGTGACCAGCAAGGCCTTCACCCGCGCCACAAATCTGCGAACACTGACCGTAATAAAGACCTTCTTTCTCAGCCTTAAACCATGAAGTATTCAAACGGCCTGGAACCGCATCAGCTTTCACACCAAATGATGGAAGCGCTACCGCGTGAAGCACGTCACCTGATGTGATGTCGAGGCGAACAACTTTCCCGACAGGAACAACAAGCTCATTGTCGACAGCAAGAAGGCGTGGGTAGTTTGCAACATCTTCACCACGCTCAAGAGCCATGTCTTTGCGCTCATCTTCTGTTTGAAGCATGGAAGAGATGTATTCGTCGATCTCATAGTCTGGATATTCATAACCCCAGTTCCACTGATAGCCAGTCACTTTAATCACCACATCAGCTTCCGGCACCTCAAGTTGCTGATAAAGCAATTTGATTGACGGTGCGACGATGATCAACAAGATCACGATTGGCGCCACTGTCCAAACAATCTCGATCATCGTGTTGTGCGATGTTTTTGATGGGACAGGGTTTGCTTTCGAGTTGTAACGAATGATCACCCAAGCAAGCAGGCCAGTCACGAACAATGTGATTATCGTGATGATAATCAGCGTAAAGCCGTTGAGCCAAGTAATGCTGTCCATGATCGGTGTTACCGAATCTTGGAAGGAAACCTGCCAGTCTGTTGGCTGTTGCGCAAAAGAAAGAGTGGCAAACACAAAACTTACAAAAAATGTCAAAACGCCAGTCATTAGGCGGAATGCGCGGTCAAATAGCATCATCGTCACGATGTCTTCTCCTGATTTCTCTCGCTGACTTTAAGCATCCAATAATTGAACCACTTACGAGAGTTTTAGAAAGCACACGCTTTCTTGTTATTCGTTTAACGGTTTCCAAAACCGTTGAAAAAGCGGCTGATTGGCTTGCGATAACCTTGGTCCATTTTCGATTAAACCATGATTGAAGACGCAGTAGCCCCCGCACTTAGTGGCTTAGAACCATATTGAGCCGAAAAGAACAATCTCTTTCTTCAATAATAATACCAATTTGGGAGGAAATTCACCATTAGAACGACGCAGCAGCGCCCTGCATGGGTTTCATCCTCAAATTTTTCATACAATTGCCTATGCTTGTCGCAGTTCAACAGCACAAAGCTCAAAATTTCACTGCATGGTTTTGCTTTTTTTCCAAATACCGCCTTA
>CAZKKW010000007.1:44131-53140 GCA_964553335.1 uncultured Hyphomicrobiales bacterium | reverse complement strand
GCAGCGCGTGCCAATCGATCATTGATTGCCAAGCCAAGACCCGATGTTGGAATTGGCGAGACCGCGATACGTTCTACACCCAATTCATCAAACTGCGTTAGGCAGGAAAAGAGGTTGGCAGCCGCTTCTTTCAAATCTCCGCTCTCACTCAAAGAGAGGGTATGAGGTGCATCAAGGCTTGCATTGCCAAAAGTCAAAGCACCATCTTCGCCATCAACTTTTGTGGCCGACAGACGAAGGGTTGCATTGGGAGCGTAGTGGGAAAGCATCATTCCCGGGGCTTTGATTTCGCTATCTACTGCAACATGGTGAAGGGGCACTCCAATATGAGCCTCTAGTATCTCTGTCGATAAGCCACCCGGCCGCAAGAGAACTGGTTTGCCTTGTGCGAACGAAACAATGGTCGATTCCAAACCAACACTTGCTGGCCCGCCATCTAAAATCAGATCAATTCGACCATTGAGCTGTGCCGCGACATGGTCAGCACAGGTGGGGCTTATTTTGCCTGATAAGTTGGCGCTTGGTGCTGCAATCGGTTTTTGATAAGCCCCAATAATATCTCGCGCCTTGCCCATGGGCACACGTATCGCGACCGTATCCAGACCTGCACGAACAAGGTCAGATAATCCTGCATCTTTCTTATAAGGCACAACACAAGTAAGCGGTCCCGGCCAGAAGTGCTGAGCGCATTTTAGTGCTTGATCACCAAACTCACCATATTGCATCGCCATTTCTAAACTATCGCAATGAATGATCAGCGGATTAAAGCTTGGCCGTCCCTTTGCTTCATAAATACCTGCCACCGCTTCGCCATTGGTTGCATCAGCCGCAAGGCCATACACTGTCTCGGTTGGAAGCGCCACGAGACCGCCCGCCTTGAAAACCTCAAGGGCAAGGTTTTCGGCATTTTCGTCAGCTAATGTGGTTTTCACGGTCATTTTATGCACAAAAGCACTCATATTTGTTGACGTTTACGTAAGCGTTATTTAAAACGACGCAGAGTTGATCTCCGCAAGCAAGACAATCGGTTTTGCGGGATTGTTCATGGCACAAAAGCACGGCATCATGCCAGAATAAAAATTGCGGAAGATTACGTTGTTTCTTTTTGGCGTCGAACACAATGAAAGTTTCGAGGCAGAGGACACATAGAACAACGTCTATAATAGGAGGTCTGCATGTATCGCGCACCAGTGGAAGAAATAGCCTTCACGTTAAAGAAAGTCATCGGGCTAGATGCTGATTTACAAAATGGCGTCTTCGGCGATCTCTCTGATGATCTTGTTGATGCAATTTTGGAAGAAGCAGGAAAGTTTGCCAATGACGAATTGGCACCGCGCAATTGGCAAGGCGATCAAGAAGGCCTCACTCTTGACAATGCAATTGTTACAACACCCAAAGGGTTCGGCGATGTTTATAGCGCATGGTGTGAAGCAGGCTGGAACAGTTTGACCGGATCAGAAGCCTTTGGCGGCCAAGCGCTTCCCCTTACAATGGCCATTGCTACCAATGAGATGTGGAATGCGGCCAATATGTCATTTGCGCTTTGCCCCTTGCTTACAGCAGGCGCAATTGAAGCACTCACCATGCACGGCAACGATCACCTGCAAGAAACCTATCTTGAAAAACTCATCTCTGGTGAATGGACTGGAACGATGAATTTGACAGAGCCGCAATCTGGTTCTGATCTGTCCACACTGCGCAGCAGCGCCAAACCGGCGGGTGATGGCACCTACCGTATTTTCGGCCAGAAGATTTTCATCACTTACGGCGAGCACGACTGGACAAGTAACATTTGCCACCTCGTGCTTGCGCGCCTGCCTGATGCACCAGCGGGTGTAAAAGGTATCTCGCTCTTCTTAGTGCCGAAATTCATTCCAAATGAAGATGGCACGCCTGGCACACGCAATGATGTTTTTTGTAGCGGCTTAGAAGAAAAACTCGGCATTCACGCCTCACCAACCTGTACGATGATTTTTGGCGACGACCACGCCGTCAATGAAACAGGTGAAAAAGGTGCTATCGGTTGGTTGATCGGCGAAGAAAACAACGGCCTTGCCTGCATGTTCACGATGATGAACAACGCACGGCTTAATGTGGGTGTACAAGGGGCGGGCCTTACAGAGCGTGCCTTCCAACAAGCCCTCACCTTTGCCAATGAACGCCGCCAAGGCTCATCACCATTGAATGAGAGCGACGGCATGGCGCCCATCGTGATGCACCCTGATGTGACCCGAAACCTCATGACTATGCGGGCAATGGCTCAGGCCTCTCGTGCGCTGTGTCTTGCCTGTGCTTATGCGCTTGATATGGCAGAACACGCGGATGAAGATAAACGCGCCTTTTGGCAAACACGCGGCGATCTTCTAACCCCACTTGCAAAATCATATTCAACAGATTGCGCGGTTGAAGCCTCGTCAATCGGCGTGCAGGTTCACGGCGGCATGGGTTTTGTGGAAGAAACAGGTGCAGCCCAACACATGCGCGATAGCCGTATTTTGCCAATTTATGAAGGCACCAACGGCATTCAAGCAATCGACCTTGTGGGCCGTAAATTGCGCGTTGATGGTGGCGAAAATGCAAAAGCCTTTATTAGCGAGATGCGCGAGACGGCTGATCAATTGCGCGAGAGCAATCAATCAGACTTTGGCGCAATCTCTACTCGCCTCACCGCCGCACTCGATGATCTAGAGACCACCACAGACTACATGCTGGATTGTCTTTCATCCAAAAAGATGGCCGATGCAATGGCGGGCGCAACACCTTATCAAAAGCTATTTGCCCTAACGGTCGGCACAGCCTTCCATGCCAAAGGCGCATTAGAAACAAGCAACACCGATGACGGTCAAGCCAGCTTACGCATCAAAACGGCTCGCTTTTTCGCTGAAAATTTGACGACGGAAACCGCGAGCTTGCGCCTTAGCGTTCTTGAAGGGGCGGATGGTGTGTTGAGTTCGACAGAAGAATTGCTTGCTGGCTAAGGCACTTTGGAGGGGACCATGACTGATTTCATCACCATTGCAGACGACGAGCACGTTCGCAGTATCCGCTTTAATCGTGCGGATAAAAAGAATGCAATCACGCAAGACATGTACGCGAAGATGGCAGACGGCATAGAGAGTGCAACTGAAGATGGTATCAGAGCGATCCTCTTCCTTGGACAGTCCGGCGTGTATTCTGCTGGCAATGATATTGCCGACTTTTTGTCTCGCGGCATGACAAACGACATGAGCGCGACAGCAACGGTCCGATTTTTGAAAGCTCTAGCAACCAGCCCCGCACCAATCGTTGCAGCCGTTGATGGTTTGGCAATTGGTGTTGGTACGACCATGTTGATGCATTGCGATATGGTTTTTGCCAGCGAAGGCGCGACCCTCAAAACCCCCTTCCTCAATTTAGGCGTCGTGCCAGAAGCAGCCTCCAGCTTGATTGCTCCGCGCATTATGGGGCCGCAACGGGCGTTTGAAATGCTGATAATGGGCGAAACCTTTAGTGCTGAGCGGGCACGAGAGGCGGGCCTCGTCAATCATGTTACAAGCAGCGATGAGCTTGAAGAAACCGCAATGGCAGCGGCGAAAAAACTCAGCAAGCTTGCACCCGGCGCTTTGTCGATCAGCCGAAAATTACTGCGCGGCGATACATCCGACATCATTGCCCGTATGGATGAAGAATTCGTCTTGTTCGCCGAGCGCCTAAAATCAGATGAAGCACGCGAGGCTTTTGCAGCCTTCATGGAAAAGCGCCCGCCGCGTTTCGCGTAAGAAACTGACGATCTAAAATTTCACATCAGAACAAAGGTTCTAAGTATGTCTAATCTCGCAGGAAAGACCCTGTTTATCACAGGCGCATCACGCGGCATCGGTAAGGCAATTGCCCTTCGCGCTGCACGCGACGGGGCCAATGTGGCCATTGCCGCCAAAACCGCAGAGCCGCACCCAAAACTTGAAGGCACGATTTACACAGCCGCAGAAGAAATTGAACAAGCAGGCGGCAAAGCGCTTCCGCTTATTGTTGATGTGCGTGAGGAAGACAGCGTTGCTGACGCGCTTGCGAAGACTGCTGAAACCTTTGGCGGTGTTGATATTGTCATCAACAATGCGTCGGCCATCAACCTTTCAAACACCGAAAAACTCGACATGAAGCGTTATGACTTGATGAACTCAGTCAACACACGCGGTACCTTCATGACCACCAAACTCGCCCTTCCCTATTTGAAGGAAAGCGAGAACGGCCATGTGATCATGTTGTCACCGCCGCTCGATATGGCGACTAAATGGTTTGCCAATCATGTCGGTTACTCCATCGCCAAATTTGGCATGAGCATGTGCGTTTTAGGCTTTGCGGGTGAATTTAAACGCCACGGCATTGCTGTAAATGCACTATGGCCACGCACCACCATTGCAACCGCTGCCGTTGGCAATCTTCTTGGCGGCGATGCCATGATGCGCGCAAGCCGGACGCCCGAAATCTTAGCAGATGCAGCGCATATGGTTTTGAACAAAGATGCTCGTGAATTTACGGGAAATTTTATCATCGATGATACATTTATGGCCGCAGAAGGCGTAACCAACTTTGACCAATACCGCGTTGATGACACAGTCGCTCTCATGCCTGACTTCTTTGTGCCAGACGATATTCCACCACCTGATGCGGTGAATTTGGGGCCTGTTAAAGCGTAAGGCCAGCGTTCTTCATATCTGCCTCAAAGTCATCGCTTTTAAGATAAGTCCATTCATCTTCACGGCGGTTTTGGATCGGATCATGAATTGCGGCTTCATCCGCGTAAGGCGCAAACGCTGGATGGCACATGATGAGCGGCCAGCCTGATGCGGTGGCTGCCTGTTTGAGCCAATCCTGCATGAGCAGCGAGAAATCTTCCGACGGATCAAAGGCATTCACCCCTAAGAAAACATCGTTATGGGCGATGTTGGCGCGGTCTAATAGCTTGCCCATTTGCTTGGATAACCTTGATAAGATCATCGTCTTGATGGCTTTGCCCGCGCGCCCTTTATCATCGCAAAGCCTGACAAAGCCGCCCAACCCTTTGGTTTGAATACAGTCAATTAAACAGGAGCGGACCGTTGGCAAAAGATGCACATGCTGATGCCCATCCACAAAATCAGGAAGTCTGCCCATAATGGTCTCAAAGCGATCAATCTGGGCGTCAATTTCGCGCGCTATTTCCTCTCTATCAAACCGACCAATATGGCTGAATATAAGCGCTTGATTGATTGTTGGGAAAACGCCATGAGGCGCCAATTTTGGCATCTGGGTCAGCGGTGCATATTCGCTCAAGGTAAGATGCAGACCAATTTTTACATCATGTTCCGCATCACGCGCCGCCTTCAGCAGTGCCTCTGCACCGCCTTCAAAAGAATCGCCTCCACTCATACAACTCACCGCATTAAGTCTACCTTTGCGAACTAAGTCGATGACACCGTGGTTCACGGACTTTTTGAGGCCAAAATCATCGGCGCAGAGGGTGAAAATGGCAGCTTTTATGGTCATTCCAAGCGGATATACCGTTTTGCTCATTAATACAAATGGTCACTAAACGTTCACATAGACTTTACAGGACTTTACCAATCCTGTTTAATTTTAATCCCGCTACAGAGTGATTTCGACCTTTTCTTAAGGTAAAAACGAAGGAGGGGGCAGAGATTTTACAGTCTCTTGCCGTTATTAAGCTGCGTTCGAGGTTAAAATGCTTACGCCATATACGTCACATCCGACGAAGCAAGCAAGTGAACTAGACGGCAAGTTTCTGTCTGTTGTGGTTCCCGTTTATAATGAAGAACAAAACATCAAACCACTGTTAGCTCGGCTTAATCCAGTGATGGAACAAATTGGCCTGCCTTATGAAGTGATCTTGGTAGACGATGGCAGCAAAGATAACAGCGCACAATCCGCAGCTGAAGCAGCCCGTGAATTTGCTCAAGTTAAACTGATTTGCTTCAGCCGTAACTTTGGCAAAGAGGCGGCCCTAAACGCTGGGCTTGCCCATGCGAAAGGTGATGCTGTCATCCAACTTGATGCTGACCTTCAGCATCCGCCAGAGATTATTTTTGATTTTATCCGCGAATGGCAAGATGGCGGCGAGATTGTCTATGGTGCTCGACGTTCTCGTGAGAGCGAAACCTTTATGCGTCGCATCCTCGCCAAAACATTTTACCGAGTCTTTTCCGCGATTTCTGATGTGAAATTGATGGAAGGTTTGGGCGATTTTCTGCTGCTCGATCGCAAAGTGGTTGATGCAATTCTTTCCCTGCCAGAACGCGAGCGTTTCACAAAGGGACTTTATGCATGGGTTGGCTTTAAGCGACAAGCGGTTTCCTTCGAAGTGGCTCCGCGTGCAAGCGGACAATCCGGCTGGAGCATTTTCAAGCTGTTCCGCTTTGCGATGAATGCGATTACTTCATTTGGTTCTATCCCACTTAAGGTGTGGAGCTACCTTGGACTTGTGCTGGCACTCTCGTCACTGGCTTACGCTGGCGTTATCCTGTTTGATAAGTTCATTTATGGCAACGATGTCAGAGGCTACCCTGCCCTCATGGCTGCGATTTGCTTCTTTTCCGGTGTTCAGCTTTTGGGCCTTGGCATTTTTGGCGAATATCTAAGCCGCGTTATGGCTGAAGTGAAACAAAGACCACTTTATCTCGTTCAAGAAAAAGTGGGGTTTGACGATGATGACACAGCCGAACGCGAGCCTACTCTTTTTGACCGGATAGCATCTTAAGGCCTCCTATTTTTATGAAAGCTACCCTCATGTTGCAGCGCGACAGCAAGGCTGTTTCGTTTAGTCTGTTTGCGCTCGTCATCTTATGGCTCGTCTTCTGCATGCCTTGGTTTGTCGATGGAAAGGTCATTCCTTACGACGCGAAGAACCATTTTTATGCGATGATCCGCTTTGTCGCGGCCAGCTTTCATAACGGCGAAAGCCTATCTTGGAGCCCGTTCCATTTTGGCGGATTCCCTATGATATCGGATCCGCAATCGGTTATTTTTACCCCCTCTTTGTGGGTCCCAATATTGCTCTCAGGCGCTCCTTCAATGCTTTTGGTTGATGTTACTCATCTTGCCCATTTGTTGGTGGTGGGTTTTGCGATTTTCGGGTTTGGATGGTCGCGTGGTTGGCATCCAATCGCTGCGTTTTTAACAGCACTCACCGTCATGTTTAGCGGCGCGGTGGTTATTCGCCTTGAACATGTTTTGATGACTGTCAGTTTCACATGGCTCAGCGTTGCCCTTTGGCGGCTTGATGTGGTGATTAGAAAAGGCGGCCTCATGCGCGGCCTTTTGTTTGGTATTCCCCTTGCGCTTATGCTGGTTGATCGCGACCATGTGGCGATGCTCGGCGCATGGTTTTTGTTTTTGTATTGGCTCTGCCATGCCATGCCAAACCTCAAACAAAACGGTTTAAACTCAACCTTTAAACAACACTATCCCGTGCTGGTGGGTGGCGTTATTGCCTTGCTCCTTGTCGCCGTTCCGCTGCTTCTTTTGCTTCAGCTTGCGAATATGAGCAACCGCCCCAGTTTCACCCTTTTGGACGCAAGTTGGCAGTCGCTCCAACCCGTCTCCATGATTTCGTTTATCTTCCCCGAATATTTCGGCTCGCTTGTAAAATCCGGTGATTACTGGGGCCCAGCAAGTAAGGCTTGGGGGGTGAAGGATTTAAAAATTCATCGCGGCATGCAGCATTTATATTCTGGCGTTTTGCCGCTTGTTGTCATCTTGTGGTTTGGCATTGCGAAAGGTCGATTGTTCGTTTTAGGCGGGCGATATTTCCTAATCTTCAGCCTCATCATGCTGATTTACGCCCTTGGCCGCTTCACCCCATTTTTCGCGTTTTTTTATGAGTACATCCCGGGCATCGACCTGTTCCGGCGACCTTCTGACGGGATATTCCTATTCTCGCTGGCAATAAGTCTCTTTGCTGGTGCACTTATTAATGACGCGCTTCAAAGTACTTCAATAAGATGGAATAAAAACGGTGCGATTGTCGCCATCTTGCTTTTATCAATCCCGGTTATAGGCGGCTTTCATCTCGCCCAATCGTTCGAGCGGTTAGCAGATTTCTTCACCAGTCTCGCCATTTTCCTTGCTCTTGGCGCGTTAATGCTTGTTGCCCTTTTAATTATGATGAGGAACAACAATGCCCAATTTCTGGCCTTCAGTTGCTTGGGCTTGTTGGTAAGTGCTGATTTGATTTTCCATTCAACCGGTTTAAACGGCAATGCACGCCCTTCAGACTATTATGACCAACAAGCACGCGGAATAGATGAACTGCTCTTCAACAAGCTAGAACAGTTACTTGCCAAACCTGACCCTAGCGGTGTGCCGTGGCGCATTGAGACCGTTGGCCTTGGCCCGACCGTGCAAAATATTGGGCAGGTGACAGGCTTTCATGATCTGCTTGGTTACAACCCAATTCGTCTCGCCGCCTTTGAAGAAAAAATCGGCCCAAAGATGCAAAACAATGCAAACCGTCGGCGTTTTTTTGGCAGCGAGATGGAGAGCTATAATAGCCCGCTTGCGCATCAATTGGGCTTGAAATACATCGTAACGTCCGTACCGCTTAAAAAGCTTGATCCAAAACTCACCGCTGGAACTTTTAAGAAAATAGCTGAACTGGAATTGATCGACCGCCCTGCTTTCATCTATGAAAATCCAAAAGCTGAGGCACGGGCTATTTTCCAAAATCGCTCAGGCACGACTTCACCTGCAACGGTAACTAGTTATCGCAACGATGAAGTTCGCATCAGCGTCAAGGCTGCAAATGATGGCACGTTGATTTTGCGCGATTTCGCTTATCCAGCATGGCATGTCACCGTGAATGGACAGCCAGTGGAATTAATGACCCACGGCGGCATTTTTCGATCTGTCGCCTTGAACAAAGGTGAAAATGATGTGGTGTTTTCCTTCAAACCTTTGAGCGTTGAAAACCTAAAGGCTGCGGTCTTGTCATTGATTGATGCAGATAAACCATGAGAAAGCACGAACGCCTTATCA
>CAZKKW010000007.1:0-44031 GCA_964553335.1 uncultured Hyphomicrobiales bacterium | reverse complement strand
GGTCTTGTCATTGATTGATGCAGATAAACCATGAGAAAGCACGAACGCCTTATCACGTTTTTGATGGTGGGCGGCCTCGCTACACTTTGCCAATATGCCATTTTAATTGGGTTGGTTGAACTTTTTAACGCCGATCCTGTCATTGCCAGCGCGATTGGTGCATTTTTTGCTGCGGTGCTGAACTATTGTTTGAACAAAGTCGCAACCTTCAAATCTTCAGCAAAACACACAACCACCCTCCCACGCTTCATCGTGGTTGCAGCCTTCGCGATTATCTTTAATGCCGTATTGATGGCCTTATTCACAAAAATCTTCAGCCTGCCTTATATCCCAGCGCAATTTGTAACCACCTGCATCATTACAATCTTCACCTATAACGCCAATCGCATCTGGACATTTAAGCAATAGCATTGCGATTTCTGGCCGAATGGTTGACAGACACTGACAGTTGCCTTTCATGGAGGGAAGAGTTTTTCAGGAGCCTTTCGTTGACGACCCTACTTATCCATCACGACGCGTTTTCAAATCACGTAACACCGGCAGGCCATCCTGAACGGGTGGACCGGATTACAACCGTCAACGACACATTGGCTGATGCGGCATTTAGCGGTCTAAAGCGGGAAACTGCGCCGCTTGGAAGTGCGGAGAAAGCCGCCCTTTGCCATCCTGAAGATTATATTCAAACGCTCGACCAAAACTGCCCTGAAGACGGCATTTTACAGGTGGATGGCGATACCTATATGTCGCCGGGCAGCATGGAAGCTGCCTATCGTGCCCTTGGTGGTATTTGCCGTGCGGTTGATGTGGTGATGGATGGTGATGCAGATAACGCCTTTTGCGCCATGCGCCCACCCGGTCACCATGCCGAAAAAGCAACCGCCATGGGCTTTTGCCTGTTTAACACCGTTGCAATTGCTGCAAGACATGCACAGGAAAAATACGGACTTGAACGGGTTGCGATCGTCGATTTTGACGTCCATCACGGTAATGGTACGCAGGACATTTTTTGGAATGATCCATCCGTGCTGTTTTGTTCAACCCACCAAATGCCGCTTTACCCAGGTTCTGGCCATTTGAACGAAGAGGGCGAGCATAACAATATCTGCAACGCGCCCCTTCGCGCTGGCGATGATTTCGAAATGTTCAAAGACGCAATGGATGATCGTGTCTTGCCAGCCATAGAAAACTTCTCGCCCGATTTGATCTTAATTTCAGCCGGTTTTGATGCCCACCGTCTCGACCCACTGGCCAATATCAACTTGGAAGCCGATGATTTTCAGTGGGCAACTGGTAAAATCATGGAATTGGCAGGGCGGTTCTGCAACAATCGTGTGGTGAGCACGCTAGAAGGTGGTTATGACCTTGAGGGTCTGGGCACTTCTGTTAGCGCTCATGTTAAAACTCTAATGGCCGGATAAAAACATGACGGACGCAAACGCTATTCCAGAAGATATTGCAGCTCTTCCTTTTGAGCAGGCACTCAAAGAACTTGAAGGCATTGTTGGCCAATTGGAACAAGGTTCCGTCGACCTAGAACAATCGATCAAAATCTATGAACGCGGCGAAGCCCTCAAAAAACACTGTGAAAAGCTGCTTTCTCAGGCTGAACACAAAATCGAAACCATCCGCCTGTCATCAAATGGCAACGCAGAAGGCGTTGAATAGACTACCCCTCAAAAATTCGTGAAATATGCCGCGCTGGACTTCACTATGCAACCATGTCTATACACGTCAAGCGTGCAACTTAGTGCGCATTTTGAATTTTGAGGCCAACTAACCCGAAATGTAAGATGCTTAGTTGCTTAAATGCAATGAAAGTTCTTTGGTTCGTTTTTTTGGCTCGATTTCAATCACAATCGTTAGAATGTCCTTGTGATAACTAGGATTTTCTCTATTTTGTGCCAACGACTGAACAATGAATGGACGTTTAACCGATCATGTCTTCAAATCCCCCGATCCACAAGCCGGATACGCCGCTGCTAGACACCGTCAATGTGCCTGCAGACTTGCGCAAACTACCTGATAGCGATTTACGCCAATTGGCCGACGAATTGCGGCAGGAAGTGATTAGCGCCGTTTCTGTGACTGGTGGCCATTTGGGCTCCGGTTTGGGTGTGGTTGAACTCACCGTTGCGCTTCATCATGTGTTTAATACACCAGAAGATCGCATCATTTGGGATGTGGGCCACCAATGCTACCCGCACAAAGTGCTAACGGGTCGCAGAGATCGTATTCGCACGCTTCGTCAGCCAGATGGTCTTTCAGGTTTCACAAAACGGTCTGAAAGTGAATATGACCCGTTTGGTGCCGCTCACTCATCAACCTCTATTTCTGCTGGCCTCGGCATGGCTGTTGCCCGTGATCTTTCAGGCGGCAACAACAATGTTGTTTCAATCATTGGCGATGGTTCCATGTCTGCTGGCATGGCCTATGAAGCCATGAACAATGCAGGCGCGCTTGATGCTCGTCAAATTGTTATCTTAAACGACAACGAAATGTCGATTGCGCCACCTGTTGGTGCCATGAGCGCTTATTTGGCGCGCCTTGTTTCTGGCAAAACTTATCGCTCCATGCGCGAGACGGCGAGGCAGCTTGCGGAAAACCTGCCAAAGTTCCTACAACGCAAAGCAGCACAAGCAGAAGAATATGCACGCAGCTTCGCAGCTGGCGGCGGCACCATGTTTGAAGAACTTGGTTTCTTCTATGTCGGCCCAATTGATGGCCACAATATGGATCACTTGCTGCCAATTCTTCGCAATGTGCGCGACAGCAAAGAAGGTCCAATCCTTGTTCATGTGGTCACCCAAAAGGGTAAGGGCTACGAATACGCGGAAAGCTCGTCTGATAAATACCACGGCGTGTCAAAATTTGACGTCATCACTGGCGCTCAGGTTAAAGCCAAATCTAACGCTCCAAGCTACACCAAAGTATTCGGCACATCACTGATTGATGAAGCAACCCGCGATGACAAAATTGTTGGCATTACCGCCGCTATGCCATCAGGCACAGGCATTGATGCTTTTGGCAGTGCATTCCCTGAACGCACGTTCGATGTTGGCATCGCAGAGCAGCACGCAGTGACATTTGCAGCTGGTATGGCGACAGAAGGTTACAAACCGTTCTGCGCGATTTACTCGACATTCCTGCAACGTGCTTATGACCAAGTGGTGCATGATGTTGCAATCCAAAGCCTGCCTGTACGCTTCGCGATTGACCGTGCTGGCTTTGTTGGTGCGGATGGCTCAACGCACGCAGGTTCTTTTGATACGACTTACCTTGCAACCTTGCCAAACATGGTTGTGATGGCTCCATCTGATGAAGCTGAGCTTATGCATATGGTTGCAACGGCAGCAGCGCTTGACGACAGACCTTGCTCCTTCCGCTACCCACGTGGTGAAGGCGTTGGCGTTGAAATGCCAGAGCGCGGCGAAGTGCTTGAAATTGGCAAAGGCCGTGTCATGAAAGAAGGCAACCGCGTTGCCCTCCTAAGCTTCGGCAGCTCATTGAAACACGCCCTGCAAGCCGCAGAAGACTTGGATAGCCAAGGCCTTTCAACAACGGTTGCTGATGCTCGCTTTGCAAAACCGCTTGATGGTGATTTGATTGCTGATCTTGCAAAGAACCACGATGTCTTGATCACCATTGAAGAAGGCGCTGTCGGTGGTTTTGGTAGCCATGTCATGCAACACCTCACTGACAATGGCCTGTTAGATGGCAGTAACTTGCGCGTTCGTTCAATGGTTATGCCTGATGTGTTTGTGGATCAAGACAAGCCAGAAGTTATGCTTTCAGGCGCTGGCCTTGATAAGGTTGGCATCGTGAAAAAAGTGTTTGAAGCTTTGGGACAAGAAATGCCCGCAGAAGCAGACGGAACACTGACTGCCTAGTTAGGCAAAGCCGAACAAATTAAAACAATATATTTTAAAACGCCATTTGCGGTAGCAGGTGGCGTTTTTTGTTATTGACAGACAGGAAAAATGGGCGCAAATCGGATTCCAGTGATTTTCTTGTAACGACGCATATTCAAGTCGGGCAAGAGCTACTTTCGAGACATAAAATGGCGAGTTTAATTGCACCTGTATCGGCGTTGTTGCTGTCCGTTGCCTTCTTGATGATGGGGCACGGGCTGCAAACGACTATTTTGCCAATTCGCGCAGAAATGGAAGCCTTTAGTGGCGGTGCTATTGGCATCATGTCATCCATGTTCTTCGTGGGCGTTGTGGGAGGCGGGTTACTCTCTCCCTATATTATCGTGCGTGCAGGACATATTCGCGCCTTTGCGGCCCTCATCTCATTAGGTTCAGCCGCAGCCCTCATTCATCCCCTTGTGATAGATACATGGATGTGGAGCTTTAGCCGGATGATTACCGGCTTTTGTGTCTCGGCAACTTATTTGATTTTTGAAAGTTGGTTGAACGAGCGCGCCACGAACGAGACCCGTGGGCTTGTCATGTCCACCTATACGATTGTTGTTTACACAGGGATTATGATCGGGCAACTCTCCACAATTTGGCTGGAAATATCAGGCTTTCAGGCTTTTGTTGTGTCCTCCATCGCCCTTTCTCTCGCCGTTATTCCAGTAGCACTCACAAAAAGCGCCCAGCCCGCCCCCATCGCCTTGGTGCGCTTTCGACCGTTGAAACTTTACCAGACTTCACCAGCCGCGATTATCTCCATTGCTTTTGTGGGCATGACAATTGGTGCGTTGTTCTCGCTGCTACCCCTGTTTGGTTCGCAAACGGGTATGAGTTCTGACCTAATCCCGATCCTTGCTGGTTCTTTGATGTTTGGCGGATTGCTTCTGCAATATCCCTTAGGCCGAATGTCAGATAAGGTAGACCGACGCGTCGTTTTGATTGTCGGCGGTATTGGCACGGTCATTGTTTGCCTCGTCTTGGTTTATGGAAATTTTGAACACCCCTACGCGCTCATTGGCCTGACTGCTCTGCTTGGCGGTCTCTTGCAGCCGCTTTATTCTATCGCTGCTGCCCACGCTTACGACTACACAGAAACCGAAGACTTGCTGGAAACAGCCGCAGGCATTTTGCTGGCCTACGGTATCGGTTCAATCTTTGGCCCAACCTTGGCAACCACAATGATGGAATATCAAGGACCAACAGGTCTGTTCTTAATGGTTGCGATTGCTCTTTCCATTTTGACGATTTTCCTTCTTCTTCGCCTAACCCGCCGTGATGCACTGGCAACTGAAGATAAAGACGATTATGATCTCGCATCAGCCGCACCAATTGGTGGTATTATCGCGCCAGACCTTTATGAAGGTGATGATGATTATGTTCTGGTTCCAGATGAATATGAGCCGGAAACTGATGTTGATGAAGATACCACGTCTGAAACACCATACTCAGACAACGAAGAGAACGAGGGTACAGATTGAGCGATACCGGCGACTTACAACCGTTTGCACGCCTTGACCAACTGATGGTGGAGCGCGGCATTGCCCAAAGTCGCTCACGGGCCGCCGATGCTGTTTCTCGTGGTACAGTCATGGTTGATGGCGAGAAGGCACAAAAGCCTGCGCAAAAGATCGCACCCTCTTCAAAAATTACCATTGATGACCCCGCCAGCGGCTACGTTTCCCGCGCAGCCCTTAAATTGATCAACGCATTGGAAGAATTCGGCTTTGACCCATCCAATCGAACTTGTCTTGATATTGGCTGTTCAACAGGTGGCTTTACCCAAGTTTTAGAAAAGCGTGGTGCCGCCCACATATTCGCGGTTGATGTCGGGCATGATCAGTTTCACCCCTCGGTCAAAGAACTTCCAAACGTAACCCTGCACGAAGGCCTCAACATTCGTGAGCTGGAAGCAGAACACGTCACCCTCGATGGCCAAAGCGAACCCGCGCTTGATGCCATTGTTTGCGATGTGAGTTTTATTTCGCTGAAACTCGCCCTTCCCGCAGCGCTCAAACTTGCAAACAAAGGCACCTGGGCCGCCATCCTCGTCAAACCACAATTTGAGGTTGGCAAAGAAGGCGTGGGCAAAGGTGGCATTGTGCGTGAAGAAGGCGCATCGCAAAAGGTTGCCGAAGAAATTGCCGATTGGCTCTCACAAATTGAGGGCTGGGAGGTGACAGGCTTGGTTGAATGTCCCATTACTGGCGGCGACGGAAACCAAGAATACATGCTGGGCGCACGCTTTAGCGGTTAAGGAATAAAATGGCACGCGGACGGCGGCACTTTAAAAAACCGAAGAAGAAATCACCCGACCCAGTTCGCGGCACTTATACAATCAAAGGCCTTGCTCATCGCGGTGACGGCATTGCTGAAGACGGTGAGCGGTCAATCTTCATTCCGCATACGCTGGACGGTGAGACGGTTGAGGCGGATGTCGTTGGCGAACGCGGCACATTGGTTCAAGTCTTAGAACCTTCTAAAGACCGCGTTGAACCAACCTGCAAGCATTACATTGAATGCGGTGGCTGCAATCTTCAGCATATGGAAAATGAAACCTATCTAGGTTGGAAGGCTGAACAGGTTGCCCATGCGCTTGCGGGCCAACAAATCGAGATTACGCCAGAACCCATTATTCCAATTGAACCAAAAACCCGCAGACGCGCAACCTTCTCGGCCACACGCTCAGGAAGTGAGATAAAGTTCGGTTTTCAAGGTGCGAAAAGTCACCGGATTGAAGAAATTTCATCATGCCTTGTGATCGTGCCCGAAATTGAAAAGGCGCTGCCAAAACTTCGCAGCATCGCGGCCCTCATCACACCCAAACGCGGCACCATGAAAATGCATGTGTTGATGAGCGACAATGGCCTCGACATTCGCCTTGATGATTTTGGCGATTGGCCTGATTTTGAAACTGAACGCGCATTGATGAACGCGGCAACAAAGCTCGGTCTTGCCCGCATTAGCCTTGGCGAGACTGTGCTCATTGAGCTCGACACACCGACCCTTCATTTTGGTGAGGCTATATCTCCCCTTTCGCCTGGTGCTTTTACGCAAGCAACCGCTCAATCTGAACAAGCCTTGGTTGATCTTGTGATTGAGGGAACGAAGGGCTTTAAACATGTGATTGACCTTTTTTCAGGCTCAGGCACCTTCGCGCTCACTCTTGCTAAATATGGCCGTGTGCACGCAGCAGAAAGTGATAAGGCGGCACTGCTATCCCTTGAAAAAGCAGCCCGCGCCACACCATCTCTAAAGCCAGTGACAAGCGAACAACGCGACCTTTTCCGTCGTCCGTTTATGGCAAAAGAATTGCGCAAATTTGATACCGTCGTGCTTGATCCACCAAGAGCAGGTGCCAAGGAGCAATGTGCGGAACTTGCCAAATCTGCGGTTGAAACAATCGTCTATGTTTCTTGCTCGCCCGCCTCTTTTGCACGCGATGCAAAGGTGCTGATTGATGGCGGGTACGTGTTAAATCAAGTTTTTCCGGTGGACCAATTCCTTTTCTCTCACCATATTGAGTTAGTAGGGACTTTCAACAAAGGCGAATAAGCCATGAGTGAAAAACCGAATTTAGTCGAACAAGCCGCGGCCCGCGTTGCTTATACAATGCAACAAGGTGCACGGGTTGCTTGGTATACGGGCCAAGGTCTTGCTATGAAGCGAGTCGTCGCGCGAATGGAACGCGACCTTCCACCCCCAAAACGCAGCTTCACGCCGCCTTCCACACCAACACCCAAATTGCCCGAACTCTTGCGCGGCGTTGCAAAACTCATGGCACAAGATATGGCCAATGTGGAAGCGGGCCTTTATCCCATGCCAAAAGACGAGCAAGGCGGACTGCCAAGTATTTTAAAACGCGCCCAACGCTTTTTTGCAGATGCGCCCAAAGTACAAATGCGCCGCCGTGAAGATCGCCATCAAGAAGTCTATGAAGAGCATGGCGGATCTAACGAACTGCCGCGCTATTATCTGCAGAATTTTCATTTCCAAACTGATGGATGGATGTCGCGGGAATCGGCGGAACTTTATGACACGCAAGTGGACGTTCTGTTCCACGGTTCAACGGCTGCCATGCGGCGGATGGGCTTGGCGGAAATTGTCAAAGCAGCAAGCGGAAAAGATCAACGCAAGCTCTCCATGCTGGATGTCGCAACAGGCACTGGTACGTTGTTGCGAGATGTCGCGCGGGTACTCCCTCGCCTGCCGATCACGGGCATTGATTTGTCTGAAGACTATTTAGAAGAAGCCCGCGAGCGCTTTGCTGATCGGCCCAACATCACCTTTCAACATGGCAATGCCGAGCATATGCCAATTGCCGATGAGAGTGTTGATATTGTCTCATGCATCTATCTCTTCCACGAACTGCCGCCAAAGGTGCGCCGTATCGTTGCGAAAGATATTTGCCGCGTTTTAAAATCCGGCGGCACGTTCGTTTATGTGGATTCACTGCAAACAGATGATACGCCCGCTTATAACGGGCTGTTGGAAAGCTTTCCTGAACTCTTCCACGAGCCTTACTACAAAGGCTATTTAACCGAAGATTTGGTTTCAATCTTTGAAGAAGCGGGCATGACGTTAGAAAAATCAACCCCGCACTTTTTCTCAAAGCTTATGGTTTTCACCAAGCCGTAGCCTACGTTAAAGGCACGGTTTCTTCGATTTCAATATCGAAACCATCAAGGCCAACATAGTAGCGTTCAGTTGACGAAAGCAGGCGGATTGAGGTGACATGCAATTCGCGAAGAATTTGCGCACCAAGGCCGATCTCTTTCCATTCCTTTTTGCGTTCTTCAGACGAACCATGTTCTTCTTCATCCTCTGGAGACATGGTCGCTGTTCGCAAAGTACGCTCAGATTCTGATGCAACGCCGACGGAACCCTCACGCAGATAAACCACGATGCCGCGCCCCTCTCTTGAAACTTTTTCAAGAGCAAGGTCCAGCGTCTTGTCTGCACCAAAGGCATCGCCAACGACTGATTCACGGTGAAGACGAACAGGAATGCTCACACCATCGCGAATATCTCCAAACACAAGCGCCAAGTGCTGCATCGGGTCGAACGGTGTTTTGAAGGAGACAGCAACCGCCTCGCCTACTTTGGTCTGAACGGTTTCTTCGCCAACAAGCTCCACCAATGTTTCACGGCGTTGGCGATAAGCAATGAGGTCTGCAACCGAAACGGTTTTAAGGCCGTGCTCTTCAGCAAATGCTTTCACCTGCGGTCCACGCTTTACAGTGCCGTCATCATTGACGAGTTCTGAAATCACGCCAACGGGGGTAAGGTCTGCAAGTTTACAAAGGTCAACGGCTGCTTCTGTATGACCAGAACGCATCAAGACGCCGCCCTCACGAGCAACGAGCGGGAAGATGTGGCCAGGGCGCACGAAATCATCCGCACCAGAATTTGGATTTGCAAGGCCACGCACGGTGGAGCAACGCTCAGCCGCTGAAATGCCTGTGGTCGTGTCATGGCGATAATCAACAGATACGGTGAAAGCCGTTGTATGCGGGCTATCATTGTCTGATACCATCGCATTGAGGTTGAGGCGCTTTGCTTCATCGCCTGTCATGGGCGCACAAACAATGCCGCTTGTGTGGCGAATGATGAAAGCCATTTTCTCTGGCGTGGTATGGACAGCGGCGACAATAAGATCGCCTTCATTCTCCCGATCATCATCATCCATAACAACAACAATTTCACCCGCTTCAAACGCACGAATGGCGTCAACGACTGACGTAAAATCTGTACTCATATTCTTTATCCAACTTGGCCGCGATGGCGCAGGAAATGATCAGCAAGGACGCAAGCCATCATGGCTTCGCCAATTGGCACGGCGCGAATTCCGACGCAAGGATCATGACGGCCTTTGGTCATCACGTCTACCTCGTCGCCAGAACGAGTAATGCTTTGGCGTGGAGTGAGGATGGAGCTGGTCGGCTTTACAGCAAACCGCGCAACAACAGGTTCGCCTGTTGAAATACCACCCAAGACACCGCCTGCATGATTAGAAAGGAAACGCGGCTTGCCCTCATTGCCAACGCGCATTTCATCAGCGTTTTCTTCGCCTGTCAGTGTTGCTGCTTCAAAGCCATTGCCAATTTCAACACCTTTAACAGCGTTGATCGACATCATGGCTGAGGCAATGTCTTGATCGAGCTTTGCGTATACGGGCGCACCAAGACCTGCGGGCACGCCTTCTGCAATCACTTCGATAACAGCGCCGACAGAAGAGCCCGCTTTGCGAATACCGTCGAGATAATCAGCCCATTCAATGGCGGCCTCCGCGTCTGGGCAGAAGAACGGGTTCTCATTCACCTGATCCCAGTCCCAATTATCATAGTTGACTTTGTGCGGACCGATTTGAACCATCGCGGCGCGGATTGTCATTTCAGGCACTATTTTGCGGGCAATGGCACCAGCCGCCACGCGGGCTGCGGTTTCACGCGCAGACGAACGACCGCCGCCGCGATAATCGCGAATGCCGTATTTTGCATCATAGGTGTAATCAGCGTGGCCCGGGCGGTAGCGCTCTTTGATCTCAGAATAGTCTTTTGAACGCTGATCCGTGTTTTCAATCATCATTGAGATTGGTGTGCCAGTGGTCATCAAAACGCCGGTCTCATCATCAATCATAGTGCCAGATAAGATTTTCACCTGATCAGGTTCTTGGCGCTGAGTGGTATATTTAGACTGTCCCGGTTTGCGCTTATCTAAAAAGCTTTGAATTTCTTCTTCAGAAATAGCAATACGCGGGGGGCAACCATCTACCACGCAACCAAGTGCGGGACCGTGGCTTTCACCCCATGTGGTAAAGCGAAATAAGTGGCCGAAGCTATTGTGAGACATCAAAAACCGTCGTTCTTCAAAAGTTTAGATCATCGTCATAATCGCGAAACGGATAGAGGTCAAACCCAGCTGACAACACCGTCTTTAATAATCATGACTTTGTCTTGCGGGATAAGGGCGTTTGCGAGCGTTTCATTGTCGTGATCACTGAGGAGATAACGCAAGCCGCGATTAACACCACCGTGGGAAACCACCACCAGCGGGCCGTCAATTTCATCAACCCAACTGCGAAGACGGTCGGCAAGATCTTGGTAGCTTTCCCCTTGCGGTGGGCGAAAAGACCATTTGTTTGCTTGTCGGCCCGCCCAAAGCTCACTCTGCGTTTCTTCAAGCTCAGTGACAGTGCGGCCTTCCCAATCGCCAAAGGATAGCTCTTTTAAGCGATCGTCTGTTTGATAAGCGTGCGGTTCAAGCCCCATCTCCACGCGAATAATTTCCATCGTCTCGCGCGTGCGCATAAGAGGAGATGCAATGAAACTGACTTTTGTAGGATCAACCAGCGCTTTAAGCGTTGCCCCGTTCTGGCGTGCTTGGCCTCGCCCTTTATCATTAAGCGGAATGTCACGGGTTCCTTGGAAGCGTGCTTCAGCATTCCAGTCGGTCTGGCCGTGACGTACAAAATAGACGATAGGCGTCATAACGCTCCTTGGGGGCAATAGTTGTCACACGCTTTATTAGCTCAGCCCCATGACGATAATGTTACAGAAAGTTCCGCTTACTTATCAACAGTGATGTCAGGAGCATCAACGGCCTTCATGCCAACATTGTGGTAACCAGAATCGACATGGTGCACTTCGCCCGTCACCCCACGGGATAAATCTGACAATAAGTAGAGCGCAGAATCGCCCACTTCCTCAATTGAAACTGTGCGACGCAATGGCGCGTTATACTCGTTCCATTTCAAGATGTAGCGGAAATCGCCAATGCCAGATGCGGCCAATGTTTTGATCGGGCCAGCAGAAATTGCATTAACACGGATATTCTTTGGACCAAGATCAACAGCCAGATATTTCACGCTTGCTTCAAGGGCCGCTTTCGCAACACCCATTACATTGTAATGCGGCATGACTTTCTCAGCGCCGTAATATGTCAAGGTCATGATAGACCCACCTTCAGGCATGAGCTTTTCAGCACGCTGAGTAATTGCAGTGAGAGAATAGCAAGAAATATTCATTGTGCGGTCGAAATTGGCTTCTGTCGTGTCAACATAACGCCCCGTCAATTCGTCTTTGTCAGAAAAGGCGATGGCATGCACAACAAAATCAATCGTGCCCCATTCTTTTTCAACAGCTGCAAATACGGCATCAATGCTTGATGGGTCGGTTACATCGCAATCGCCAAACACCACACCGCCCAGTTGCTCGGCCAAAGGTTCAACACGTTTTTTCAGCGCATCCCCTTGGTAAGTAAAGCCCATCAAAGCACCATGATCAGCACACGCTTTGGCAATACCCCAAGCGATAGACCTGTTATTTGCGACGCCAAGGATTAAACCTCTTTTGCCCGCCATCAAACCTGAGGTTGCCGCTGTTGTGCTCTGTGTCATTGAAAAGCCTCATAAAACAAAAATTTCGTAATTTTCTATGACATAGCAAGTACTGGTCTTCAAGTCGTGTGACACAATTGTGGCGCACAGTTTTAATCGTTATGTTAATGGTGATCACAAAATAGAACCCAACCCAATGAACCAATCCAGCAATCAATCCGCCCTTGAACAATTCAAAGCCCACCTTGGCGACCAGCATGTTTTGGTTAGTGATGCCGACAAAGCGGGTTATCTTGTTGAATGGCGAGACAAATATTTCGGCCAAGCAGCCGCCGTCCTGCGGCCTAAAACAGTGCAAGAGATTTCCACGATTGTAAAAATCGCCAATGCTGAGAATGTCGCGCTGGTTCCGCAAGGCGGCAACACGGGGCTTGTGGGCGGACAAATCGCTTTTGATGCGGAGCGACAATTTGTTGTGAATATGTCGCGTATGAATACCATTCGGGAAATTGATGCAGACGCTTACACAATGACAGTTGATGCTGGCGTGGTGTTAGAATCAGCCCAAATTGCTGCCAATAGTGCTGATCGCCTGTTTCCTTTGCGCATTGGTTCGCAGGGCTCATGTCAGATTGGTGGTAATCTTTCTTCCAATGCAGGCGGCACCAATGTTGTGGCATATGGCAATGCGCGCGAACTTGTGTTGGGGCTGGAAGTTGTGCTGCCCAATGGTGAGATTATCAACGGGCTTAACAAGCTTCGCAAAAACAACACTGGTTACGATTTAAACAACCTGTTTGTTGGTGCAGAAGGAACGCTTGGCTTCATTACCGGTGCTGTCTTAAAGCTATTTCCAAAACCAAGAGGCACGCAAGCTGCTATCCTCGCTTTTCATACATTGGAACAGGTGGGGAAATTTTTCACGAAGGCAAAAACTCATGCAGGCGATGGTCTCACCGGATTTGAGTTTATTCCCCGTATAGGCATTGAGTTCTTAGAAAAGCACACGCCAGATGTCCGCGACCCTTTAGATACGCCCTACCCTTGGTATGCATTGGTGGAAATTTCTTCTCAACATTCTTATGAGCATGCAGAAGGTTTGATGATGGAACTGGTTGAAGAAGGCATGAATGAGCAACAGGTCTCAGATGGTGTGTTGGCATCTTCTCAGGCACAGCAAGCAAGCTTTTGGTATTTGCGTGAGCAACTCTCTGGCTGTCAAAAAGGAGAAGGTGGATCAATTAAAACAGATGTCTCTGTTCCCATCAGCGCGCTTCCAACATTTTTACCAGAAGCAATTGAAGCCGTTAAAGCATATATGCCAGACGCTCGCCCCTGCACTTTTGGTCATTGGGGGGATGGTAATATTCATCTAAATGTTACCCAACCCGTGGGCATGGACCGTGATGATTTCTTGAATCACTGGGATTCAATCACAGATATTATCCATTCAGTTACCTTGTCTTATGGCGGCTCCATTTCAGCAGAGCATGGTATTGGGGTGATGAAACGCGAAAGTTTATCGAAGATTAAAGACCCCGCGTCCCTCGCTTTGATGAAACAAATCAAGCAAACCCTCGATCCGAACGGCATTATGAACCCCGGGAAAGTACTTTAGTAACCTTTAAGAACCTCTCAACCCTACCAAATATTAAACGGCTGATTCACTTCATAATAACCTTGGATTCAAGCCATATTTTCTTAACCAATCTCTTTAAGCGAGTTCAGATACTCGTCGTGTATTGTGCCTCTCAAGGACCACCAAAAACAAAAAGGTCCATGGGGAAGTAAAATGCGTCAAACAGAATTGGCAGGAGCCGCCGTTCGTGAAGAACGGGTCGTGGCAACGAACAGCTATTTCCGGTTAAATCCGGCAGAACGCCATCATGCGTTTCAGACAGAAATGTCTGGTTCAGCATTGGTTGGCCAAACATCAGTTGAGCTAGATGACGAGATCGTTGTCGAAGGCATGCTTAAATGCGGTCTTGGAACACGCGTTACTTGTGATCAAACAGCCTTGCGCGGTGTTGCAGCAAAACTAAGCATCTCGCAAGAAGATGAAGTTATTGCAGAACTCGTGCTTTTGCACCGTGACCCATCGCTCAATATTACAGTCGCACGTTCTTCTAATATGGAAGACCTTGCCGCTGATTGGCAAATGTGGGGTCGCCGCTACAATCTACCTTTGATCTTGGTTGAAGGTGATGGCGTTGAACAGTTGATATCTGAGCGCCTTGGAAGCGTTGAGGTGGCTCAACCAACACCACGTCGTCCGCATGCAATGTTTGCAGCCCGCCGCCCGCGCTTTTTGACCCGCCGTAAAACTGGCTCGGTCGACCGCAGCAACCGACTTGCAGGCCGCGAAATTATCGCACGCAATTAGAATTTAAGGCTGGATGATCGTTTGAGAGTGCGATTGTCCGGCTTTTAAATCAGCGTATCGACCACAAGTCCCGCAAAAACAATCAAGCCATAGTTCCTGTTCGATCTGAACATGGCAAGGCATTGATCTGGGTTATCAATATCTAAGCGGATCAATTGATACGCCATATGGCCAACGCCAAGCGCAAGACCAACAAAAGCAGTCGGACCTGCGCCCGCAAGCACGAAGCTTGCCGCAAATAGCGCCGTTGCTCCCCCATAAAACACAATCAGCCATTGCTTGGTTTTATCACCGAACAAACGGGCTGTTGATTTTACACCAACAAGCGCATCGTCTTCTTTGTCTTGATGGGCATAAATCGTGTCATAGCCAATCGTCCACATGATCGCACCGATATAAAGCAGCAAAGGCGCAAGGCTCAACTCACCAAAGTGCGCCGCCCATCCCATCAAAGCGCCCCATGAAAATGCAAAGCCCAGACAAAGCTGCGGCCAATTGGTAATGCGTTTCATGAAGGGATAGATCGCGACGAAGAAAATCGAGCAAAAGCCCAAAATCACCGAGAACCAATTAAACTGAAGCAGCACGGCAAGACCGATAAGGCATAAGATAACGGCGAAAATCACGGCGTTGCGCTTTGTCACCCGCCCGCTTGGAATGGGTCGCATTCTGGTGCGGGCAACGGCCATGTCGATGTCTTCGTCCACCACATCATTATAAGTGCAGCCCGCGCCGCGCATAACAATCGCGCCGATCATGAACAGCGCTATATGCCATAGGTTCACGGATCCACTGCCGCTTGCGGTTGAGGCCAAAGCAACTGACCACCAACATGGCAATAAAAGCAGCCACCAACCAATAGGCCGCTCAAACCGTGCGAGCTGTGCATAGGGCAAAAACCAAGTCGGAGATTTTGTCTCCACCCAATGGCCCTTCACAGCATCTGCAATAGTTTCGCGGCTCGTATCGTTCATAAAGGGGGCCTTGGTTGATTGATTTCTAAGCCTTCAATAGCGCTTTTTTCAAACATTCGCTAGCAACAGCGATCAAAATCTCTTGGAAACTACGTGATTGGATTGGCGAAACCGCGCCGCCGTGGTAGGCGAGTGCCAGACATCCCAACGAATGGATTTTTGATGAACATTCTCCTTCTTGGTTCCGGTGGCCGCGAACATGCGCTGGCGTGGAGCCTTTCAAAGTCACCAACCCTTTCCAAGCTTTTCGTAAGCCCCGGCAATGCAGGCATGAAAGAATGCGCCGAACTGGTTGATGTGGATGCAGGCAACCATGACGCGGTGATTTCTTTTTGCCGCGATCAGGCAATTGACCTTGTGGTGATTGGGCCAGAAGCGCCGCTGGTTGCAGGGCTTGCCGATGATTTGATTGCCGCCAACATCAAAGTGTTTGGCCCTACCAAATTGGCAGCACAGCTTGAAGGCTCAAAAGGCTTCACCAAGGACGTTTGCGCCAAATATGATATTCCAACGGCTGCCTATGGTCGGTTCAAAGATGCCGACGCCGCAAAAGCCTATATTACAGAACAAGGCGCGCCGATCGTCGTGAAAGCCGACGGCTTGGCGGCTGGCAAAGGCGTGATTATGGCCATGACAATGGATGAGGCCCTTGAGGCTGTCGATCATTGTTTTGGAGGCGCCTTTGGTGCGGCAGGGGCTGAGGTTGTTGTTGAAGAATTTATGGAAGGCGAAGAAGCAAGTTTCTTTGCGCTTTCAGATGGCGACAACATTTTGGCGCTGGCCAGTGCACAAGATCACAAGCGAGTTGGCGACGGCGATACAGGTCTCAATACCGGCGGTATGGGTGCTTACTCCCCTGCTCCCGTTATGACCGATGAGATGAGCCAAACGGTGATGGATCAAATTGTTGAGCCAACCATTCGCGCCATGCGTGAAATGGGGCATCCTTATCAAGGTGTTCTCTTCGCTGGTCTGATGATTACGAAAGACGGTCCGAAGCTTATTGAGCACAACTGCCGCTTTGGTGACCCTGAATGTCAGGTGTTGATGATGCGCTTACAAAGTGACCTTTTGGAATTGCTCAACGCAGCAGCCAGCGGCACGCTGGATCAAGTTCAGCCAAGCTGGTCTGATGAGACAGCGCTCACCGTGGTGCTTGCCTCAAAAGGCTACCCAGGTTCTTATGAAAAAGGAACAGTCATCCGTAATCTTAACGCCGCCAACTCAGACAATGCCAAAACATTTCATGCAGGCACTGCTGAGAAAGACGGCGAAATCGTCGCGATTGGCGGACGCGTTCTAAACGTGACAGCACGCGGAAACAGCGTCAAACAAGCCCAAGCCCGCGCCTATGAAGCCGTTGATCAGATCGATTGGGACAATGGCTTTTGCAGACGCGATATTGGTTGGAGAGCGGTTGAACGCGAAGAAGGTTAGCGGAAGCGGTTCTTCTTGCTCTTTTCAAAGAGCGCGCCAGATGTTGCCCCTGCTGCACCACCAATAAGCGCTCCGGCGGCCACGGGCCCACCAGCTAAAATAGCAATACCTGTGCCTGTTGCAGCACCAATGCCGCCGCCAGTTGCCACTGTTCTTTCGGTCCTGCTTAAATTGCAGGCCGCCAATGAGCCCGCAAGTGCCAACACTGCGCTAATGTGAATCAGCGATCTAAGTTTTCCAGTCTTAATCATCAAGAATGCCTTTGCTTAGTTTTGTTAAAGCGTGCGAACTGGTAAGCTCTTTCACAAAGTTCACCGCGCAATCAGGGCGAATCATGCCAGTGGATTGTGACGTTCCAGCGCTCTAAATAAGGCCGCCTCAACACGAATGCTTAATGACGGAAACATAAAGCGCGTTCAGCGCCTCGACGACGGCATGGTCAACCGCATTGCTGCGGGTGAAGTGATTGAGCGTCCGGCAAGTGTTGTAAAAGAACTGGTTGAAAACGCCATTGATGCGGGCGGGCGTGACATTGAGATTGTAACAGCAGGCGGCGGCAAAAATCTTATTCGCGTCAGTGATGATGGTCGCGGTATGGACGCCGAAGATTTGCGGCTAGCTGTTGAACGTCATTGCACTTCCAAGCTTTCTGATGACTTGATGGATATCAGAACACTCGGCTTTCGCGGCGAGGCATTGCCTTCCATCGGTTCCGTCTCGCGCCTTTCGATTGCCACCAGAACCGCCAATGCTGAAAGCGGTTTTGAGATTACGGTTTCAGACGGTGTGATTGAAGGCCCGTCTCCTTCTGCATGGGCCAAAGGCACACGGGTTGAGGTGAAAGACTTATTCTTTTGTGTTCCCGCACGGCTTAAGTTCTTGAAGACAGACCGTGCTGAAGCCAATGCAATCACCGACATTGTTAAGCGCATTGCCATCGCAAACCCACGCGTGTCATTCACCTTGGCGGGATCAGATCGTCAAGAAACGCTTTATCCAGCAAGCCACAACGATGATAACGAAGCGGCTGAAAGTGAACGGTTACGGCAAGTTCTTGGGCGCGATTTCATCGAGAATTCACTGCGTATTGACGAAGAGCGCGAAGGCGTTTTTCTAACTGGCTTTATTGGCCTACCAACCTTCGACCGCGCGAACAGCCTGCACCAGTTTTTAAACGTCAATGGCCGCCCCGTGCGTGACCCGCTTTTAATGTCAGCCTTACGCGGTGGCTATGCCGATACGATGACCAAGGGGCGCTATCCGATTTTAGCGCTCTCCATCACGCTTGATCCGGCCCATGTGGACGTCAACGTTCATCCCGCAAAATCAGATGTCCGCTTTCGTGATCCAGGTTTGGTGCGTGGTTTAATCGTTGGCTCTATTAAACGGGCGTTGGCTGGCTCTGGCGTGAAGCCTGATACTGGTGGCACTGCGGCGGCACTATCTGCATTCCGCCGTAATGACGCCCCACCACGCCAACAATTTGGCAACTATCAACGCCCGCAAAATGCCAATTGGGCTGAAACCACATCGCCGACGAGACCTTTGGCTGAGAACCAATTTGGCGAACAAGCACAAGCAAGTTTTGATCACGGCGAAACACCGTCTGCCCGTTATGAGGTGGTGGAAGATCAGCATGAGCCAACAAGCCATCCGCTGGGTGCTGCACGGGCGCAAATTCATGAAAACTACATCATTGCCCAAAGTGATCAGGGCCTCGTCCTCGTTGATCAACACGCAGCCCACGAGCGGCTTGTTTATGAGCGGCTTAAAAAGAACATGGACGACAATGGGATAGAGCGGCAAATATTGCTGATCCCCGATATTGTCGATCTGCCAGAAGAAGACGTGAACAACATTATTGAGCGAGCAGAAGAACTGGCAGAAGTGGGATTGGTTGTTGAAGCCTTTGGACCAGGTGCCGTGGCCCTTCGCGAAACGCCATCGTTGCTTGGCAAAGTAGATGCTGGCGGTTTGCTTCGTGATCTTGCCGATGAACTGGCAGAATGGGACCGCGCCACGCTTATTCGCGACAAATTGAACGCCATTGCCTCGCGCATGGCGTGTCACGGTTCCGTTCGCTCAGGCAGACGGTTGACCGCGCCAGAGATGAATGCGCTCTTGCGCGAGATGGAAGAAACGCCCAATTCAGGACAATGCAATCACGGACGACCAACTTTTATCACGCTTACACTGAATGAGATTGAAAAATTATTCGAGCGGCGTTAATAGATAGATATGAACCGTTTTAATCTCCCAACTTCAGGCGGCGAAGCTAAAGTTCGCTATGACCACGCTGACTTCCACGTGCTTTCATCGGGAAGCTTCGTGCGTTGTGCTGTGACCAATCAGGTCATTCAGATTGAAGAGTTGAAATATTGGAATGTAGAGCGACAAGAAGCCTACATTGATGTGGCAGCCTCTCTTGCACGCCATGAAGAAGCGAAGAAATCTAAGTAGGCTTAAGCAGGCGAGCGCTAAACCAAATCATCGAGATTGGGTGGCGTATCAAACACGGCTTCGACTTCAATCACTTTGCTTGCTTCCAACAGTTTTGCCAGATTACCCGTGCCACCTTGAAGGCGGATCGCATCTTTCGCGGTTGTCACTATTTCCGCATCAAACAGGTTTGCTTGTAATAAAATGTTTGCAGCTTCGCCTTCGCTAAACGAATGATGGTCTGGAAACGGCATGGACGACACCAAATCAGCTCCACACTCTTCAACCGTATCAAAAAACTTTTGCGGATGCCCAATACCGCTAAACGCCACAACGCGCTTGCCTGCTAGGTCATAATCTTGAGTCAGCTTAAGGCTCACATTAAAAACCGATGCTTGCTTTTCCTCAAAATGACGAATGAGATTTTCAATCGATGGGTGGTTTTTCTGCGAGCCATGAACCACAAGCAAACTATCAGCATGTTCTAGCTGTACCGCCAATGGTGCACGCAACGGTCCTGCTGGCATGACGGAACCATTACCAAGTCCGCGCTGTCCATCAACGACCACGAGGGCATGATGTGGTTTGATGCGTGCGCTTTGAAAGCCATCATCCATTATGATCAAGTCGGGCGTGAATTGCTCTTCAATAAACCGCAACCCCGCCACGCGGTCTTTCGCGATTATTGTAGGCGCTTGTTTTGCGAGCAACAAAGGTTCATCGCCAACATCATCAGCACGATCTTGGGTGGATGAAACTAAATGTGGGCCGGATAACGAGCCGCCATATCCTCGGGACAAGAAGACAACCTCATCGCCGCGCATTTGAAAGAGTTTGGCAAGGGACAAAGCAACAGGTGTTTTACCAGCTCCTCCAGCCGTAAAGTTACCAACACAAATGACCGGAATTTTTGACGTGACGCCTTTTCCAAAAGGGTGGCGCGTTGCAAGCCCGTATAAATAGGAAATGGGAGCGAGCACCATTGATGGCAGGTTATTTTCACGCCACCAAAAGTCAGGCGCTCTCATCTATTCGCCCGCAACATACCGCGCATCGGCATCAGCAAGGCGACCCGATAAAATCAATGGCTGCAAGAATGGCATCAATGCATTATGGGTCCGCTCTAAAGCGCCACCAAAGCCTTTTAAAGCCTGATCGGCTGCTTGAGTCATCTGCTCGCTACGAGCACGATTAGCCAAAATATCGGCTACATGACGAACCAGCTCTTCACTGTTTTTCACACAGACACACCCACCATGTTGGGCCAGCGCTGCAAAAATATTGGTGAAGTTATCGACATTCGGTCCATGAACAATAGCGCAGCCAAGCCGTGCTGGTTCAATCGGGTTTTGCCCACCGTGAGGCACAAGTGACCCACCCACCAGGCTGCAGGTAGACAAGCTATAAAACAAACCAAGCTCGCCAATTGTATCTGCGATATAAATATCGTCGGATTGGTTTGGCAGCTCATTTTTGCTTCGCTGAACCACATTTAAATTGAGACCTGCAATTGAATTGATAATTTCATCCGCACGATGCGGATGCCGTGGGACGACGATTGTTAAAAGGTCCGGAAATGTCCGCTTCAAATGCATATGGGCTTTTGCAACGATCATCTCTTCACGGTCATGCGTGCTGGCAGCAAGCCAAATGCGCCGCCCGCCAAGTGCCGTTTGCAACCGTGAAAGAGCGATTTCGTCAATCTCAGGAATATCTGAATCAAACTTCAAGTTGCCGCCATTGATGACGCCTTGAACACCTAGCTCAGAAAAACGCGCCGCATCTTGTTCGGTTTGAGCGATGCACAAATTGACATTATCAAATAAAGCGTGAGTGATTGACCCAATCTTCTTCCAACGCGTAAACGATTGCTCCGACATGCGGGCATTAACGAGCACCTGAGGGATATGGCGCTTGGTCAGTTCTGTCATCGTATTGGGCCATAATTCTGACTCAACAAACACAGCAAGAGCTGGTTGCCATGCTTTCAAAAAACGAGAAACAAAGGGTTTCAAATCAAGTGGGGCAAACTGATGCACAGCGCCCTTTGGCAATTCAACCGATGCGATATTAGCAGCCGTTACTGTGATCGTCGTAAAGATAACTTTGAAACGCATATCGGTCAGGCGTTTGATCAGAGGTAGAACAGCTTTTGTTTCACCTATACTGGCAGCATGAACCCAGACATAAGGCCCATCGTGATCATTTGGCCGAGCTTCCTTGGAAGCAAAGCCATAACGCTCTTTCAAGCGTTCTTTTATCTCTTTGCCTTGACGAGCACGAGTGCGCAAATACAAACCACTAAAAGGTTGTGCTGCGTAGCTAACACCGCCGTAAACACCTAGAGCTAAGCGAGAAGCTATATCTGCCATTTAGTCCATCATTCCAAGTTGCCAGTGGGCCGGTTTGCCCCGACAATTTTATTCGCTTGTTCTGTTAAGTCTATAAGCTGCGTCTCTATATTTAGTCTAACAGATTCAAATTGCTCATCATCTATATTACAGTTTATCCATACAGGCCTTCCAAGTAGGAATACAACCCGTGAAAATGGCAGATTGATGGCGGCACGGTCCCAAGATTTCAAATAAATGTTGTTGCTGGAGACCATCGCCGTTGGAAAAATTGGCCGGCCCGATAATTTCGCAAGCGTTACAACCCCTTTACCAACTTTTCGCGCAGGGCCTTTAGGGACATTCGCAGTCATCGCAACACTCGTTCCAGCTTCCAAGGTGGACAATATTTCAAGGGAACTTTGCACACCACCCTTTTTTAGCGTTTTCGCTCGGTTTTTTCCACCTGAACCGCGAATCGTTTTAATGCCTTGGCTCTCAAGTGCTGCCGCCTGCATTTCACCATCACGATGCCTAGATACAAGACACGCGATATCAATTTTTCCGGCAACAGCGGTTGGAATTAAAAATTGCTCACCGTGCCAGAATGTGAAAATTGCGGGCAAATCACCCGCAACTTGATCAAAATATTGCTGCATCTCGGCTTGAGGCCGCGACGTTGCTGCGACGAACTTAAAATAAGAAGCAACTGTCCTTCCAATTGTGCGCAGCACAGTGGGCGATTTTAGAACACGTTTCAAAACATACTCATTGATAGAGCCGCCAATAAATCAGTTCTTAGCTTTCGTCTGGCTGAAGGAGGCGATGCATGTGTACGATGAAATAACGCATATGAGCGTTGTCTACTGTACCTTGTGCTTTCTGCTTCCAAACCGCATAAGCGGCTTCATAATTTGGATAAACCCCGACAAGATCGACCTCATCAAGGTCTTTAAAAGTCATGCCTTCAAGGGTTTCTAATTCGCCACCAAAAACCAAGTGAAGCAATTGCTCTTCTGATGTTTCCGTCGATGTCATATCATCCTCAATTTTTTGGTTGGTTATTCGATGTCTATCGCCGCACTTAGCGCAGCTTTTAAGGGTTCTTGTACTAACTTTCCACTTGAAAGCAACCATTCATGGCGAGTTTTCGTTTTATTGTAAACCAAACGATGTCCATCTAAGTCGGTAAATTGACCACCCGCTTCGGTTAAAATCAAATCAGCAGCGGCAATATCCCAATCGCACGCTCCTGGACGGGCAATGCCGGCACTATAGGTTCCATCCGCAACAAGCGCGATACGATATGCAAGTGAGGGAATATGAGGTGCCCTCTTCATCTGCTTTTTAAGCTGTTCTTGGATCGTGGTTGCAATTCTTGCTGGAATGATAAATTCACCGTCAGAAAGGCTCTCAGCCGATGAGGCGGCAATGCGTTTGCCATTCAAAGTTGCCCCTTTACCATCCACGGCAACGTAGAGCTTATCCAGCACGGGAGCATAAAGGACGCCAATCGCGGGGCATCCCTTTTCAACAAGCGCGATGGAGATGACCCAGTTTTCTGAGCCTTCTATAAAACCACGCGTGCCATCAATGGGGTCAACGATGAAGGTCTTGTGAGCTGCCAATCTAGATGGGTTGTCTTCAGATTCTTCTGAAAGCCAACCATAAGATGGACGTGCACCAATCAATGTATCGTTTAGATATGTATCGATAGCTATATCAGCCTCGGTCACTGGTGAGTTGCCACTTTTGGTCCAAGTGTCTGGGTCTTTCTTGAAGTATTTCAGCCCAATTTCGCCAGCAGCTTTTGCAGCATCAACTATAAGTTTGAGGTCATCCAACGTGCGGTCTCCATGATCCTTATGACAACCCGAGAATCACTTACTAGCACCTAAAGACCGGCAACAGCCATGTTTTCCACCAAAATACTCGGCGCGTTTGTGGAGAACCTATATTCAAGGTCATTTGCCGGGATCATGCGGGCAAACATATCCCGTAAATTTCCGGCAATTGTAATCTCGCTAACAGGGTATGCGACCTCGCCATTTTCAATCCAGAAGCCAGAAGCCCCACGGCTATAATCACCTGTAACCAAACTAACGCCAGACCCAATCAGCTCGTTGATATAAAGGCCTTCGCCGATATCCTTCATCATCTCCTCGGGCGATTTCTCACCAGCAAGAAGGGTCAGGTTTGTTCGGCCGGGCGAAGGGTTGGAGCCGCCTCTGGATGCTCGGCCATTCGTCTCTAACGACAATTCTCGCGCCGTTGCTGTATCCAAGAACCAATTTTGCAAAACACCGTCCTTCACCATATCCATTGAGGATGAAGCAACACCCTCGCCATCAAACGGACGAGAAGCGAGACCGCGTTTTCTCAAAGGGTCATCGGTGATTGTGATGTTTGGCGAAAAGATTGCATTGCCCATATCATCGCGCAGGAAACTGGTTTTGCGAGCAATCGAAGCACCATTGATGGCACCTGATAGATGGCCAATTAAACCTGTGGAAATGCGCGGATCATAAATGACGGGCAAGGTTTGCGTTTTCACCTTACGCGGGTTCAATCGTTTCACCGTCTTTTCACCAGCACTGCGGCCAATATCCGCTGGCGTGTTCAAATCTTCGAGAAAACGACGCGCGTCGTAGTCGTAATCACGCTCCATGCCAGTTCCCTCACCTGCAATGAGTGAAACAGACGTTGAAAAACTGGAAGAGCGATAAGAACCACAAAACCCATGTGATGTGATGAGCACCATGCCGCCTGATCCCCACGCAGCACCGGCACCACCCGAATTTGTTACCCCTTTAACGGCCAAGCCTGCTTCTTCAGTCTCCCGCGCCATCTCAGTCAACTGAGCCGCACCGACCTCCGTTTCATCAAAAAGCTCAAGATCTGGAAAATCGGTTGCAAGGCGATCGCGGTCCGCCAAACTGGCAAATGGGTCTTCAGGCGCGACTTTGGCCATTGCGACGGCACGCTCTGCCAACCCATCCACAGACCCGCTATCATTGGCAGAGATTGATGCAATTTGCTTACCCACAAAAACCCGCAATGAAAAACCATCATTTTCTGAGCGCGTGGTATTTTCAACTTGACCCTGACGCACATCAACATCGAGAGACTGTGCCGAGATCACCACAGCATCAGCAGCATCTGCCCCCGCCTTCTTCGCAGCTTCCACAAGCGCGGATGCGCGATCAATCAAATCTTGTGCATTATCGGGGTTGCTCATCAAATAACCTCATAAAATCAGTGAATAGACTGTTCATAGCCGATCTTTCTTTAGCCATGTACTTAGACCAAGTTCGCACTTAGGTATATAAGCAAGTGAAACAAGAGAAAAATATGGCTACTGAAACAGTGTCTACCGCGACCCATCTCGCGGATACCAATGCGCTACCCCTTACCGTGCAGGTGATCATTCTGCTTGGCGCGGCTCTTTTCTTTGCACCGATTTTCAAAAAACTCGGACTTGGAACAGTGCTTGGTTATTTGGCTGCTGGCACGGTGCTCGGCGCGCTGCCCTTTAAGGTGAGTGACGGCGATGCTCTGCTGCATTTTGCAGAATTGGGCATTGTGTTTTTGCTTTTCATCATCGGCTTAGAATTGAAGCCCTCGCGGTTATGGGCGCTGCGCCATGGGATTTTCGGGATCGGCTTCTTGCAGGTAGCTGTGAGCGCTCTTGTATTAGGTACCATCTGTTTAATGCTCGACTTTACATGGCAGATAAGCCTGTTGATTGGCGTCGGGCTTGCACAATCATCCACGGCGTTTGCCATGCAAATTTTGGCCGAAGGCGATGAATTGAACACACGTAACGGGCAAAGCACATTTTCGATTGTCCTGTTTCAAGATATCGCCATCGTTCCGATCCTCGCCGCCATTCCATTTTTGGTGCCTGAACTTTACAAAGAGATCGTCGGCACGCCTGTCGCGACCCCAACATGGACCGATGCCCTGCAAGTTGCAGGCGTGGGGGCCGGTTTGATTTTGATTGGCCACTATTGCCTCAACCCACTGTTTCGCGTGGTTGCGAACACAGGTGCGCGGGAAATGATGATGGTGGTGGCACTCTTCGTTGTATTGGGTGCTGGTTTTGCGACCGAACAGATTGGTCTCTCGATGGCAATGGGCGCCTTTTTGGCAGGTGTCATGCTGGCCGATTCGTCTTATCGCCACGAGTTAGAGGCCAACATTGAACCATTCCGTGGTTTGCTACTGGGTCTTTTCTTTATGGCGGTTGGATTGTCGCTTGATCTTAAAGTGGTTGCAGATAACTGGCTCACCATCCTTGTTGCAGCACCACTCATCATGCTTATTAAAGCCGCTGTCATTTACGCAATATTTCGCAGCTTCAAGCGTTCCCACAATGAAGCCATTCGCGTAGCCTCCCTTTTACCGCAAGTGGGCGAATTTGCTTTCGTCATTTTCTCCACTGCTGTGGCAGCCTTCGTGGTGAGCACAAATTTAGCATCCATCATAACCGCTATCGTCACTGTAACCATGGCGCTAACACCACTGTTTGCCAAGCTTGGTGACCGTTTGATCATTCACGCTGAAGAAGATGAAATCGAAGAAGACTTTGAAGGGGCGAACGGCTCGGTTCTGGTGGTTGGTTTTGGTCGGTTTGGACAAATCGTCTCACAATCCCTGCTTGCTGAAGGCATACCAACCACAGTGATTGATCATAGTGCGGAGCGCATTCGAAGTGCGGCAAAATTCGGTTTTCGCGTTTATTACGGCGAAGGCCGTCGCATTGATGTATTGCGAGCAGCAGGCATTGAACGCGTGCGGATTGTCGCCGTTTGTGCCGATACAGCCGACCGCACCACTGAAATTATCGATCTCATCCGCAAGCATTATCCCGATATAAAAATCTACGCCCGCGCTTATGATCGCATTCATGCCTTAGAGCTGACGAATAGGGAAATTGATTTTCAAATCCGCGAAATATTCGAATCCGCTCTCTTGATGGGCCGTGCCTTGTTGGACGGGATGGATGTTCCGCCTGAGCGGGTTGATTATGTTATTGAAGATGTCAGAAAGCGTGATCTTGGTCGCTTGCACTTGCAACAGGTCAAAGGTGTTTTTGCTGGCAACGACCAACTTTACGGCACTAACGTCAAACCTGAACCGCTGAATGAACCGACGACACAAGCAAAAATGCTGTCGGAAGAAACCGAAAAAATCGCAACCGAAGATAGTTAGCCGCAACTTTGACAACAAAACCTCGCCCATCAACCGATCCGAAATTCGCAAGCGGTTCGATCTTTAAGCATATCTTGGTGATGACGGGCACGGCGTCGGTTGGATTGATTTCAATTTTCGTCGTTGATTTCGCAAATCTGTTTTACATCTCGATGCTCGGACAAAGCGAACTTACGGCAGCGATTGGTTATGCAAGCACGCTGTTGTTTTTTACAATCTCCATCAGTATCGGCGTGATGATTGCAGCCATTGCACTGGTTTCAAAAGCCATAGGCAAAGGCGAAAGAGAGCGCGCGCGGGAACTCTCTGGATCTTCCCTCATTTTCGTTCTGCTCGTCACAATTGTCATGGCGAGTGTCGCTTTTCCCTTCATCCCCTCCATCGTCGAATTAATTGGGGCAAAGGGAGAAGCAGCTGAAATCACCGTCAAGTTCCTGCAAGTTGTCATTCCTTCAATGCCACTGATGGGCATTGGCATGTGCGCTTCTGGCTTGCTGCGGGCGGTGGGTGACGCAAAACGGGCGATGTATGTAACCCTTGGCAGCGGCATTATTGCAGCTGTCCTTGATCCGCTTTTCATCTTCACTTTTGACCTTGGCATTCAGGGTGCTGCTTATGTCATGGTGATTGCTCGATTGGGAACGGTGCTGATCGGACTTTACAGCGTCGTCAAAGTCCATGATCTGATTACAATTCCCTCACCAAAGGTATTTTTCTCAGACGTCAATGAACTTAAAGACGTGGCCGTTCCTGCTGTGCTGACAAACGTCGCGACACCCGTCGGCAATGCTTATGTCACCAGTTCAATCGCTCCTTACGGTGATGAAGCCGTTGCTGGTTGGGCAATCATTGGGCGGCTTATTCCCGTGGCGTTCGGTTTTATCTTTGCACTGTCAGGTGCCATCGGCCCCATCATCGGGCAAAACTATGGCGCGGGGATTTATGACCGCGTGCGGGAGACTGTCAAAAAATCGCTGATTGTCACGGCTGTTTATACTGGCCTTGTTTGGCTGCTTGTCTTCTTGCTTCGCGACGTGATTATTGAACAATTTAACGCAACAGGAGAAGCAGCGTCCTTGGTCGCCTTCTTCATCAATTTGGTTATTGCAACATTCCTGTTTAACTCGATGATGTTCGTGGCCAACGCCGCTTTTAATAATCTCGGGTTTGCCACTTACTCAACCATGTTGAACTGGGCAAAGGCTACAATCGGCACTGTGCCCTTCGTATGGGTTGGCGCGTCAATAGCAGGTGCACACGGGGTGATTGCGGGCTGGGGTTTGGGAGCTGTTGCCTTTGGTATTTTGGCAATTGTGTCCTGCTTGCGCGTGGTCAACAAACTAGATGGTGACCCACCAAAAGGCGATCTACCTCCCCCATTATGGCGAGCCGCACTCTCTGCATTTTCATCCGGTAAAGGCGCTAATATTCAATAGGCTCACGCCTTTGAAAGTGCTGTATCAATCTGCTGTTTGATCTCTTCTTTCTTTTGATCGCACATCCTTAGGATGGTGCTTGATTTTAAGAAATCCATCACACCAAAAGAATTAATCGGCGGCCTAATCAACACATCAGGCGGCGTCAATCGTGCTAGTTTTTCCTGCGTGATTGCCTGCATCATAATCTGGTTTGCACCCAGCATGGTTTCAAAGCCTGAAGGCATTTCGTGCCCCGTTGGATCAGGTCCGCCAACCACGTCAACAGCAATTACACGGTCCATTGGTTCCACGAATTGGTCAAAGGGCAGCGGATTGGCGATATTGCCATCAATCAAAATGCGGCCATCAATTTCAACCGGCTTAAATATCATCGGGATCGCAATGGAAGCACCAACGGCTTGGCGCAAGTTCCCCTTGCGGTACACCACATCATTGCCCGCATAATAATCAGTGGCGACGATGGAAAGTGTTGTCTCCAAATCTTCGATGTTTTCTGGAAACTCATCAACGGGTGTGAAGGTCGACAGAATTTTCTCTGGATTGAACTGGCCTAAGGAATAAGATTCCGGCTTAAACCAATCTTGCAGCGAGGATGGGCGCAAATCCCAAAGATTGCTCAACACTTTGGCGCGGTCATCAAATGTCGACAAGACATAGCGTCGCAAATCGCGCCCGCTCATGCCAGTCGCATAACCCATGCCAATCAGCGAACCGATAGAACTTCCGGTAATTTCATCAATCTTGATGCCTAATTCGTCAAGCGCTTCCAGCACGACCACATGACCAATACCACGCGCGCCACCGCCGCCAAGACTTAGACCAATTTTCGTATTTTCTGACATCTCGCCCTCAATATTCGCGCCCTAAGCTCTAGCCTTCTTTCGCAGCAGGCCCCACACGCAACAATGTATACGTTCCATCACCAAGCAGACGCTTTGCTGCCGCTTTTGCCTCACCCAACGTCACGCCATTAATCGCATCGGCTCTGATCTCGATATAATTACTCGGCAGACCTGCTGCTTGGATGGAGGTTAGCGTGTTTGCAATATCGCTAGAGCCATCAAAATTAAGCGCGTAAACGCCAATCGTATAGCTTTTTGCAAGGGCAAGTTCTTCTTCGCTTGGTCCCTCATCTGCCATGCGCTTTAGCTCAGCCAGCATCACTTTCAGCGTTTCATTAGCGAAATCTGCCCGTGTTGCAACAGAGGCTGTAAACAAGCTGACGGCTTCATGGTTTGAAATGCCTGAACTAATGCCATAAGCAAGGCCGCGTTTTTCACGCACTTCCAATGAAAGCCGTGAACTAAGACCCGAACCGCCTAAAATCTGGTTCACCAAATAGGCCGCAAAATAATCGTCATCAAGGCGATCAATACCCTTACCAATCA
Source organism: uncultured Hyphomicrobiales bacterium (assembly GCA_964553335.1). Classification (GTDB taxonomy): domain Bacteria; phylum Pseudomonadota; class Alphaproteobacteria; order Rhizobiales; family JACESI01; genus JACESI01. The sequence continues at coordinate 14,175 of CAZKKW010000007.1, read as the reverse complement.
GCGTGTAACGGGTTTGAGGCAGGGGCGCATCAATGGAAATTTTCTCGCCAACTTTAAGGTCCACTTTCGGCACATCGATCAAATCTGCTTTCGCTGGAAGCGCACCAAAAAGCGCATCAATCCGCGCCTTCGCCTCAGCAGCCGTGATCGCCCCAACCATTGAGATAATGAGATTATCGCGGCCCAAAATCCGTTTCTTCAATGCACGCATATCATCAGCCGTGACAGACAAGATACTTTCTTCTGTGCCATTGCTTGTGCGGGTATAGGGGTGGTCTGCGGGATAAACCGATTTGCGCAATGCCTTTGACGCTTTGCTATTGGGGTTGTTGGCTTCTGAACGAATGCCCGACAGAATCTGATCACGGATACGGTTCAATGGCTTGGCATCAAAACGCGACTCATAAAGCGCGGTGCGTAGCATTTCAAAAGCATCGTCTGCATTTTCGCTCAAGGTGCGGAGCGAACCTCTGAAATAATCGCGGCTTGCGCTAAATGACATGCGCGCTGCAAGGTCTTCCATTCGGTCTTGAAAAGCCACTGCGTCCATATCGCCCGCGCCTTCATCAAGCAGTGAACTCATCAAGTTCATCGCACCTGATTTGCCCTTGGGGTCTTGCGATGTGCCGCTCTTGAAAGAATAAGACAGGGTGACGATGGGCAATGAATGGTCTTCAACGAGGAGAATTTTCAACCCCCTGTCGCTTTTCAGTTCTTGGATATCCAAGGCATTGGCTGAAAGAGTGAGAGCAGAAAAGAAAAAGGCAAATATGGTCAAGATACGAAGCATGAGATTACCTCTTTCTAAGATGGGTCTTTGTCGGTTTTAAGCGGACGACGCAAATGGCCAATCACCGCTTTTTCCGGATTGAAATAGGTGGCGGCGGCCTCTTTGATGTCTTCAACGCTCACGTTGCGAATACGCTCTGGCCATGAGCGGATGTCTGCCAATGTACTTTCGACAGCGAGCGTGCGCCCCATCAAATTCGCCAACCCGCTGGCGCTGTCTTGCGCGTAGATTGTGCTGGCAAATAAACGATTGCGGGCGCGCTGAAGTTCTTTTTCCGTCACCCCTTCTTTGGCAACCTTCTCGATTTCATTAAGCAGTTGTTTTTCCATTTCTTCCAAGGTCACATCCCCCTTTGGCGTGCCGTAGAGGGTAAATGAGCTATCATCCAATGAACCCGCACCAGAATAGGCGCCAGCTGAGGTTGCGATCTGGCGATCGACAACGAAAGATTTGTAAATCCGGCTTCTGGTCGTCCCGCTTAAAATCTCACTTAAAAGATAAAGCGCTTCCGAGGTTCCAGGCTTACCCGTTCTAAACGATGGCACACGAAACAGTATGGAGACGCTTTCATTGGTGATGCGCGGATCGCGCACGGTGATGAGTTGACGCATCAACAAATCATCCGGTTCAATCGGGCGAACACGTTTGGCAGCAGGCGCACGGTTTTTCAAAACGCCATAATATTTTTGTGCCATTGCCTGCACTTCTTCAACGGTGACATTTCCACTCACCACCAATACCGCATTGGCGGGCGTGTAATATTTCTCGTAAAACGCAAACGCGTCTTTTTGGTTTAAAACCTCAAGCTCATGACGCCAGCCGATAATGGGGCGACGGTAAGGGTGGTTTTTATAAAGCGCTAAATCCATCGCGGCAGACAATTGTGCGCCGGGCCGCGATTCAATGCCGCGCGCACGTTCTTCCAAAACAACCTTGCGCTCCACATCAACATCTTCCTCAGTGAAACGCACATTCATCATGCGGTCTGCTTCAATATCCATCATCAATGGCAAATGCTCGCGGGTGATCTTTTGAAAATATCCCGTGTAGTCATAGCTTGTGAATGCGTTGTGATTGCCACCGACACGGCGCACGGTGGTGTCGAGGGCATTGCCAGGGTATTTCTTCGTTCCCTTAAACAATAAATGCTCAAGAAAATGCGCGATGCCTGACTTGCCCGCATCTTCATCTGCAGACCCCACTTTGTACCAAACCATGTGGGTAACAGCCGTTGCCCGTTGATCTGGGATCACAACCACTTCCATGCCGTTGTCTAGTTTGGATGCAACAATGTTCGGGAACAATTCGCCTTTGATAAAATCGCCATTTTTCGTTTCAGCTGCCAAGGCACTGCTTAAAACGACGAGAAGTGTAGCAACCAAGATGCTGGTGAATTGAGCAATTCGTATCAACATAGATTAATCCCATAAACGATGCGCCGAACGTGTCCGGCTTGCTAAGGTTGGTAGGTTAGAAACTTTACCCTACTTATCCCATAAGTACGATCATCAATTAAAGAAAAATATGCCGGAATGATGACCTCGGCTTTGGTTGATTCTTCCCACACGACAAAAGCTTCAGGCGTAAGCCATTCTCCCTCATGCAAAGATTGAAGCGCCCGTTCACCAAGCCCCTTGTCATAAGGTGGGTCCAAAAACGCTAGATTGAAGGGGTTCATTGTGCCTCGTGCACCCAATTTTGTTGCGTCACGGCGGAAAATCTTGGCATTACCGTTCTGCTTGCAGCTTTCCATATTGGTGCGCACCAGACCGCGTGCTTCTGCGCTTTCATCCAAGAAGAGGGCAAAACCCGCACCACGCGACAAAGCCTCCAAGCCCAAAGCACCAGTTCCTGCAAAAAGGTCAATCACCCGCGCGCCTTCAAATTCCACCTCATCACGGTGGCTCAATATATTGAACAGGCTTTCGCGGGAACGGTCCGTGGTGGGCCTAATTTTATCGCTTTTTGGCGCGGCCAACCTATGACCGCGAAACTTACCGCCGACGATCCGCATTGTTTCCTCGTCTTGGCTTATTGGTAGGGTTTGAACTTCGTGACCTGCTGCCCGTTTTAAACCCTGTCTTGGTGTCAGTCGTTGAACGAGACGGCTGCTTATCGTCGGATTTGCGATCTGAAGCCCGCTTAATCTGCGGTTTTTTGCGGCCCTTCTTTTGTTCTTTTATGTCTGCTGCTTTGCGACCACTGACCATTTTTTCTTCGGTCCAATGTTCTTTCACCCGACGCTTGCGGTCTTTAGGTGCTGTCTTTTTCTTCTGCTCTGGCCGTTCTTTTTCAGCCCGCATTTCTGGCGTTTCAAAATCAGCCCCAGCCGCCTCAATCAAGCGTGGACCAAGCTGGTCGCGCAAAACATGACGGCGCACTTCGCGGACCTCGCCATCATCAAGATCAAGCACCTGAAACGGACCATAAGACACGCGGATCAAGCGATTTACATCAAGACCCAAGTGTCCAAGTATATGTTTTACTTCGCGATTTTTACCTTCCCGCAATCCAATAGTCAGCCAGATATTGGTACCCTTATCTTGATCCAGCGTTGCTTCAATCGCGCCGTAAATCACACCTTCAATCACAATACCATCTGCAAGTTTATCAAGATCTGCTTGTGTGACGCGGTGTTTTTGATCTCTCGTATGCGCCCGCACACGATAGCGTCTTAGCCAACCTGTTTCTGGCAGTTCAAGCACACGAGACAAGCCACCATCATTGGTCAAAAGCATCAAGCCTTCGGTGTTGATATCCAAGCGGCCAACGGTCATGACACGCGGCAATTCTTTCGGGAACTTATCAAAAATCGTGGTGCGCCCTTCTGGGTCTTTGTTGGTTGTAACCAGACCACGTGGCTTATTATAAAGCCAAAGCCTCGTTGGCTCGCGGCTTGGCAGAGGATTACCATCAACTACGATTTGATCGCTTAGTTTTACGGTGAAGGCAGGGCTTTCCAATTGAACGCCGTTGACCACAACACGGCCATCTTCGATCCAGCGTTCTGCATCGCGCCTAGAACAGAGGCCTGCACGCGCTAAAACCTTGGCAATACGCTCTGGTTTTTCTTCCAAATCGGCAACAGGTTTGACTTCTGGGGCACCTATCGCGCGCGGCGTTTTCCCCAATCCTTTTTTAGGGGATTGAGCTCTGCGCTTATTTGGGCTTTTTTTGTTTTGCTTATCCATGCCAAAGGGCATAGCAAGAACGATCACTATATCAAAGAACTCATTGTGTCAGATCACTCAAAACCTTTTATGTCGATAGCGCTGGATGAAGCAAAAGAAGCAGCCAGCCGTGGTGAAGTGCCCGTTGGGGCGGTTATTGTGTGTGATGACCAGATAATTGCGCAAGCAGGCAACCAGATTGTGCAAGACAAAGACCCGACAGCGCACGCAGAAATTGTCGCCCTGCGTTTAGCTGCCAAAAAACTTGGCCGCGAAAGACTTTATGATTGCGATCTCTATGTAACGCTAGAACCCTGCACCATGTGCGCGGGCGCCATATCGCTTGCCCGCATCCGGCGGCTCTATTTTGGTGCTGGCGATGAGAAAGGCGGGGCCGTGGAAAATGGCGCACGTTTCTTCTCGCTTGCAACCTGCCACCACGCGCCTGACGTCTATTCAGGTTTTCAAGAAGCAGAAAGTGCTGACCTTTTAAAGAAATTCTTCGCAAAACGCCGATAAAAAAAGCGCCCTTAAAGGACGCTTTTTAAAATCAAATGTCATTTTCTAAAACAAAATGAACCGTTTCTTTTTCTTCGGTGGTGCTATTTCTTCAAAGGGTTCCACTGAATAAGTACCGTCTGGATTAGCCGCTCGGGTTACCTGCGAGGCCGTTGATTGAATCGGCTGCGCGGTAGGAATTGAGCCAGCTTGTCCAACAGGGACTTGGCTAACTGGTGGGGTAAATGTTGGCTTTTGAACTGTACGGTATTCCACTGGAACATCCGTCAAAGATTCTGTGCGCCGTCTTACTTTTGGTTTCACAAGACCCGCACGGGCAAGAAGACTTTTCTCCTGAACAATGCCGCCTTGAAGTGCTTTAGGAAGCTCTGATACTTTGACACCGCGTTCACGGGCATAGTCTTCCGGTGTTTTAGTCAACTCACGTGCATCCAAAGGCCCAGCATTATTTACGATGTCTAGATCACCACCTTCTCTCTCAGCCTTGTTTTTCAACAATTTTCCGGACAGCGGTTGGGCGCGAGCGACGCCGATTGCTTGGTTCTCAACCTTAAGGGCGTCTTGCTTTGCTTTCTTGTCTTTGACTCTTGCAATTTCAGCGGCTCGACCAGGGAAATTGTCATCTACGGTCGAAATTCTATCCACAGGCGCTGGAATAGAAGCGAATTGCTGATCATTTGGAACAACAAGAGCAGCACGTTCACGATATGTGATCCGCTCCGCTTTCTTTTTGCCGAAAGTGCCAAATGTTGCAATGCTTGCGAGGTCACGAGCAAGGCCGGCTTCTACCGTCTGACCCGTTCCATAAGTAGCCGTTTTTATACCGCAACCAGTTGCCATGAAAGCAACGATACTCAACGTCATACCTGTACGGTAAAACTTCATGGATTTTAACAAATCGACATCCTCAGTCATTTCATCGCCTAAACAGACCGGAAAAGTGGCAGGCTTATGGCGAACTCTCTAGTACTATATACCTTTTTTCCTCAATCTTTACAAATCACAGGAAAATACGTTTTGTAATAGCGTTAACGTTACCGCCTCATCCGCTGGTTCCTCTTTTAAACGGCTTCCAGTTCACGCATTGCCTGTGCATCACGAGGGGTTAAATCAGGATAATCAGCATCCGATCCAACTTCATTGGAAACACGCCAAGAACGCGCGCATTTCTTGCCTTCAGCCATTTTCGGAACAACACTAACACCAGCAATATCCTCAAGCTTGAAAGCATCAGCAGGGCCCTCGCCATCCAAGACTTCGATAGAACTTGTGATGCATAAATCTTCAAAGTCCTCAATACCTTGGAGGGCAGACTTGAGTGTTTCATCAGAAATATAGACCTGAGGTGCCGCTTCTAATGATGACCCGATACGCTTTTCTGCGCGTTCAATTTCCAATGCACCTGTGACAACACGACGCAGCTTGCGGATGTTTTCCCAACGCGCGGCCAACTCGCCATTGTTGTAGCTTGAAGGTACAGGTTCAAAGTCCGTCAGGTGGATTGATGCTATATCCTCACCGTATCTACTTGCCCACGATTCATCCGTTGTAAATGGCAGCATTGGAGCTAACCATGTGATCGTGCAGCGGAACATTTTTTCCACAACCGAAAGGGCTGCTTGTCTGCGTTTTGATGAGATCGGATCGCAATAAAGCGCGTCTTTGCGGATATCGAAATAGAACGATGACATGTCCACATTCATCAAGCTGAAGATCGCATTGAATGCCTTTTTAAAATCGAACTCTTTATAAGCTTGGCGCACAGTTGCATCAGTCTCGCTAAGACGGTGCATCATATATTGTTCAAGCTCTGGCAAGTCATCATACGCCACTTCATCGCCATCATAATGGGCAAGTGTGCCAAGCATCCAGCGCACTGTGTTGCGAAGACGACGGTAAGCATCGACATTGGTCTTGATGATTTCCTGACCGATACGCTGATCATCCGTATAATCACATGTCATCACCCAAAGCCGCAGAATGTCCGCGCCATATTGTTTGATGATGTCGTGAGGCGATGTCTGATTGCCGAGAGATTTCGACATTTTGCGGCCCTGATCATCCATGGTGAAGCCGTGGGTAATCACCGTGTCATAAGGTGCACGGCCTCTGGTGCCGCAGCTTTCGAGCAGCGATGAATGGAACCAACCACGGTGTTGATCAGTTCCTTCAAGATAGACATCGGCAGGCCATTTAAGGTCTTCGCGCTGCTCCAAGCAGAAAGCGTGGGTTGAACCAGAATCAAACCACACATCTAAGATGTCGCGGACCATTGTCCAATTTGATGCATCAACGTCAGGGTCGGCAGAAAGGAAACGTTCTTTCGCGCCTTCTGCATACCATGCATCGGCACCGTCTTGCTTGAAGGCTTCGAAAATGGCGGCATTGACCTTTTCGCTTTTCAGCACAGTGCCGTCTTCATCAACGAAAACAGAAATTGGCACACCCCATGCGCGTTGGCGAGAAAGCACCCAGTCTGGGCGACCTTCAATCATACCGCGCAAACGGTTTTGGCCTTGTGGCGGTACGAAATTGGTGTTGTCGATGGCTTCAAGCGCTGTTGTGCGCAACGTGCCTTTTTCAACCACACCGTCTTTATCCATATAAACAAACCACTGCGGTGTGTTTCTAAAGATGATCGGTTTTTTAGAACGCCATGAATGCGGGTATTCGTGCTTCACGCGGCCACGAGCAAAAAGGTTGTTTTGACCGATCAAGGCAGTGATCACCTTCTGGTTGGCGTCACCCTTCTTGCCTTTATCATCAATCACGCGGGCCTCTTCAAAGCCCGGCGCATCTTTGGTGTAAAAGCCGTCATCACCCACGGTGAATGGGATGTCAGACGAAATCCCCATTGCCTCAATGTCGCGGGCTTTTGTCATCCAGATTTCAAAGTCATCACGACCATGACCCGGTGCTGTATGCACAAAGCCGGTACCTGCTTCATCGGTAACATGGTCGCCGCTCAACATCGGCACGCCGAAGTCATAGCCGCCAAGACCTGCTTGTTTGAGCGGATGGTCGAGCACCATGCCGTCAAAATCAGCAGCAGTCACATCGCTCACACGTTTAAATTCAACTTTTGCTTTCGCTGCACATTCTTCACTTAGGGCGTCGGCAAAAACGAACTGGTCACCCGCTTGCGGACCAAAGTCATTTTCTGCGACTGTTACTTCATAAAGGCCGTAGGCAATTTTAGGCGAATAACAAACCGCGCGGTTGCCAGGCATTGTCCAAGGCGTCGTCGTCCAAATCACAACCTTTGCATCTTTTAGATGGTCTGGTCCTTTGCCAATTGGGAACGGCACCCAGACCGTATCTGACTCGTAGTTTTGATATTCAATCTCAGCTTCAGCCAAGGCAGTGCGTTCCACCACAGACCACATGATCGGTTTTGAACCGCGATAAAGCTGGCCGCTTGTGGCAAACTTCATTAGCTCTTTTGCGATATAGGCTTCAGCCTCAAAATTCATGGTGAGATATGGGCGTTCAAAATCACCTTCAACGCCGAGACGCTTGAACTCTTCTGACTGCACCCCAACCCAATGCTTCGCGAAGTCGCGGCATTCTTGGCGGAACTCATTAATTGGAATGTCGTCTTTGTTCTTACCCTTGGCGCGATATTTCTCTTCGATCTTCCATTCGATGGGAAGACCGTGGCAATCCCACCCAGGGACATAGTTTGAATCAAAACCCAGCATCTGGTGCGAGCGGGTGATGACGTCTTTCAATACTTTGTTGAGCGCGTGGCCAATGTGCAAATTGCCATTAGCGTAAGGAGGGCCATCATGAAGGACGAATTTCTCACGTCCCTTAGATTGCTCGCGCAATGTCTTATAAATGCCTTGCTGTTTCCATTTCGCAATAATCTCTGGCTCTTTCTTTGGAAGGCCAGCGCGCATTGGAAAGTCTGTTTTTGGAAGAAACAGGGTCTTGGAATAATCAAAACCGTCTTCTGTATTTGTCTCGTTTGACATTATGGTTTCTCAACTTGAAGAAAAGGCAAGGTTGCGATGTACTAGCAATGGTTCACGCGCAAATAAAGAGGCAATTGCAAAGCTTGCAATCACTCACCATTTAAGCCGCGATCAATACTCGATAAAATTTCAGCATTTTGCAGGACTTGGCGCGCGTTATCGCAGTCGATCGCCATTTGATCAAGCAAGTCTTGCAAGCCATCAAACGCCTCTTCCCCGCGCAAATATTTGAAAAAGGCGACTTCAACGGTTTTGCCATAAAGATCGCCGTCAAAATCAAACAAATATGTTTCAAGCAGAGGCGGGCCATTATCAAACATGGGGCGGCGGCCAAAACTTGCCACACCGTCCAAGACTTTATCTTCAACACGCAACTGAACAGCGTAGATGCCGTGTTTTAATTCATTGTTGGACGCAAGCGCCATATTGGCTGTTGGGTATCCAAGCTCCCGTCCCTCTTTTCGACCATGCACCACTTCACCTGAAACGAAGTAGCGGTAACCAAGAATGTCGTTTGCAAGCTCGATATTGCCTTCAGCCAAACAAGTGCGGGTTGCAGAGGATGAATAGACCAAGGCCCCATCGTCATTTTTTTGTGCTGGCACAACGCTCACACCAAAACCGTGCGCCTTGCCCATTTCCATCAAATATTCAGGTGAGCCCTGTCGCGCTCTGCCAAAATGGAAATCATAACCAACCACCACATGAGAAACCGCAAGCTTCTCTATTAATAGATCTTGGACAAAATCTTCAGCCGTCATTTGGGAAAACTCATGGTCAAAGGGGACAATCACCATGCCGTCCAAACCCATTGCGGCCAATAACCGGCCCTTTTCCTGCCGAGGTGTCAGACGAAACACGGGCGCATCTGGCTTAAACACGGTGCGGGGATGAGGTTCAAAGGTCATTGCAACCGCTTTGTGTGGTTCGCTTTGGGCGGCCGCCAGATTAAGGGCTGTTTCCAAAACAACGCGATGCCCCTTATGAACACCGTCAAAATTACCAATCGCAAGCACACCACCTTTAAGCCCTGCAACTTCATCGTGCGGGGCAGTCAAAAGATTAAAGACTTCATCGAAAGGCTTGTTGTTTTTCATCTATCACTTTGCTTTCAACCTAACCGCAGGGCCTGGGTAACGTCATTTTTTGATTGGTTTTGCTATATCATTACTTTGCTTGCCACACTTGTAGCCAATGATTAACCCTTTTTTAATCATAAAAACTGTTTCCAACCCAATTCTTACAATTTTCAGCAAAATTCGCCTTCATCTTAAAACGCATTAACTATCTCTTCAAAGGTCGTGGGTACTTTTGGCTTCAACTGCGATGGCTTATCGCTGTATTTGGGGAATGGAACGGAAGTTCCTTCTATTAACGTGTGGAGTAACCAAATGGCCCTTGATCTATCTATGCCCGTCTTGGTGGTGGATGACTATAAAACTATGGTGCGAATTATTCGCAACCTATTGAAGCAACTCGGCTTTGAAAATGTAGATGATGCAGCTGATGGCACGGAAGCCTTCGCCAAAATGAAAGACCAAAAATACGGTTTGGTTATTTCTGATTGGAATATGGAGCCTATGACTGGCTACGAGCTTCTTAAACAGGTTCGCGGTGACGCAAACCTCACAAAAACACCATTCATCATGGTGACAGCCGAATCTAAAACGGAAAATGTGATCGCCGCTAAAAAAGCTGGTGTGAACAATTACATCGTTAAACCATTCAATGCTCAGACATTGAAAGGTAAGATTGAGGCCGTATTCGGCGAATAATCAATTTAATGGGGCCGTCGAGGCATCGGGTGCGTGAAGAATTCACGCCCCATGCACTTGATAAATCTACGGTTCTAGATTGGAGCAGGTGAATGTCAGCTCAACTAGACATAACGCGCATCAAACATTTCTTGAAGCGTGAACGGCAAGATAATATCCATCTGAATGATATCGTTCGGCTCGCCGAATTGATGACAGACAGTATGCTCGATATCCTTAAAGGGAATGATCAGCAGACCTTTGAAGAGCTACGCAAAATCTCCTATCAAATCTCTGATACAAAAAGAGATTTGGCGGACTTTCGCGCAGACGAAATGCATGACGAACACATTCCTCAAGCTGGTCTTGAACTGGATGCTGTCGTTGAGGCTACTGAGAGTGCGACCGACAAAATAATGGAAGCTGCCGAAAATATAATGGCTGGCGATCCAAGCGACCCTGAAGCTTACAGTGAAATGGTCAACAACAAAGTCATCGATATTTTCGAGGCTTGTTCTTTCCAGGACATAACAGGCCAACGGATTTCGAAAGTCGTTAAAACACTCAATCTCATTGACGAGCAGATTAAATGCATCATCGATCGTATGGATAATGAGCGCGCAATTAAAGACGATGGCGGATCACGCCCATCTGGCGAGACTTTATTGACTGAGCTACTCAATGGCCCTGCCCTTAAAGGCGCAGGTATTGATCAAGACGAAGTCGATTCACACTTTTAAGATGTGAAATACTTTTAAAGTTTTGCGAGTTACCAAACAAGCCGAGGCAGAAATGCCTTGGCTTTTTGCTTTTGCTCATCGAGGAATTGCGCCACGTTTTCAGGTGTCGGATTGGCAAGCGGTCCATTTTCTGCACTGTGAATACCCGCAGTAACAAACAGGCAATCAAGGCCGTTATCGTTCGCTCCTTTTACATCCGTTGCAATGCCATCGCCAACGGCAAGAACCCGCTGTTTATCCAAACCTTGGCGAACAAGTTCCGCGCCGCGTTCAAGCGCGCGGTTATAGATTGGGGCGTGAGGTTTGCCAAAATAGAGCGCCTCACCACCCATTTGTTTATATTTTTGAGCCAGTGCACCACCGCAATAAATCAACTTGTCGCCGCGCTCGACAACGATATCAGGATTGGCGCAAATCATTGAAAGGCCGCGCTTCAAGAAGTCGCTCAGCATTTCGTCATAATCGTCAGGTGTTTCGGTAGCGTCATCTATCAGACCGGTTACAGACACCAATTCAGCCTCTTTTGCATCGACAAGATCGATCGGCAAATCATCATAAAAGTTCAAATCTTTTTCGGGCCCAAGCGCATAAACCTTTTGCGCATCACGGTTTGAAATATCAAGCCGCGTGACATCACCAGATGTTACAATGTCATCATAGGCATCAGTGCGCACACCAAGCTCATCAAGCTGGCGTTTAATCCACCAAGCAGGCCGTGGCGCATTGGTCAGCAAAATGACATGTTTGCCTTCTTGCTCGCGAAACTTTGCCAGCGCATCAGGGGCTGCATTGAACACTGAAATGCCGTTATGAATGACGCCCCAAACATCACAAAGGACTAAGTCATACTCCTCTAAAAGGCTTGATAATCCACTGACCAAAGGGACGGGCGGCAAAGTCATGTTCAAATCCTCAATCACGGATGGTGGTATGCCCAGTCTTCGACTTCAAACAGGCCCGAAATTAGGGTCGGGATCGGGTTCAAAGTCAGCTTCGGGACGATTTAAGTCGCGCTTTAGCAGAACCGCTTGTGGAATGATAGCTTTCCTTGATTCCAAGCGTGCTCAATCCCTTGTTCTGATGCCGCAAGTATGGCGTAGTTATCTAGGGTGATTCGACGCTTGGGCTGCATATCTTCGCGGGTTAACAAAAAATGGCGCCGAACTTTGGGAATATGTGTAAGGTCGTGGTGGATTGAATATAGCAAAAAACCTTTTTATCAGTGCGTGTATGGTGATCACTTCCGCATCACTTGGCTATTCAGTTTGGGCTAACTTAGGCCTCACAGGCTTTGAAGCCACAATGAGTGCTATGTCCTTTCTTGTCTTCCAATTGGTTGGCTATCTGCTCGTCTGGAAAGCCAGACGCTATCGCGCCCTTCTTTCCCGCATTCATGATTTATCATTAGCAGAAGCCCAAAACGCAGTCGGTTTGGACCGGGTGAGCAACGAGCTTGCAGGCCTTCGAAAGACAGTCAAAACAGTAACGAAAGGCGAGATGGAACCCCTTGCCAGAGAGCTTGAAGTTATCAGCTCCCTCATAAAGCAGCTTGCTGAAAGCACCGTTGTAGTCGAAACTCGGGTGGGAGAACTAGAAGCGCTTCCTGCTGCTGCATCGCAACCAAAACAAAAAGCGGCAACAAAACCAAGCGCGAAAAACGCAGCTCAAAACTCCGCGAACGCAGAGGCTGCAAGCGAAAGTACTGAACCAGATGCCAGCGAATGGTTTGGTGATATTCCAGCAGATCAACCAACAACTGAGATCGACGAGCTTACCAACGAAAATTCGCCAATTTTAAAAGCAATTCAAAATGCAGTCGCTAAAAACAATGTCGATATATATCTGCAACCAATTGTAACGCTTCCCCAACGAAAACCAAAATTTTATGAGGCCCTAACACGCATACGCAATGCAAAGGGCGAACTCATTCGGCCTGCTCAGTTTATGAAGTCTGCTGAAAAAGCAGGCTCAATGCCTGTTATCGATAAAATGTTGTTGGTACGCGCCATTCAAATTTTACGCCGCCTGTTGCTTAGAAAAGGTGATGCGGTGGTCGTTTGTAATATTTCAGCGTCCAGCCTTGCAGATAGTCACTTCTTCCGCGATTTTAGAAAATTGCTAAGCGCCAAACCGGACCTTGCGGACCATCTAATCTTCGAATTCGATCAAGAAACCGTCATGAAGATAGATACCCTTGAGGAAGAAAGCTTGCGGGCGTTGAAGAATCTTGGCTTCCGGTTTGCGATCGACAATGTAAAGGATCTGTCGATGGACTTCCTTAGACTGGTCCCGCTTGGCTTCCATTTCGTAAAAACCTCATCAAAGGCTTTGTTGGCAGCAAAGAAAACCGGCATCAATGAAATTCACGCAGAAGACTTTTCGCGGTTCCTCTCCCGCAATGGCCTGCAATTGATTGTTGATCATGTGGAGAATGAAAGCGAAGTCGTTGAACTGCTCGATTTTGATATCAGCCTTGGGCAGGGCTTCTTGTTTGCTGCACCACGTGAAGTCAAACCCGATGTGATATCAGGCTCTAATCGCCGCACGGAAGCTCAAAAAGTCGCAAGCTAAGCTTGTTGCTTAACCGCCTCGCCAATTGATTATTGAAATTAACTGACATCATTTTTTTCATTTCAATAATTTGTTTACACAGATTGCTGTATTTTATGTGCAGTCGTTCAGCCTTATTCTTAGTCTCGTGTATCTGGCTCAAATTCAAAATAATCTTGCGATGGCACGTGGCACTAAAACCTACTCTTCATAAAAAATTTCAAGTTCATCTGATTTCTCCCAATATTGGCGATCTCAGTGATATTGCGCTCGATATCGAACAGCAATGCAGTTGCTTCGTTTCGCATTTTAAGGCCCCTGAGGAGACACTTACATCCAATAGGCCTGATTTGATCATCCTTGATATGGCAGATAAGCAAAGCGTTGAATATATTGAATGTCTTACGACCTGTTTTCAATCGCCTATTATCGTTCTATCTGATCGCCCATCTATGGCCATAGCTGTGAACGTCATGCGGGCGGGCGGTTGTGACTTCTTTCCAAAGCCTGTCAGCAAAAGCGCTCTAGTGGAACGGTTGAAAACCTTATTGGTCAAAACGCCTTCGACAAACCTTCAAGCCTTAAGCGCGTCATCTGTTCCATCAACTCATATGGTCACACCATTTGCCGAACAAGAGCGGCAAATTATCGAAGATGCCCTTGGGGTCTTCCAAG
>CAZKKW010000006.1:17924-53334 GCA_964553335.1 uncultured Hyphomicrobiales bacterium | reverse complement strand
GAACAAAGACATTACATTATTTTTATCAGTTTAGGGCCAAACCATTGATATTTGACCGATGAAAATATTGCGGTCATCGCTGAAAATGTGACCCGTCAAACCATAGAACGCGATGAAGTACTGATGCGGAAGGGAGACCTTGACCGTATTGCAAGCTTCATTCAGGGCAAGGCACACGACATTATTTTTTAACCGTCTAGCCTGCTCTCACTACCAGCCACCGTGGGTGTCGTCACTTGATTGACCCTTGTATAAATGCCGAACACCCGTCCCCGCGTTCCACGACTGGTGCGTTCATTTATCCATGCTTCCACAATCATGGCAGCACCAGCAAAACAGAACCCAGCCGCTGCCCGCAGCGGTATCCACGCGATTGGGTGAACAAGCAGCACCGTTAAAATAACAGCCATTGTTGCAAGGGCCGCCATTACCGCAAAAATTCGGATGTGACCAACACGCGCCACCAAATGCGGCACATAGATAGAGCCTGTAATGAAGCCGATGGCCCAACTGGTACCAAGCAAACCAAGCGAGAATGTTGAAAACCCTTCCGCAGACCCACGGATTGGAACCACAAGCGAGTTCATTCCGCCCGCAAACATCAAGAAGGCGTAACCCGCCATAAACGCATTTCGTGGCAATAAAATTCGACACGACTTCAACAAAAATATGCACCACAGCAAAATGCCCGGAACTGGTCCGGGCATTTGAATTTCAAAAGAGAATGAGAAACTGCTTATTCAGCAGGCTCAGATTTCTCAATTTTATCAAGTGGCATGTAAAGCTCGCCGCCGACGCGGAACTTCTCAGCCATTGCTTCCATGCCTTCTTTTTGCGCTTCAGCACGAATGTCGTGCGAGATGCGCATTGAGCAGAATTTCGGACCACACATAGAGCAGAAGTGCGCTACTTTGTGTGCGTCTTTTGGCAAGGTCGCATCGTGGAAATCACGCGCTGTTTCTGGGTCGAGTGCCAGATTGAACTGATCTTCCCAACGGAACTCAAAGCGTGCCCGTGAAATTGCATCATCGCGGATCTGCGAGGCTGGGTGGCCTTTAGCAAGGTCTGCTGCGTGGGCTGCAATTTTGTAGGTGATCACGCCCGTTTTTACATCGTCACGATCTGGCAGGCCAAGGTGTTCTTTTGGCGTTACATAACAAAGCATCGCCGTACCAAACCAACCAATCATCGCAGCACCAATGCCAGATGTGATGTGATCATAACCAGGTGCAATGTCTGTTGTGAGGGGCCCAAGCGTATAGAACGGAGCTTCTTTACAAACCTCAAGCTGCTTGGTCATATTCTCTTTGATCTTGTGCATTGGCACGTGACCCGGGCCTTCGATCATCACCTGACAATCTTTTTCCCATGCAATGTGTGTCAGCTCGCCAAGTGTTTCAAGTTCGGCAAATTGTGCTTCATCGTTAGCATCTGCAATAGAGCCTGGGCGAAGGCCATCACCGAGTGAGAAGGTCACATCATAAGCGCGCATAATGTCGCAAATGTCGGAGAAATGTTCATACAAGAAGCTCTCTTTGTGGTGGTGCAAGCACCATTTCGCCATGATCGAGCCGCCACGAGACACAATGCCTGTGACACGGTTCACGGTCATTGGCACATAGTGCAACCGCACACCGGCGTGGATGGTGAAATAATCAACACCCTGCTCGCACTGCTCAATCAATGTATCGCGGAAAACATCCCATGTTAGGTCTTCCGCAATGCCGTTCACTTTTTCAAGCGCTTGATAAATTGGCACGGTGCCAATTGGTGAAGCTGAGTTGCGGATGATCCATTCGCGAATGTTGTGAATGTTACGGCCTGTTGAAAGGTCCATCACATTGTCAGCACCCCAGCGGGTCGCCCAAACCATTTTCTCGACCTCTTCTTCCATGGAAGAGGTAACAGCCGAGTTGCCGATATTAGCGTTGATTTTGACCAAGAAATTACGGCCAATAATCATTGGCTCCACTTCAGCGTGGTTGATGTTTGCAGGAATAACCGCACGGCCACGGGCCACTTCATCACGCACGAACTCTGGCGTAATGAAATCTGGAATTTCAGCACCAAAGCTTTCGCCATCGCGCACCAGCTTCTCTTTCGCTGCTTCACGCCCAAGATTTTCACGGATTGCGATATATTCCATTTCGCGGGTGATGATGCCAGCGCGTGCATAAGCAAGTTGGGTGACAGCTTTGCCGTCTTTAGCGCGGTAAGGCTGGTTGCGGATTGGAAATTCCGGCGTCAATTTATCGCCTGTTGCAAAGCCGTTATCTTCAGGTTTTACGTGACGCCCTTCGTAAAGCTCTACATCGCCACGCTCAGCAACCCAAGCAGAACGGGTGCGCGGAAGACCTTTGGCAATATCAATCTCAATATTTGTATCTGAGTAAGGACCAGACGAATCATAAACCGTTACATTCGGCTCACCAGCGGTCGGGTGGACCTGAATTTCACGCATTGGTACTTTAAGATCGGGATAAAGCGTACCTGACTTATAAACTTTTTGGGAAGCTGGCAGCGGGCCAGAGGTGACGGTTGGTGTCAGCGCGTTCATAGCTTATCTCCATAGCGTTTCGCTCTCATGGATCCAAGATTAGTTGGTTTTATTAGGAAAATTGAGTGTGCAAGCGATGCCGCTTTTACTCACCTTCCCTACGCCAATGTTAACTGGATCAGGTTCTATGGGTCAGTTGCGCTTTTTCCAAGACCAACAATCTTAGGTGTAGCAACCTCTCAGTCCCTTGTCAGGACACCCCCGGTAGTGGCACACCATAACGACTAATCCACTTTATTTGCAAGAGCTGTTTGGTAATGAGCGAAAATTCCAGAAAGAAAGCAATTCTGCTGTTGATGAACGATGTGGATGCAGCTTTTTTCGCGAAACTTTTGAAGGGTGTCAGCCCTGATGTCAGCGTTCTCCATATGAAATCCATCCCAGAACTGGACGAATTCACCCAAAAAGCCAACGCGGATATGCGGCTGATCTCATTTTGCACCGGCGACATCGTGCCCGCCCGTGTGATTGAACGGCTTGACGGGAATTGTTTCAATTTTCACCCGGGCCCTCCAGACCGCCCCGGCTATATGCCTGCTCCCTATGCATTAAGAGATGAAGCCAAAACCTATGGTGTTACGTTTCACTTTATGAAGCCAAAGGTGGACACGGGCGCGATTATTGAAGCTGTTCGGTTTGATGTGCCTGAAGAAAAAACCCAAGAAACGCTGGAGCTTGCCGCCTATAAAGCATTGTTGAAATTGGTCATTGAGCGGATCAATCAACTTGCCGATGTGAATTTCACCTTCACGCCATCTGGCGATCAGTGGTCTGGTTATAAAACCACCCGTAAAGACCTTGAAGCCCTGCTTGCGGAGCAAAACGCCACTTAAACGGGAATAACGCAAACGGGAACAACACAGACCCTTGCAAAATGAGCCCAAGTATTATCGAAATAAAAGTCAAAGCGCGGTTGGTTTTTTTGCATAGATAAATGCAGAATTTGCCGGCTACATGAGCGTTAATTTGCAATACCTTAGAATTTAGCATTTTTACAGAGGGATTGGTTCCATGAAAATTAGACGCCCAGTTTTGGTTTTTTTAGGCGATGTACCAGATCAGCTTGCCGCGAAAGTCGCGCAGGGAATGGTCGATTGGCGTCCCGAAAATGTTGTTGGCCAATATCGCATGGATGGCTGCAAAGCAGATCTTGGCATTAAAGACATGACGATTACTGACGGGATATCAGCGGGCGCGCGAACACTTATGATTGGTGTTGCCAATCGCGGGGGTACTATTTCCGATGAATGGGTTGCCGTTTTGCTGGAAGCCTTAGAAGCAGGCATGGACATTGCCGCTGGCCTTCATAACAAGCTCAACGATATTCCTGAACTCAAAGCAAAGGCAGATAGCCTTGGCCGCATTTTGTTTGATGTGCGTCATCCAACCCACACACCGCCCATTGCTGACGGCAAAAAACGCGAAGGCAAACGCCTGCTGGCAGTCGGTACAGATTGCTCTTGCGGCAAAATGTACGCTACCCTTGCCTTGGAAAAGGAAATGCAAGAGCGCGGCATGAAATCGACTTTTCGCGCTACGGGCCAAACTGGAATTTTGATCACGGGTGAAGGCATTTCAATTGATGCTGTTATCTCCGATTTTCTTGCAGGCGCGGTTGAAGAATTAGCCCCAGCCAATGATGCCGACCACTGGGATATTATTGAAGGCCAAGGCTCCGTTTATCACCCATCCTATTCAGGTGTGACGGCCGGTCTCATTCACGGGTCGCAAGCCGACGCCTTAGTGCTGTGCCACGAACCAACCCGCACCCACATGCGCGGGCTGCCGCATTATGGGTTGCCAAGCATTGAAGACACGATGGAAACCGTTTTGCTGTTTGCTGAACGCACCAACCCGGAGGCAAAGTTCGTTGGTATTTGCGTCAACACAAAAGCACTCAATGATAGCGATGCTAAAAAATGCCTCGCAGACATTGAAGCAAAATACGGCCTGCCAACGGTTGATCCGGTAAGAACAGGCGTCGGTCGGATTGTGGACGCACTCTAAGAGCGCGATCACTTTCTAAAGAGCAGACGAAATACACATTGCCATCAACGCCAATAACGGTTTTGATGGCTTTGTTTTTTATGGCCAAATTCTTTGGGAACTTGTTTATGCCGTTCACCTTTCTCGCCCCCCTCTTACTTGGGTTCTTCTTTGTCAACACAGCACACGCTGCTGAAAAATGTGGGGCAAATAAAGACAGCTTATGCAATGTTCCGCTTGGCTCTTACTATGCTGTAGAACCTGAAACCACAGCGGATGAAAAACGCCCCGCCGTCATTTTCTTTCATGGCGGTGGTGGTTGGGGTGCGCGTGTTTTTAAACAACGTGCAAAAATGACAGAAACATTCACCCAGCGTGGTTATGTGGTGCTCGCGCCAAATGGCAAGAAACGACCCGGCTCACGATTTGGCCCGGGCTGGGCTTTCATCCCGCAATTTGAACCACACCGCGATGATGCTGCCTTCACACGGGAAATTTTGGCTGACGCTGAGAAACGTTTCAACATTGATCGCAGTCGTGTCTTGATGACCGGCTATTCAATTGGCGGATCAAACGTTTCTTATCTTGCCTGTCGTGAACCAGAGATCGCGACGGCCTTCGCCCCCGTCGCTGGTGGTTTTTGGCGGCCCCACCCTGAAGATTGCGCCGGTCCTGTGAAACTCTTACACACCCACGGCTGGCGCGACCAAACCGTGCCGCTAGAAGGTCGGCCCCTTGGCGAAACGCCCAATGGCCGTGTTGAACAAGGCGATATTTATCGCACTTTGAACCAGTGGCGCGTTGAAAATGATTGCACAAAATATCGGCCTGATAAATTTGTAACCGACGGCCCTTTTTGGCGGCGCATATGGACCCATTGCGCAAAAGGAACAGCGCTAGAGCTTGCCCTTCACCCTGGCGGACATGAAGTACCTGATGCATGGCCTGAACTGGTTATTGATTGGTTTGAGACCACACTTAAAAAGGATAAAAAGTAATGATGAAACTTTGGCAAAACCCCGCCTCCCCTTTTGTGAACAAAACCCGCATTGTCATTCAAGAATGTGGCCTTGCTGACAAAATCGAGCTGATCGAAATTGTGGTGGCACCGGGAAACCCGAACCGAGAATTTGGTGAGCAAAACCCGCTTCGTATGATCCCAACACTGGTCTTGGAAGATGGTAGCAAGCTCTATGATAGCTTGAATATTTGCGACTATCTCATTCGATTGTCTGGCAACGAAACCATGTTGCCAGCATCTGGCGATGAGCGCACCAATGTGTTGCAAGTTCATGCCGTGTGCAATGGTGTAACGGAACGTGCCGTTGCCACCCGCTATGAAACTTTTGCACGGCCTGAAGAATACCGTTGGCCTGCGATGATTGACGACAATTTTGACCGTATCGAAAACGGCCTTGCTTGGGTCAATGAGAATGTCGCCGATTTACTGAGCGGTCCGTTCGATTTATCTGAAGCCTCCTTTGTCGCCATGCTAAAATATCTCGACTTCAGATTTGAAACAATTGGATGGCGCGACAAATACACGGCACTGGTTGAACCCTATGAAGCGATGTGTGAAATGGCGAGCGTTAGAGCCGTCTATGGGGACTGATCCTAATGGCTAAATTAACGCCGCGTTAATCATACCTGTCCATCAAATTTTTAACCCTTCTCGTTAATCTATTGCTCAACGGACTTTTCCAATTGCAGTAGATAACGAGGAGGCACGGCATGGAGACGGTAAAAAACTGGTATCTAGGGCTGACTAAACCGCAAGAAGTTACCTTCAAAACGATGTTCCTTGCGAGCCTTGCAGCCAAAGGCAATATCCTTATGGCCCAACTGATTGGCGCTGCTCTGTTTGCCGTGGCTCTTTTACTTGGCGATGACGGCCAAGGGGCTTTCTACAAATATATGACATGGCAACTCTTCGTCGTTGCTTTATGCGCCATCTCAGCGCGTAGCCACAAATACTTCTCCTTTGTGGAGATGGATAAGGGCTACCATTCAATCATTGATCGCTTCATTCTCGCTGTTCTCAATTTCTTGCTTGTTTGGCAATGGGCGACCTCTTTTTTACACCCAAGTTTCGGCCTTCTCGTATCCATTTGCTACGCCATTTTCACCTTCTTCTTGTTTGCACCAAGGAAGAGTGCTGAAGCCATGAAAGCTTAGGTTATTTAATTACTCTGGTTGGTTCGAACACCCAACCAAAATGAAAAATGCCGCTGCCTCAAACAAATGAGACAGCGGCATTTTTTTGCGATCGTTCGCAAATGTTTTTAACCTAAGGCCCAAGCGCCTTATTCAGCAGGCGTCAGTGACGCTTTTCTGCTTGATGTTGAAGGGCTATCAATATGGGCCCATTGAGGACGTTCAAACAAGAAGTGGCCAAAACCAACTTTCTTGATAACCCAGTAAAGCACCAGCGGGGCAATCACGGCTGTCGCAGTGACAAGTGCTGAGATTGTTCCAAGGTCAAGGAAGCCACCAAACTTCAACAAAACAGCGCGAGAGACGGCCATCGGGAAGAAGAAGGCGAGATAGACCACGATTGAGTGCTGCCCACAAAAGCGAAGGAATGTCATCCAGCGCACTTTAGCAAGCAATGCAGACACAAGGATAACGCCTACTGCACCAGCAAACCCTAGAAGCAGAGACACGATAGGCAGATCACCAATCTTGAGGAGTGTTGCCTCACCACCGCGCGTAATCTCAATCGAGTTAAACATCAAAGCACCGTTCACAAGACCCCATAGCACCAAACCAAGTGTTGCAAGTGACACATCTTTGCGTGCCCATTCAGCCAGTTTGAAGATGTAAGGTGCAAAGAAGTAACCCGCAAAGAAGTAGACATAACGCGAAGCAAATTCATCAACAATCAAGCTACCTGTATGGATTGGCGCAATTTGCAGCGCAGCCGCCGCACCAAAAACCAAATACCAAGGAAGCGGTTTTAGAAGCTTCGTCACGATGAACATGATTGGCAACATATAGATGAACCAAAGGGTTGAATATGGTTCCCAGAATGTTTGCAAATAAAGCAAAGGCAGGTTGGCAAAGCCGATTTCCGCGCCATTACTTGGAATTTTAATGCCGAACTGAATGAAGGTCCAAATCAGGTAGAAATAGACAAAATGCATCAGTTTTTTATCGAGATAACTCTTCCAAGGCCGATCGATAACAAGCGCTAGAAACAGACCAGCAATCATAAAGAAGTCAGGCATTCTGAACGGGCGTGCAAATTCCACCACGTAGTGAAGCCATCCTTCGCCACCAGTCGCTTTACCCACACCCAATGTCGAATGCATCATTACAACGAAGATAATGCAAAAACCCTTTGCATAATCCACCCAATCAATGCGCCCGTCACTTCCTGCAGGAAATGAAGCTTTAAGCGTGCTTGCTGTCGTCATTGTCATTCACCCATCGTGGTTATCGCAGGCGCGGAAAATACCATGAATGCATGTTAATCGTTATAACGGCTGTGTGAAAACGGCGGAAATCTGCGGTTAAGCTTAATGCTCAACTAAATTGATCACATAAAATCTGCTCTTTTTGCTTAACAACGTCTTTCCCTTAACTGCCCCTTAAACCGCCTCATTTAGATTCCAAAACAACATGAGATTTATTTAATTCAACGGGAATTCGCTTAGTGTTCAAACGTGCGAAGAAAAAGACGAAGCGGATCGAGCCTAAAATCGATGCGAACTTTGGACGTGGCCGCAAAGGTGCCCTAAATCTTGCGCTGAGCGAAGAAGACCGCCCCGGTGGAAAGCCGGCTAAGGGGCGTAAGCCCAAGCGCACGAAAGCATCTGCAAAATCGACCGCTCGTCGCAAACCTCAAAAAGCCACGGCAAAAGGCCGCCGCAAAAAGGCACGGTCATCACGTGGCCTCATTGGTTTTATGCGTAGAGGCATTTATTGGTCGCTGGTTTTGGGCCTATGGGCTGTCATTGGTGTGGTTGGTGTTTTGGGTTATTACACCGCGAAATTGCCAAACAGTTCTCAATGGGCAGTGCCCGATCGTCCGCCTAACGTGAAAATTGTTGCTGTTGATGGCTCGTTGATTGGTAATCGCGGCACAACTGGCGGCGAAGCTGTGCCCTTGCACGAAATGCCAGTCTATATGCCACAAGCCATCATTGCGATTGAAGACCACCGTTTTTACAAGCACTTTGGTTTTGACGTTTTAGGCTTTGCCCGTGCCATGGTGACAAATATTGCAAAGGGCCGTCTGGCTCAAGGCGGTTCCTCCCTTAGTCAGCAATTGGCGAAAAACTTGTTTCTATCGCCCGCTCGCACCATCGAACGTAAAATTCAAGAATTGATCTTGGCCTTTTGGTTGGAGACTAAATACACCAAAGATCAGATTGTCGAAATATATCTAAACCGCGTTTATTTCGGCGCCAATGCTTACGGCGTTGATGCAGCCGCAAGACGCTATTTTAAGAAATCTGCCCGCGATCTTAATCTTGGTGAGGCAGCAACTTTAGCAGGTCTCGTCAAAGCTCCTTCACGCCTTGCCCCATCAAAGAACCCTGAAGGCGCACGCAAGCGGGCCAAACTTGTTTTAGCGGCGATGGAACGTGAAGGCTATATTTCTGCCCGCGAACGAGAAATTGCTCTCGACATTCCATCTAACAAAATACCGCCACGCAAAACCGGCGCTCACAATTATATTGCTGATTGGGTGATGAATGTTTTGCCCAAATATGTTGGCGAAATCAAAGAAGACGTAATCGTAGACACAACGATTGACCGCCACCTGCAAGAATTTGCACAAAACGCCATCGCCAAAGGCCTTGATGAGAACGGCAAAAAGCTTGGTGCCTCACAGGGCACACTTGTCTCAATGGACGGCATTGGTGCTGTGCGGGCAATGGTTGGCGGGCGAGACTATGGTAAAAGCCAATATAACCGAGCCGTTAAAGCAAAGCGTCAACCAGGTTCATCGTTCAAACCTTTCGTTTATTTGGCAGCCGTTGAAAGTGGCCTAACCCCTGATACCATTCGGGTGGATAAGCCTATTTCAATTAAAGGCTGGAAACCGAAGAACTACTCAAAGAAATATGAAGGCGAAATCAAACTTCGTTCAGCGCTTGCAAAATCCCTCAACACGATTGCCGCCCAGCTCGCCTATGAAGTCGGACCGCAAAGCGTGGCAGATGTCGCCAATAGATTGGGCGTGCGCTCAAAACTCAAACCCAACTATTCCCTTTCGCTAGGCACATCAGAAGTAACACCTTTTGAACTGGCGACAGCCTATGTACCGTTTGCAAATGGTGGTTATCGAGTGGCACCCTATATCGTCAAACGGGTGATCACCAAGAGCGGCAAAGTGCTCTATCAGCGTGATGGCAACGAGCAATATGTCAAAGTGATCAATGCACAACACCTTGGCATGATGAACGCTATGCTGTCTGAAACGTTGGTCACAGGAACCGGCAAACGGGCCGCTTTGAAGAAATGGCCAGCAGGCGGGAAAACAGGCACCAGTCAAGAATTTCGCGATGCATGGTTTGCAGGCTTTACCGCAAACCTCACAACGGTGGTTTGGGTTGGCAACGACGACAACAAACCCACAAAAAAAGCCTCCGGCGGTAATTTGCCAGCAGCAATCTGGAAACAATTCATGGAAGAGGCGCACCAAGGCGTTCCGATTGCCGATTTACCAGGTCGATATAAAGACCAAATTTTCGCCGACAACTTGCCACAAAACATCAACGACGTGATTGCTCAAAATGGCGGCACCCCAGCTCCAACCACACCTAAGGTTGTTCGAGCAAATGAAGATAAAAAGGGTATCAAAGGATTCTTTAAGAAGATTTTTGGCCGCAATTAATCCAAAGATGCAATTTTGGCGCTTATTTGCTGTTAAGTCTTAGCCATAATTGCTTTTTTTCCTCACATCTCCTTAAATGTCGCACACGACAAAAATCTCAATTCCCTTTCAAATTATTGAAATAAAAAATTTCCGCAACATGCATTTATGCACATCAAGTGTTCTTTAAAACAGTTATTTTTAGTGCACGAAAGACGCGCACGTCGTTATTACAGCAAGCGTCGTTATACAAATAAGCGTCGCTATTCTAACCGCACACGTGCAGCCTTCAACCAAAACACTTACAACACACAAACATGGTTGAACCAATTGGGTTACAATGCAGGCTCTGCTGATGGTATTTCTGGTCGTCGCACAAGAAATGCTATCCGTCAGTTCCAAATAGCAAACGGCATGCCATCAACAGGCGCTTTAAGCCCACAGCAAACGGCGGTCCTTTCTCAACAAGCAGCAACAGCTGTTGCAGGTGTTGCGCCCGCAACTCGCTTTGCAGGCCTACCACAGGCAGCTGCAGTCGCTCCAGTACTCGGCTACCAAACTCAACCACAATTGGTTCAGCCCGTACAGCCACAATTGGTGCAACCGGTTCAGCCTGCCCAACCACAATTGGCTCAACCAGCACAACCACAAGCTGGTGCAGCCAATGGTGAGTTGAAGTTCTAATCAACCGGGCACAATAACAATCACGAAAAAGCGGAGCTTGAGGCTCCGCTTTTTTATGACCAATTAGGGTCAGGACCTAGCTATTGGTTTTGTTTATTGATTGACGAAATGAACTTGCTGGATAGGTGCCAAGAATTCTGATTTCATCTGAATAGAACCCTAATTCTTCAAGGGCATATTTGACCCCTTGATCGTCAGGATGCCCATCAATTTCAGCATAAAACTGCGTCGCCGTGAATTTGCCGTCCAGCTGATAGCTTTCAAGCTTCGTCATATTAACACCGTTGGTCGCAAAACCACCCATTGCCTTGTAGAGTGCCGCAGGTACATTTCGCACCCGAAAAACAAACGACATAACCGTTGGATGTTCTGACTTGGTGGGCACTTTTGCTTCACGGGACAAAACAACAAACCGCGTTGTGTTGTGATCTGCATCTTCGACATTTTCTTCTAAAATATCGAGGCCATAAAGATCAGCGGCTAAAAACGGGGCAAGGGCTGCCACATGGCGGTCCCCTCTTTCAGCCACCATTTTAGCAGCACCAGCTGTATCGCTTGCAACCAATCCAGCCCATCCATTGTTTCGGATTACTTTCCGGCATTGGCCAAGCGCGTGAATGTGGCTGTGCACTTCTGTAATTTCATTTTTGGCAACACCTGGCAGCACCATCAGCTGAAAATGGATTGGTAAAAAATACTCACCAACAATGTGCAAGCTTGATGCTGGTAAAAGATGATGAATATCGGCGACACGGCCCGCGAGCGAATTATCAATCGGGATCATCGCAAGCTCTGCAACGCCAGTTTCAACGGCTGCAAAAGCATCTTCAAACGTTGCACACGGAAGCGGCTCCATATCTGGGAACATGTCGCGGCAAGCCGAATCTGAATTAGCGCCTTTCTCACCTTGAAAGGAAATTTTTGCACGCATTTGGTCAGTCATTTATTTGTTTCTCACGATCGGGATGCCAGCAAGGTGCGGGCCTTTTCAAGGTCGGCAGGAGTATCGACACCAAGGGGGATTGTGTCAACGAGTGCGACCTCGATCGACATGCCCGCTTCTAGGGCGCGTAATTGCTCCAAGCTTTCACGTGTCTCCAGCGTCGAGGGAGAGAGCGATACATAACGCGTCAACGCGTCGCGCTTATATCCGTAAAGACCAACATGATGATAAAGCGGCCCGTCACCATATGGTGCGGTTGCTCTGGTAAAATAAAGCGCCTTCAAGCTACCATCACTAAGCGGGGAACCAACAACTTTCACCACATTCGGATTGGTCTTTTCTGCTTCCTCAACGATCTCAACCGCTACTGTAGAAATATCAACACTGTCTTTTTCTAAAAGCTTGCAAGCGGCCTGAATGGATCGGACATCAATCGTCGGCAAATCACCTTGAACATTGATGATCACATCGTGCTTGGCCTCTGGATCTACTGCTTCCATTGCTTCATGAATGCGGTCCGAGCCATTGGTATGATCTGCCCGCGTCAAAATTGCCTCACCACCAGCATCGACAACCGCGTCCATTATGGATTGATCATCAGCGGCAACAACCACGCGCCCAATATTGGCTTCATTCGCCCGCTTATAGACCTGAACAATCATCGGCAAACCATTGATATCGGCTAATGGCTTTCCTGGCAGGCGGGTTGATGCCATACGGGAGGGGATCAGAACGAGCGGGTTCATTGCGATTCTCTATTTATTAAGGTCATTTGTCATACAACGGCGTTGTTCTTGCGCCTTTGTTAGGGGCATATCAAGGGTGAAATTCACAACTTCGTGCAGCTTTTAGCAGCAAAACGTATAAGACGTGCGGATCATAGTTGATTTTCCCAGCAAAAAGGGTAGTTTCCGCCCAAACATCAGATTTCCTGCTAGCCATAGTATGGCGCAGTTTAAAGAGGAGTCGCTTTAGCGATGCATAAACTCGACATCAACACCGTTTTCATGGGCCTATTGTTCTCAATTTTCGTCGTTCTAGGCGTGAGTTTTTTAAGCGAATTGGTTTTCCATCACGAAGCACCTGAAACAAAGGGCTATAAGATTGAAGTTGCTGACGCTGGCAATTCTGGCGCGGGCGCAGAAGCTGCACCAGTAGAAGAAATTGGCCCACTACTGGCAACAGCAGATGTTGCAGCCGGTGAAAAACTAATCAAGCGCTGTGTTGCTTGTCACTCTTTTGAAGAAGGCGGCAAGAACAAAGTTGGTCCAGCCCTTTATGGCATCGTCAACAAAGCAATCGGTTCTGCAGACGGATTTGGTTATTCAGGCGGCTTAACTGGTTATGCTGCTGATAAAGTTTGGAGCTATGACGAGCTTGACGGTTTCTTGAAGAAGCCAAGCAAGTGGATCAAAGGCACGGCAATGGGCTTTGCTGGTTTGAAAAAAATCGAAGATCGCGCCAACATCATCGCTTATATGCGCACGCTATCTGGATCACCGGCACCACTGCCTGCTGAGTAAGAGACTACACAAAATACAAAAAACCGCTCAAATTTATGTTTTGGGCGGTTTTTTTGTTCGCCATTTCCTAATCTCGCGTTATGCTCTTTGTCACTAGCGTACACGGGAGAGTACCAAAATGCATTATGATCGTAGACCACCGATCTTGCGGAATGAAACAACACGCCGAACTTTTTTAAAAGGTATTGCTGCAACAGCCGCGTTAACAGGCATGGCGCCACTCGCGTGGGCCGCAGGCAAAAAAGGCCTTCATGGGCTTTCAGCATTTGGCGATTTAAAATACAAACCCGATTTCAAGCATCTTGATTATGTCGACCCATCAGCACCACGTGGTGGGCAATTTAATTTCATCCCGTCTAGCTGGGGCTATAACCAGAATTATCAAACCTACAACACACTGAACGGCTTTGCCGCCAAGGGCGATGGCCCAATGGGTATTGAAATTTGTTATGACAGCTTGGTGGTTGGCACGGCAGATGAACCAGATTCCGTCTATGGCCTTGTGGCAAAAACAATTGATGTTTCTGACGATGGCAATATCTTCACCTTCCATATGCGCAAAGAGGCCCGCTTCTCAGATGGCTCTCCCATCACAGCCCATGATGTTGTTTGGTCTATCGAGACATTGATCAACCCACAAAAAGGCTATCCGTCAATTAGTCAATCACTGTCAGACCTGTCAGGATGCCGCGCGATTGACGATCACACGGTAGAGATTTCTTTTAATGGCGAACAATCCTTGTTCGCACCGTTTTCTGCGGCTGGGTTGCCAATTTTCTCCAAGGCCTATTACGATGGCCGTGATTTTGCGGGCAACTCAATGGATATTCCGGTTTCTTCAGGCGCTTATCAAGTCGGCAACTTCAAGCCGGGCACCTTTATCGAATATGCGCGTAGGGACGATTATTGGGGCAAAGATTTGCCGATCAATATCGGGCAGGGAAACTTCGATACTATACGCATTGAATTTTACCGTGACTGGGCGGTTGGCTTCCAAGCCTTTGCAAAAGGTGATCTTGATTTCCGTTTGGAAGACACCGCGAAAAACTGGGCAACGCAATATACATTTGACGCTGTAAAAGAAGGTAAAGTCGTCAAAACAACACTACCGGGTGACAAATCTGCAATCCTACAAGCGTTCTTTATCAACGCGCGTCGACCACAATTTGCTGACCCTAGAACCCGTGAAGCCTTGGGACTGGCATTTGATTACGAGTGGATCAATGAGACCTTCTTTTATGGCTCTTACACACGATCAGAATCTTATTTCGCCACATCAACTTTTGAAGCAAAAGGCAAACCAGAAGGCGCCGAACTTGCCCTTCTTGAACCGTTCCGCGAAGAACTTGGTGACCGTGTTTTTGATGAAGCGATTAAACCACCTGTTTCAGATGGCACGGGCCGTGACCGCACTCAATTGCGCAAGGCCGCACAATTGCTCAAGGAAGCGGGATGGAAACGCATTGATGGCGTGCAAACCAAGGATGATGGCACACAGTTAACCCTCGAATTTCTCATCCGCTCTCGTAGCTTTGAGCGGGTTCTGGCCCCTTACATTCAAAGTCTTGAATTGATCGGCGTAAAAGCGAATATTCGCCATGTCGAAGCGGCGCAATATAATGACCGTGTGCGCAATTACGACTTTGATGTTGTCGGCCAAGCCCGCCGCTTCTCCGCAACACCGCTTCAAGGCTTTAAAACGGCGTTCTCATCTGAAGCTGCAGATCTACCTGGAACAGGCAATTTCTCAGGCGTGAAAATGAAAGCTGTTGATGCACTGATTACCAGCGTTGAGACGGCGAAAAACCGCGAAGATATGGAAGTGGCGGCCCGCGCCCTAGACCGCGTGCTGCGTGCTAATTTCTACACCATTCCAAATTGGCATATCGATATTCACCGCGTTGCCTACTGGAACAAGTTTGGGTTTCCAAAGGTTGAAAAACCAGCCTATGCATTCCCCTATCTTTCCACATGGTGGTATGACAAAGATAAAGCAGCAAAGATCTAGCATCTGAACCGCGTACTACGGAGAACTCATGGCCGCCTACATACTTCGGCGACTCTTACTCATAATCCCGACCATGCTTGGCATCATGGCGATTGCGTTTTTAGTCATCCAATTCGCACCGGGTGGTCCCGTTGAAAAAATCATCGCGGAACTGACCGGTGCAGCTGGCGGTGCTTCTGATCGTGTGAGTGGTGGTGCCGGTGACATCAGCAAAGATTTATCGCTGAATGACCTTGGCTCAAAATATCGCGGCGCACAGGGGTTAGACCCTGATTTCATCAAAGATTTGGAAGCGCAATTCGGCTTTGACAAACCGCCTGTTGAACGGTTTTTCATCATGGTTTGGGATTATTTGAGATTTGATTTCGGCGACAGTTTCTTCCGCGATGTTTCTGTTATTGATCTCATCATCGAGAAAATGCCTGTCTCCATCTCACTCGGTCTGTGGCTCACCCTTTTACAATATGGCATCTCCATTCCGCTCGGCATCAAGAAAGCCGTCTCAGATGGCAGCAAATTTGATATTTGGACATCGGGTGTGGTCGTTGTTGCTTATGCCATACCGGGTTTTCTGTTCGCGATTTTGTTGATCGTCTTTTTTGCCGGTAGCGAATTTTTTGACTGGTTCCCGCTCAGGGGACTGACATCGGATAATTTCGAAGAGCTTTCTTGGTTTGGGAAAATTGTTGACTATTTCTGGCATCTTGCTTTGCCAATTACTGCCTTAGCGCTTGCCGCTTTTGCCACCACCACCTTCCTCACCAAAAACTCGTTTTTGGATGAAATAAGAAAGCAATATGTGGTGACGGCCCGCGCCAAAGGATTAAGCGAGCAACGCGTGCTTTATGGCCATGTTTTCCGCAATGCCATGTTGATCATTATCGCAGGATTCCCCGGCGCCTTCATCACGGCATTTTTCACCGGCTCGCTGTTGATTGAGGTTATCTTCTCGCTTGATGGGCTGGGGCTTCTTGGCTTCGAGTCCGTGCTTAATCGAGATTACGCGGTGGTGTTTGCAACGCTCTATATCTTCTCACTCATGGGTCTGATCGTGAATTTGATCTCCGATATCGTTTACATGACGATTGATCCCCGCATTGACTTTGAAGCGCGGGAGGTCTGATTGATGGATCAAACGACACCTCCGACAGAAATAAAAAAGTCACGTCTTTCACCAATAACACAACGTAGGTGGGAGAATTTTAAAGCCAATAAACGCGGCTCCTGGTCGTTGTGGATTTTCATCTTCTTGTTTTTAACATCCCTGTTTGCGGAAGTGATCGCCAACGATAAGCCAATTATTGCAAGCTATAACGGTGAACTGCTGTTTCCTGTGGTGGTGGATTATCCAGAAGAAAAATTTGGTGGCTTCCTCGCCATCACAGATTATCGCGACCCCTTCATTCAAGATGAAATCAACGCGAATGGCTGGATGGTTTGGCCGCTGTTTCGTTATTCATTTAGAACCGTCAATAAAGACATTCCCCGCCCTGCCCCATCCGCACCCTTTTGGTTGATGGAACGCTCAGAAGCCTGCGGTAAATATCCAAAAGGCGTTGACGATGTGAATTGCACCTTTGGCAATTTGAACCTTCTTGGCACTGACAATCAGGGCCGCGATGTTGTTGCTCGTGTAATTTATGGCTTCCGACTTTCGGTTATTTTTGGCCTCGTGCTCACAATATTCTCTTCGATCATCGGCGTTGCTGCTGGTGCTGTGCAGGGTTATTTTGGCGGCTGGACCGACCTTTTATTGCAGCGTTTCATCGAGATTTGGTCTTCTGTTCCGCAACTCTATCTACTGCTGATTATTGCCTCTGTCATCGCACCCGGTTTTTGGGTTTTGCTTGGCATCTTACTGTTGTTTTCTTGGGTGGCGCTTGTGGGCGTTGTGCGAGCAGAATTCCTTCGTGCGCGTAATTTGGAATATGTCAACGCGGCGCGCGCCCTTGGTGTTTCCAATAGAACCATCATGTGGCGACACCTACTACCAAACGCCATGGTCGCAACCATCACCTTCATGCCCTTCATTTTGAACGGGTCGATTACGACATTGACCTCGCTTGATTTCTTGGGCTTTGGCCTGCCTCCTGGTTCCCCATCCTTGGGTGAATTGCTGCGGCAAGGTAAAGATGAATTGCAAGCGCCATGGCTTGGTATATCAGCCTTCTTGATCATCTCTTTCATGCTGAGCTTGCTCATCTTCATCGGCGAAGCCGTTCGAGATGCGCTTGATCCGCGCAAGACATTTGTGTGAGGGAAAAGATGCAGCGCCTCCTTCACGAACAAATTTACCTCGACACCAACATCTTCATTGCACTGGTTGAGGCCTTTAATGCCAAAGCGATCAACTTGTTTCGTGCTGCTGAACAAGGTCTTATCTATTTGGTCACCAGCGAAGTCACACGTGGTGAAGTGCTTTTGAAACCCATGCAAAACGAGAACATGGATTTGGTCACGCGCTATCAAGAACTGTTTGATAACAGCACGGGCTTAACACCCCTTGCAGCCGATGGCACCGTGATGCGCGAAGCCGCGACTTTTGCAGCCACTTCGGGCTTAGAGCTGATTGACGCCGTGCATTGTGCAACGGCGGAAGCGGCAGATTGTGCCTTCGTCATTTCGCAAGATAAAGACATGCGCCACTATAGCCCAGTTGATGTTTTAAGCCTCGACGAACTGGAGGCCTTAGCATGAGTGACACCCCTCTCCTTTCGGTTAAAAACTTAGGCGTTCAATTTCGCCAAGGTGGCAAAGTCACCGATGCGGTCAAAGGCATTTCGTTTGAAGTTTATAAGGGCAAAACGCTGGCGCTGGTTGGCGAATCTGGTTCTGGCAAATCAGTCTCGTCCCTTTCGGTTTTGAAGCTTCTACCCTATCCCGCCGCCCATCACCCGCATGGTGAAATTATTTATGAAGGTGAAGACCTTTTATCTGTGCCTGAAAAACGGCTGCGGCAAGTGCGCGGCAATGGCATCTCGTTTATTTTTCAAGAACCAATGTCCTCCCTCAATCCGCTTCATACGATTGAACGCCAGATTGCTGAGACGCTTAAAATTCACCGTGGCAT
Source organism: uncultured Hyphomicrobiales bacterium (assembly GCA_964553335.1). Classification (GTDB taxonomy): domain Bacteria; phylum Pseudomonadota; class Alphaproteobacteria; order Rhizobiales; family JACESI01; genus JACESI01. Next base: position 34,739 of record CAZKKW010000006.1, on the reverse strand, counting down.
GAGTGAAGCTGCTTCGCGGGATCGCGTTTTGGAATTGCTTGAGCAGGTGGGTATTCGCGACCCAAAATCTCGGCTTAAAGCATATCCACATCAGCTATCAGGCGGGCAGCGTCAGCGTGTGATGATTGCAATGGCGCTGGCCAATGAGCCGGACCTATTGATTGCTGATGAACCAACAACCGCCCTTGATGTAACAGTGCAGGCACAAATTCTGGAGCTTTTGAAAAAGCTACAAGATGAAACGGGCATGGGTCTTTTATTCATCACGCATGACCTTGGTATTGTCCGCAAAATTGCCGACGAAGTATGCGTGATGACCAATGGTGAGATTGTTGAACGTGGTGACACGACGGCAATTTTCGATAACCCGCAACATGAATACACCCGTCATTTGCTTTCCGCGGAACCAAAAGGCGATCCAATACCTGAAGATGCAACCGCTCCTTTGGTGATGGAAGTTGACGACCTCAAAGTTTGGTTCCCGATCAAAGCAGGCTTAATGCGCCGCACGGTTGACCATGTGAAAGCTGTAAACGGGGTCGACATTACCGTGCGTGCTGGGCAAACGCTTGGTGTCGTGGGTGAAAGCGGATCGGGCAAAACGACGCTTGGTCTTGCGCTAATGCGGTTGATTTCGTCTGACGGCAACATCAGGTTTTGCGACCAAGAAATCAACGATCTCAGCTTCAAAGAAATGCGCCCCCTGCGCCGCGATATGCAGATTGTGTTTCAAGATCCATTTGGCTCTCTTAGTCCACGCCTGTCAGTGCAAGGCATCATCGAAGAAGGCCTGCGTATTCACAAACCAGACTTAAATGCGCGTGAACGCGATGAAGCTGTATGCAATGTGCTTGAGGAAGTGGGGCTTGATCCTTCAACCCGCGTTCGTTATCCGCATGAATTTTCCGGCGGGCAACGCCAGCGCATTTCTATTGCACGGGCAATGGTGCTGGAACCAAAATTCGTGATGTTAGATGAGCCGACATCAGCACTTGATATGAGCGTTCAAGCGCAGGTGGTGGATTTGTTGCGTGACCTTCAAAAGAAGCACCAGCTCACCTATTTGTTCATCAGCCATGATTTGAAAGTGGTCCGCGCGCTATCAAACCATGTGATGGTGATGCAGCAGGGTAAAATTGTGGAACATGGTGCAGCCGCGCAAATCTTTGATGCACCACAGACCGATTACACCAAAGCGCTCATGGCCGCTGCCTTCAATATTGAGGCAACGACGGGCGCTGTTTCAGACTAAAGCGACTATTAGCCGGCTTGTGCGAGTGGCACATTGCTTTCAACTGAATTAGATACTTGGCCTGTTAAGGCAAACGGTCTGCGAACTGAACTTGGCGTACCATAAAGATAGGAAATCCGTTTGACGGCACTTTCCAAAGGCTCAGAAAAAACAGTCATCGTGTGGCCATTGGCGTGAAGAATGTTTTCGCCATCACGCATCATACCAACATGGCCTGGCCAAAAGATGAGATCGCCGCGCTTAAGACCTGAAAGATCAGGTGCAAGCTCAACAGCTTCGCCAATGGAGGCTTCTTGCATGTCTGTGTCGCGCAAAACAGCAATACCAGCCATTTGCATGGCCAGCTGGACAAAACCCGAACAATCAATGCCGAATGTCGAACGACCCGCCCATAGATAGGTCATGCCAAGCATACTTTCACCGACCATCACAAAATCACGCGCGCTCTTTGATAAGTTACGGACATGCTTCTTTATCAACCAACCACGGCTGATTTTAAGATAATCTATATCGCGAACAGTAACACGGTCCGTCACAACCAAACGCGACGCCATTGGAATTTTCATCACGGGCTGAGACTTCATATCGGCTTTTGAGTACACAAATGTGCCGCGTGACATGACCTGGTGTGTCACATTCAAATCACCTTCGGCCACAGCACTTTTACGGATCCAACCAACATAATGGTCACGGGGAGCTTGACCCCAAAGCCATTGACCTTTTTCACCGTATGCGATGAAGCGTTCACCGAAGAGCAACTGACTGTCGATGGCAGCACTATCATCTGGTTCACGTTTCAAAACACAAACTGGTGCCGTGATATGAAGGTTTTTTCCTTCAGCAAACCGCTCTGCTTGAACGATGCCTTGAAGGCTTTCTGCAGCCACTCCATCTCGTAGCGGCGTTAACCGGACATCACCGGATAATTCACGAGGAATATTTAAATAACGGTTGTCCATAGTGCAGCCCCTTTGACTATATGCCGCTAGCATCGCCTATTATGCTAAATAGGAAGTAAACGCGCCCTATTTTGTATAGCATCTCCTAAAGTTTCTACATAGAGGGCACCTTCTACTGTTCGTTGTATGATGACATTTCGCTTGTCCTCTTCATCGCGAACACGAGAAACCAACCCTCGTTTGCCCATTGTATCCAACGCGCGCGTGATGACTGGCTTGGTCACATTTAACTGTTTTGCCAAGCCACGCACCGTGTGTGGCGGCTGTTCAAGGTAGATGGTCAAAAGGATGGTAATTTGGCGATAAGACAAGTCAATATCATCTTTATGGACGAGATCAAGATTGACCTCGCGCCATAAACTTAATGCCTGACTTGCACGCAAATTGATCGCCAAAACGCAATCCTTCTTCATTACGGAACCGTTTTAATTTAAACGGAGCCATAACGCTTTTCAAGATTGAGCCCGAAACGTTGCAAATCAGGGTTAAAAACGCGCTTTCAACAGGCCATAAATGGCGCGAATGGCTTGCGCTTCCCCACCTTTAGGGCGAGCCGGTTTGGCCGTTGGGGTCCAACCATAAATATCAAAATGCACCCAAGTTGCAGCCTTTTTGACAAACCGCTCTAAGAAGAGTGCGGCTGTAATGGAGCCTGCAAAACCGCCGCCCGGTGCATGGTTTACATCGGCAATGGGCGTGTCGAGCATGGACTGATAAGGCGCCCAAAGGGGCATATGCCAAAGCGGGTCGGCCATGTCTTTTGCCCGCACCTTTAACTCATCAGCAAAGGCTTCGTCATGGGTATAAAACGGCGGTAAATCGGGGCCAAGAGCAACACGCGCAGCACCTGTAAGAGTTGCCATATCAATCAAAACATCCGGTTCTTCTTCATCCGCTAGCGCCAAGGCATCAGCGAGCACCAAGCGACCTTCCGCATCCGTGTTGGTAATTTCGACGCTCAATCCCAACCGCGACGGTAGAATGTCACCGGGCCTGAAGGCGTTGCCAGAAATTGCGTTTTCGACAGCAGGGATGAGCAACCGCAAGCGCACCGGCAATTTTGCGTCCATAATCATTTTTGCAAGAGCCAAGACATTCGCAGCACCGCCCATATCTTTCTTCATCAAGGTCATGAAATTACCGGTCTTGATGTTCAAGCCGCCCGTATCAAATATAACGCCCTTGCCAACCAGCGTGACTTTCGGGCGTGTTTCATCCCCCCAAGTCATATCGATTAATCTTGGTTCGCCATCACTGGCACGGCCAACAGCATGGATGAGCGGGAAATTTTCATCAAGAAGCTTGTCGCCGACCGTTTCCTTGAAAGAAGCCCCATACTCATCCGCAACGGCTTTAACCGCAGATGAGAGTTCCGCTGGCCCCATATCATTGGCTGGCGTGTTAATGAGATCGCGGGCAAGTTGATGAGCGTCACTTAAGCGACGCGCCTCTTCCAAGGCTTTTTTGTCTTCAACAATAAGCTTGATTTCTTGACCATCACTTTTGTCTTTATAGCGAGCAAACTCATAGCCATGAAGGCAAAGCGCAAGAGCCACAAGTGCTTCATTTCTATGAGGTTCTTTAAAACGATAGGTGCCGGAGGGAAGCTTTTTAGCAAGGACGCCATAGGCAAGTTCGCTTCGTTCTGAGCCTTGTTTAGGTGCGCCGAACAAAACCTTTTTCACGGTTCCATCTTGGCCAGGCAATAAGCAGACTTCACCAGCTTTTGCCATAAAACCATTGCTCGCAGCCCAACTGCGCTCTGCATCATCAAGCACATCAAGTGCTCCCTCTTGTGCCGCCAACACATGAATTTCAATCGATGCATCTGCATCCTTTGCAGCAATTAGCTCAACACTCATTTAGATACCCATTTCTCAATCATTCAAAGTTTGCACGACTCATTTGTGCCAAGTTAACCGTTGCAGGCTGTAATGTTAACCAAAGATTAGGGTTAACGCTTTACGAATAGGCAACCAAATTGCGCACTCAATTCGAGTCAAAATTCCGGATGGTCGCCATGATAAATTCGATATCAAATTTCAAAATGCCTAAGAAGACTGAGGGAAACCGGTTGCTACGTGGTGTTGCTTGGCTTCCATTGGCAACAGCAATTGTTCTTGCTGGCTGTTCTAGCAACCCAAAATCGGCAAGCTCCCTGCGGGCCGTAACCCATCAAGACGCTTTGGCTGCTGTCGATTTCTGGGGTAAAAAATACGAGAAATCTCCATCAGATCGCACAGCTGCGTTGAACTTTGCCTCTGCCCTTCGCAGGTCCGGCAAATCGACCCAAGCAGTCGCCGTGTTGCAACAGGCTTCAACAATCCATACCAATGATACCGGCGTGCAAGCAGCCTACGGTAAAGCGCTCGCAGCACAAGGTAATTTGCAAAGCGCGCTCAATGTTATCCAAGCGGCTCAACGCCCAGACCTACCAGATTGGCGTTTGGTATCTGCTGAAGGGGCAATTTTCGACCAAATTGGTCAACATCAAAATGCAAGAGAGCGCTATCAATATGCGCTCTCAATTTCCAACAACCAACCATCTGTCTTGAGTAACCTTGGCATGTCTTACGTTTTAACAGGTGATCTTCAATCTGCTGAGACTCATCTGCGCCAAGCCTTAAAACAACCTAAGGCAGATGGCCGCGTTAGACAAAACCTATCATTGGTTGTTGGACTGCAAGGCCGCTTTGAAGAGGCAGAACAGATTGCTCGTTCTGACCTTCCTCCACACGAAGCCGCCGCAAACATCGCCTACCTTCGTTCGCTTTTGACCCAAGAAAACACATGGGACAAGCTTAAGGATGAGGGTAAAAAGGAAAGCTAAGCTTTCAGCTAATTCCCTATCTTCATTGCGTGTCCTCAAAGAGGGCGTTTCATAAAAAAAGCAGCGCTTAAGCGCTGCTTTTTTTGTGTTGGAAAGAGTTCTCTTATCGAAGCGCTTTTTAAAAGACGCCTGCCTCGAAAAGCTGCATAATTGCTGGCGAGATAATAATCAAGAACAGAACTGGCAAGAAGAATAAAATCATTGGTACCGTTAGTTTTGGCGGCAATGAGGCTGCTTTTTCTTCGGCTTTATTCATGCGTATGTCGCGATTTTCTTGTGCCATAACACGCAAGGCAGAGCCAACAGGCGTACCAAATTTTTCAGCCTGTGTAAGCGCCAATGTACAGGCCTTAACGCCATCAAGACCGGTGCGATTGGCAAGATTCTCATAAGCCATGGTTCTTACTTGAAGGAACGAAAGTTCAGCTGTGGTTAAGGCCAACTCTTCAGCTAGAGGGGGTGATTGCGAACCGATTTCTTGGGCAACTCGCTTAAAGGATGCTTCAACGGACATCCCTGATTCCACACAGATGAGCATAAGGTCAAGCGCATCAGGAAAGGCTTTTTGTATTGATTGCTGTCGTTTGACGGTTTTATTCTTCAATATAATATTGGGAAGAATAAAACCCAAATAACCAACGCAAACACAAACACCAAGGCGAATGGTCAGCACTTGCTCCGCTAACAGGCCAAGACTGAAAATATAAATCGCGGCAACAACCATAAAGGCGAATGGAAGCACAAAACGGGCAAACAAGAAAATATTCGTTGGGCGGGGACCACGGTAACCGGCCATCGCAAGCTTATTAGCAAGAGAACCATCATCCAACGCTTGACGCAAATTGAACTTACTCACGATGTTGCGCATTGCGGTTTGGCGTTTTCCTTCGGTTTGGCGAAGCGAATTACCGTTTTCGTCTTTGCCTTTGACCAAGCGGGCACGTTCACGATCACGGATACGTTCGCGTTCCAGTGAGACCGATTTCATGCGCGACTTTAATTGATCGCGAGCAAAAAGGGGACGGCTCAAAGCCACCACGGTTGCAAAGGTGCCCACCGCGGCACCAACTGCTATAAGGGCTTGCGGGTTTGTTAGGCCTTCTGCGACTGCCGTAATTATATCTGCCATATTCTTACAATCCCCAAAGCATTAAATTTCAAAGTTGATCATTTTTTTCATGACCATACTTCCGGTGAACATCATCATGAAACCAATACCCAAGATGAGGTGTCCGGTAGAATTTTCAAACAAGCGACTGATGTAGTCTGGGCTAACGATATAAACGATTACGGAAACAACAATTGGCAGTGAACCAATAATACCAGCTGACGCCTTCGCTTCAGAACTGATCGCTTTAATCTTCGCTTTCATCTTCTTGCGTTCGCGTAGGATATTTGAAAGATTTCCGAGTGCTTCAGCCAGCGAACCACCAGATGTTTGTTGAATAGCGATCACGGTTGCCAAAAATTTTGTCTCTGGAATTGGCAAATTCTCACTAATTTTTTGGATTGCATCGGCCATCGGAACGCCCAACTGCTGCGTTTCAACAACATTGCGAAACTCAGAAGCAAGAGGTTCTTTGGCTTCACCAGCAACCATTTTCAATCCGTCGTTGAGAGGCAAGCCTGCTTTAATGCCACGCACGACCATGTCGACAGCATCTGGAAGCTCAGCAACAAAAGCATTCACCCGCCGCTTTGCTAAATATGAAAGAACAAAACGAGGCAGGCCAATTACGCCAACAATGGCGAGCAAAACAAGTATCAATGGCGGGGCTTTGAAAATGAAACCAACAAGCACCAACACCAAGCCACTGATGATCGAAAAAACAATGAACGTAGGTTTTGATATTTTCAAACCAGCACGACGAAGGCGCAAGGCTAGCGATATTTTTTCTTTGTTGTTGGATTTGTTTTCAATTTCATCAAGTGTTTCTTGAATATTTTTGCGTCGTTTTGCTGGATCACCTTTGCGGCTGCGCTCTGTGGCATTAACTGCGCGGTTTGCGCCTTCACGTTTGATGCCTTTAAGTCTCTGATCAGTCCGTTTTTCAGTATCAAGCTTTGGAAGCAATATACCCACGGCCAACAACATTGCGCATAAAGCGACAAGCACTGCGATAATAATTACATTCAAAGGCAAACCAAACAAACCGCTATCCTTACTTCATTTCATGTTCCCTGAAAGACCATAGGGATACTTCATTCATTTAATGTGAACTCATTCGTTAAAATGAATGTTCATTTTCATCGTTTGACGCATCCAATGCGCGCCCAAGACGTTCTTCTTCATTGTAGTAGCGAGCACGTTCCCAAAAATGAGGCTGACCAATACCTGTAGAACGGTGCTTACCCAAGATTTTACCATTCGCATCTTCGCCTTGGATATCGTAGACGAACAAATCTTGGGTCGTAATGATGTCACCCTCCATACCGACAACTTCGGTAATGTGGGTAATTCGCCGTGAACCATCGCGAAGGCGCGATGCTTGCACAACAACATCGACAGACCCTGAAATCATTTCACGAACAGTTCGAGCTGGCAAGGTATAACCGCCCATCGCAATCATCGCTTCCATACGAGCAAGACATTCGCGAGGGGAGTTAGAGTGGATTGTACCCATTGAACCATCATGGCCTGTGTTCATTGCCTGCAATAAATCGAACACTTCTGGACCACGAACCTCACCAACGATGATGCGTTCAGGGCGCATACGAAGACAGTTTTTGACGAGGTCACGCATGGTGATTTCGCCTTCGCCTTCTAAGTTTGGTGGGCGTGTTTCAAGACGCACGACGTGCGGCTGTTGCAGTTGGAGTTCTGCCGAATCTTCGCAGGTAATAATGCGTTCATCAGTATCAATGTAACGGGTTAAACAGTTAAGCAGTGTTGTTTTACCAGAACCAGTACCGCCAGATATCACCACGTTACAGCGAACACGGCCAATAATCTTCAAGATCTCAGCACCTTCAGGCGAAATCGAACCAAAAGACTCCAACTGGTCGAGAGTAAGTTTGTCTTTCTTAAACTTACGAATGGTAAGCGATGCACCATCCAGCGCGAGCGGCGGTGCGATCACATTCACACGAGAACCATCTGGTAAGCGCGCATCGCATATTGGGCTTGCTTCATCAACACGACGACCAACCTGGCTCACAATACGCTGACAGATATTCATCAATTGCGAGTTGTCGCGGAATTTAAAACCGGTTTTTTGAACCTTACCGTCAACCTCAATAAAGGTCGTGTCGGCACCATTGACCATGATATCCGCGATATCATCACGGGCTAAAAGTGGTTCAAGCGGTCCGTAGCCAAGGACATCGTTACAAATATCATCAAGCAGATTTTCTTGCTTTGAAATAGACAAAGCAAGATTTTTGAGAGCAATGATATCGTTGACGATGTCACGAATTTCTTCACGCGCTGTTTGTGGATCAAGTAACGCGAGTTGCGATAGGTCGATTGTATCAATCAATGCCGCAAATACTGACGTTTTAATGTCATAGTATTCTTCGTCATGATCAACAGCTTCCGCTCTTGCCGCTGGACGAGGCTGCTCAACTTTCATGGGAGGAGCCGCTTTAACCTTTTCTGGTTCTCCAACAGCTACTTCTTGCGCAGGAGCTGGTTGTGGTGCTTCCATTTCAGGAGCACCTTGCTCACCTATTCCACCTGTGGGACGTTTGCCAAACATTGCTATGCCTTTACCCTACTTAAACTCTAATACCGCTACTAAGATGCCTTCTTTTGACGCAACTTATCGAGGAATGGGAGCATTGGTTTTTTACGATCAGCGGTCTTCATTTCACCCCGCCCAGTGAGATTTGCTGCCATTGATTTGAATTGTTGAACAATCGGAGACTTGGCGTTGCATTCACCGATCATCTGACCGTTGTTCATCGCCATGCCGAACAAACTTGGATCGAATGGGATAGAAGTTGCAATTTCGGTATCCAAGGCATCTTCAAAAGCGTCCAATTTAATCTCAGTATCTTTACTGCGACCAACTTGGTTCAAAATGACATGTGGTTTTGGGTCGTTAGTTCGTTTTTGAACCAACAAATCAAACAAGTTCTTAGCGTTACGAAGACCTGCTAGATCAGGGGTCGCCGTAATGACAACTTCATCTGCTGAAACCAGAGTATTCTCTATCCAATCAACCCACTGATAAGGTAAATCAACAATGAAAAATGGTACAGATTTTTGAGCAACTTCAACAAGTTGATCTACCTCTGCACTACCAAACTGATAAGTCCGGTCGAGTGCTGCAGGAGCTGTTAAAAGGTTTAGATGATCCGTACATTTTGCAAGTAATCGATCTAGGTAAGTATCATCCAATTTTTCACTGGAAAAAAGTGCCTCAGCAATGCCTTGCGTTGGGTCTTGGTTGAAATTCAAACCAACCGTTCCGCCCGCCAAATCAAAATCACCAATGATCACTTCATTTTCAAATAATTCAGAAATAGACCAAGCCATATTCTGTGCAATCGTTGAAGAACCAGTACCACCCTTAGCGCCAATGAAAGCGATTGAACGGCCAAGTGGGTCAGCATCTGGTGCGACGAACATCTCCCCCACTGTGGATATCAAATCCATAGTGACAATTGGTGCGACCATATATTCTGAAACACCGAAGCGAATTAGACGACGATATAGTTCCACATCGTTCTTTTGCCCAATGACAATCACACGCGTGTCTGCATCACACACATTAGCAAGGAGATTGAGTTCATTGACTAACTCGTCTCCTAGCAAAGAACTTTCCACGATAATCACATTCGGAGTTGGCGCACGCTCAAAAAATTCAATAGCAGCTCTAATGCCACCATTGTGGACTTTTACGTGAGCGCGGGACATACGGCGATCTTCCGAAAAGTCATGAAGTGCAGACAACACTCCATCATTTTCACAAAACGCCTGCAATGAAATCCGAGGAATTGGGCGAACGTCTGTATTATTATTTTGCATATCACCAAACTCCTAGAAAGTTGTTGTTGTGCTAATCGGCGTTGCGGCAGGTAATGCATTGCTTTCAAAATCACTGATCACAACATCTGTGCGCTCTGGGTTGATTTCACCCGGTCCGCGTGGCGAAATTAGATCATTTGGATCAGCAATAATCGCTGCAAGGTTTTGCTGCGAGGCGCACCCAAAATTCTCGTAATTCTCGTTATTAAAGTCATTACCAATATCCGTCGGCCAAACACCGCACTCGCTAGCAACGCGCGCCTTTATCGCTGTGAATGTCAAACGGACATGGCCTGGATGTTGCGCACTAATCGCTTGATAAGACCGCGTTCTGATATGAGAACTTGGTATTCCGGCTTTGTTCAAGGCTTCCCGAGCATGGCCTGCAAGATGGCTTGCAGATGCTTCATTAGATGAACCTGATGGCACCAAAATGTCGATGCCTTTGCCACCGGAACGGCGATACTGATATGCAAATCCGGTGATGGCACTCTTCGTGCCAGGCGAGAAATGCGTTTTTTGATTACCCGCAGGCAGATCCAAATTGGTTGGTGATGCATCAACGACAATTGGGTGGCGGGTTTGATATGAAGAAGGCGCTACATTGAGATCAGCGGTTTGCTTCCCCGCGCACCCTGCAAGGGCGACGCCAGCTAAAGCTGCAAGCGCAAAATTGATTGATAGCGGTCTCTTCGAGGACGATAAGGCAGATCGGTGGCTTTTTGCCTTCGTTGCATCTGCAATAACTTTACTAGTGTCACTCATGTTCTTTTCCTTTGCGCGTTGCGCCGTCTGGATATGCGTTTTCTTTTGTTCAACTTCATTTGCTTAGTCGTAAATAAAGCCGACGCGCCCATGATATTTTCCGTTGACCCCGGCCTTCCCGCCATAAACGCGATTGATCTCGTTAAAGAAGAACGTTCCAGTGTCATTTGGGGTTGCGAAGTTCTTGTCAGGGCGAACAAGTTGTTTGCGAGCTGTTGGGCGCACCAAATAAGGTGTTGCCATGATCACCAATTCAGTTTCATTGCGTGTGAAACCTGCACTGCCAAACAATGGACCAAGTATTGGCACGTTTTTGAGATAAGGCAGGCCAGCTGATGTGCGGCGTAGATCATCTTTCAAAAGGCCACCAACAATCATTGTACCACCTGATGGAAGCTCAATTGTTGATGAGGCTCTGCGAATAGACACACCTGGAAAGACAACTCCGCCGATGCTGGTGTCGGCATTTGCTTGCGTTGGATCGACCGCACTCACCTCAGTATTCAATGTAATGCTAATGCGTTCGGCTGATTGTACGACTGGTGTGAAAGAAAGAGAGACACCAACAGTCCGTTCTGTTGTTTCAATAGTAACGACCCCATCGTCAATGCTTGTAGCTGTCGGAAGATTAACTTCACCACCTGCAAGGAACGTTGCTTCACGCCCTGATTGCGCGGTTAGGGTTGGTTCAGCCAAGGTGCGTAGAACGTTTGCACGCTCTAGAGCATCAATTGATGATTGAAATACACCATTATTACCAATAGTTTGCGAAACAGCGCCAGTAAGACCGCCGAATTGAAAGGAGCCCACAGCACCAGCAACTGCGTCACGAGAAAAGTTGAAAGCTGAAGCGCCCTGTTGGAGCGCAGAGAGGCTAATACCAAGCTGCTTTAAAACACTGCGTCTGATCTCTGCGACAACCACTTTGAGGTGCACTTGATCTTCGCCTTCAATTTTCAAAAGATTGATGATTTGCGATTCCTGACGACCCCCTCCATCCGGGTTGGAGATGGCTGAATCGCCGCCATTTTGTCCACTTGTCGCGGTCTGGGTAAAAGCACCTGTTGTTGCCTCACCACCGGTTACAAACGCTTGAGCTAAATCAGAAACACGACGTGCTGCGATTGGGTTTGGCACTGTGCCAGTAAGCACGACGTTATCATTGACGATTTCGACTGTAACGTCAGATCCTGGCACATATTTTTCAATCAAACCGGCAAGGGGCTTAATGTCACGTTCAACAGCCAAATTAAGGCTAAGAACTGTGTTACCTGCTTTGTCGAACATGAAAATATTCGTTTGGCCAACTTGATTGCCGATCAAAAAGATTTTCCGTGCTGTCCTAACAATCGCATCTGCAACTTCAGGGTTTGCAACCAAAACATCTCGAACATCGCGCGGCAATTCGACAACAATTGATTTGTCTAATCCAAGTGACACGGTTTTGACGGCACCAACAGTGCCTGGCCTAATGACCTGCAAGTCATTATTTTTATCAGCGGCAATTGCGCCAGTGTGCAATGTTGTCAAAGCAACAGTAGCGGCAACCAAAGGCAGTACAGTCAAACGCGTAAAGCGATTAAGCACAGCCAAAGCGGAAAATGAGTTTCTTTTTTTAATCACGGTGATTTCCTCTACTTTGCTTTTACTTCTTGACGGTTGCCATAACGGAAGACAGAAACGGTGCCCTTCTTAAGGTCTTTTCCGTCTTCATCACGTCCGATCAAATGAATCGCAGGAGATTGTGGCTTCTCAGACGCATCGCTCAAACTTCTCAAAGCGAGCGTCATGCGATCGGCAACTTGTTGGGCAACGGCCAAAATCCTTACTTGTTCTTCATTGAGTTCAAGTGTTGCGGTTTTGCCGACAACAACGGATTGACCATCTTTTTCTTGAACGACCTGATCAATTGCAAGGACGCGAACATTGGTTAGAACTGGTTCAGTTTTATGTACTTCCTCATCGCCGTCATCGAATGTCCTCGTCATCATTAAATCGACGCGGTCATCCGGGAGGATGAATCCGCCAGCTGCCGTTCCCGGCGATACACTGGTGGAAACGGCGCGCATACCTTTTGACAAAACGGACGCTAGGAAGCCTTGGCCTTTGCCAATAAACTTACTGGCATGGGCGGGATCACCCTTTTCCATGCCGATGCGAACACGAGTTCCAGCAAATTCGTCGATAGCCTTTGGCTTTTTGCTTTTCGTGATATGACGATTTGTAACACTACGTCTTGGCCAATCGGCCCAAGTAAGATCTTTAGCAGCTACTGCATCACCACGCTTGAGGCGTCTTTTCGTGACCAGAATTTTTGTGGTTTTAATGGAAGGTGCTGCTTCCACATTACGAACAGGTTGCGAATCATTACTAGATGTCAAATTGACCGCTAGAACCGCTGCAACGATTGCTGCAACAAAACCAATTCCTAAAATTAAAATACGCGTTGGACTCATCGGACTACCTCACTAATAAACCCATCTCGGGGATTGCTAGAAGACACCTTTGCATGACAAACGTATATTTATGGTTAATAGTTGGTGATATTTTATAATTAACAAACTTTAAAATCGCGAACTTGGGCATTCTAAAGCATAGAAAATCCCTTAAATACTTCTGTTTTTGGGAATTCAATTAGTGCCGCCAAAGCAATCGCAACACCATAGGGAATGCCTTCTTCTTTGGAATGAAGCCCAGCGATCGCACTATTTTCCAGCCAATGTTGCGGAATTTCGATTTTTCGAAAAACCAACAACGCTAAGGCTAAAACACCGCCAAATATCGTCATCAATGTTAAAAACGACAAGACATTCAAAGGCCCTAACCAGAGACCGAGGGCTGCGATAACTTTAACGTCACCGCCGCCAAACAAACCAGTTGCGAATAAAATAAAGCCGATGACGAATAAAATCCCACCAACCCCAACATGCCAACCAATGGCACTAAGAGGTGGTTGGAGGATAAGCATTATGACGACAAATCCCCCTACCAACAAAAGAGATATGAAATTTGGTAAGGTATAGGATTTTAAATCTGAATATGCCGCATAGACCATCAAAGCCGAGAATAATGCAAGTACAATGTAAGCCAATTTACGCCCCCTCATTCATCGATCAGATCATTAAGATGAATGTTTATAATTTCAACAAAAAACGGGAGCAAAAGCCCCCGTTTTTCAATCGTCTATTTCATGAAAACTGCGCCATCAACCAAATTGGTTCAATTGCAGTTTCAAGAAGGTAACTAGTGCCATACGCGGCGACTTAGTTACTTCCAGTTGAAACACCAGCTGTTGAGTTGGCGCCTGTTACAGCGTCAGCTACACCAGTAAACGCGATGTCAAGCTGTGGACCCAACGCAGTAAGCGCTGCGATGATTACAACTGAGATAAGTGCAGCAATCAGACCATATTCAATAGCTGTTGCGCCTTTTTCGTCCTTACGGAATTGCTTAAAAAGTTTCATAGTGAGCTCCTATTTGATCACTTGTGTTAAACTATTACGTGGCCCTCTAATTCATGTCCGGAGCCATCGATGAGCCAACACTACAAAAAAGTTCTTTCACTACAGTTAATTCAAACCAATAAACTTCTAGGTATTTTTCCACCCGATATAGCGTAAAGAGAGTATTAAATTGACTAAAATCCAGTCAATATTTGCGAAAAAATGAACATTTTCCATGAATTCAAAACTATTTATATTAAAAATTGAATTAATTTTGAAAAACATGTTCATAATGCATTTACCATAGGCCGCATTGAACAATTAAATTTTCAACGAAATCTCACAAAGAACCATATGAATGCAGTGCTGTCCCATGCTTTCTAAGCCAAGATTTATGCACCGCCATCTCAGGACATGTCTTTTCAACCAGCGCCCAAAACTGCGGTTTATGATTCATTTCCTGTAGATGAGCCACTTCATGCGCTGCAACATAGTCCAAAACTTCACGTGGCGCTAAAATCAAACGCCAAGAAAAATTCAATCTCGCTCCTGTTGAACAAGAGCCCCAACGGGTTCTTTGATCTCGAATTGAGATAGAACGGAAATGAAGCCCAAGATTATTAGCGTGGTAATGGCAAGCAGCAGTGATATCTGCCCTTGCTTGCTCTTTTAGCCAATCTGTTAGGCGCCGTTCAAAATGACGGGGATCACCAGACACACTTATCAAAGGTGTTGGCTCCTCATCAATCACATGAACCACGCCGCGCGCTTTACCGCTTGATACCAATCGATGCGGTTTGCCGCGCAAAGGCACCAAGACATCCGGTTCAAATGCGGTCAATTGAGGCCGGTCAGCAATTCGGGCAGCAAGCCATCCTGTATGACGGCGCGCAAAATCGACAGCTTCATCATGGGTTCCGTATTTGGGGATGGTTAGAATTGGTGTGGTGCCCACTTGCGGCATCCGCAACGTATACCTTTTTGCACGATCATTATGTTTGATTTGGATCGGCACATCTTGGCCATTGATCTCAAGCATCATGCTTTGCTGATAAGCCGGCTTTGAACCGGCGGATTTAGATGGAGAGAAAAAAGAACCGAACATTCACCTATTATAAGTGACTCGCTAATTGTTCGCATAGGGGAAATTGGCATTTTGAGCAGGCAAAAGAAAACGGGGCCAAAGACCCCGTATTCCTTTTATCGTAACATCATATCTAAGGTTTCAGAACCTAATCGAAGATGACGCTATTTCTTTTTGCGTTGAGACATAAAGCGATCAAATTCTTCTTGGTCGCGTGCCTGTCTCAAACTTTCAAGATGATCATCAAAATCTTTACGCATTGCATCAAGTTTCGCGCGCTCTTCTTCAAGGCGCTGCAACTCGGTTTCACGAAACGCATCAAACGCTGCATTGCCGGTTGTTGAAGATGCACGATCTGGATTAGACGTCATCCAATCGGTTTGAACAGCAAAAGATTTTTTCATATCGTCCTTGAATTCTCCTAGTTTGTGTCCCCAAAGATTGAAGCCGAGCATGGCAAGGCCCAAAGGCCAAAACAGCACGAAGCCAACAATCATCAAGAAGATATTGAGTGGAGCCCAACCCGGTTTAAGGAACGGAGCTGACGAGTCATCAGACGCAGTAGAAGCAGTCTGTGAATGAACCATTTTATACCTCACAGTTTTGATTCAAAATTTCCATCTTAGTCAGATGCATTCGGAAACCGCCCTGCCGCAAAACAGCGAACCATTGGTCCCCGCTTACTTCAAGATATGGTGATGATGAGGTGATTATTCAAGAAAAAACCCCAAAAACTAAGCGTTTCAGAGGTTTTCAATGGGGCAAACATTAGGCAGCCATGGGTTGTTGGCTTAGTTTTTAGCCGATTTTCTAGCAGGCGCCGTCTTCTTTTTGGTTGAAGGTTTTCGTGCCGCTTTTGTGGCTTGATCGGCCTTTAATACAAACTCTGTAATCTTAGGCCGGATCCCTTTTTTGAAGCGTGAGCCATTAAACACCCCATAATGACCAACTTCTGGCTGCACATAGTGCATGCGCTTATCGTCTGGAAGGTTCGAGCAGAGCTTATGAGCGGCTTCTGTTTGACCAACACCAGAAATGTCGTCTTTCTCACCTTCAACGGTGAAAAGAGCCACATTCTTGATCGCCTCAGTTTTCACGCGTGCGTCACGGTGCATCATATCACCTGTTGCAAGGGCATGACGGATGAAGACTGTATCGACAGTTTGAAGATAAAACTCAGCGGTTAAATCCATCACGGCCAGATATTCGTCATAAAATTCGCGATGTTTGTCAGCCGATTCACCATCCCCTTCAACAAGGTGGTTATAAAACTCACGTTGCGCACTAACATGACGGTCCAAATTCATGCTCATGAAACCAGAAAGTTGCAAGAAACCTGGATAGACCCGACGCATCACACCAGGGTGCGGGAAAGGAACGGTCATGATGACGTTGTTTTCAAACCAATCAAGATCGTTTTTCTGCGCTAACTCATTCACAACTGTTGGATTGATCCGCGTATCAATTGGCCCGCCCATCAATGTCATTGATTTTGGAGCAAACGGATCAC